>NZ_CP059973.1:606325-909487 GCF_009193295.2 Bacteroides luhongzhouii | reverse complement strand
TATATATCACCATAGTGATAGGTTTGCATGTTTGCATGCTGGTATGCTGGTACGTTTGCATGTTGGTATGTTGGTATATCATCATGCTTTCCAACGGCTGTTGGGCTTGCCGTCCGAAACAACCGACACGAATACCGTCGTTTTCTCTTTTCGCCCGTGTATAATCCTCTCTAATAATGCCCTGCGGACTTTCGCCGCCCCGAACGATTCGACACGGAAAGCGAGGGCGGCTATCGTTTCGAGGTTGTAAACCTCCGCGCTGTATTTGTCCGATAGGCGGATAATGTGCTTTATGTCATATATAGATAAAACTCCGCTTTTGCAGAGTGCCTTTATCCCTGCCCTAACCGTCGGGGCGATAACCCCGAACAGTTCGCAGATTTCCCGCTCGGTCATGGCGGTTGCGCCTATATCGCTCGGCAGGGAGATATTGCCCTGCCCGTCCATCGTGATAATGTTCCTTTCTTCTTTCATCGGTATTCTGTTCTTAATTAGATGGCTCGGCAGATATTCTTCTCCATATCTTCCAACTTGTGCGACAAGGTTTCCATGTCTTGGCTTATCTTCTGGGCGGTGATTTTGGCGTAAATTTGGGTGGTCTTTATGTTCGTGTGCCCCAAAAGGCGGCTCACCGTTTCGATGGGTACGCCGTGCGACAGAAGTACGGTCGTGGCGTTCGTGTGGCGTGCGACATGGTAGGTCAAGCGTACCTTGAAGCCGCATTGTCTGCCTATATCTTTGAGTATCTTGTTACAACTGCCGTTGTTCGGAACGGGGAAAACATGACCGTCCCTTGCCAGCCCCTTGTACTTCTCGATGATACGCTTGGGAACGTCCAAAAGGCGGATGTTCGATTCGGTGTTGGTCTTCTTTCTTCGGGTGATTATCCACAGGTTGCCGTCGAAGAATGTTTGCAGGCGGTCGGCGGTGAGGTTCTTCACGTCCGAATACGCCAAACCCGTGAAAACAGAAAAGACGAACAAGTCCCGTACAAGCTCGTGGGTGGCGTTCTTCATCGGTGCGTTCATGAGCGTCTGTATCTCCGTTTGGGTGAGGTAGCCCCTGTCCACGCTTTCGGGAGAGTTGATATATCCCGCAAAGGGATTAAAGGGCAAACGCCCGTCGTTCCTCGCTATGGAAACGATGTGTTTCAACACAATCATGTAGCCCCACACGGTATTGGTGCGGCATTTCTTCTCCGTGCGCAGAAAATACTCGAAGTCGTTGATGAACGTGAGGTTGAGTTCCTTTAATGGAATATCCTCACGCTTGTAGGTATGGGGCAGGAACTCCCGAATATGGTTGCAGACCGTCCGATAACGGGTAAATGTACCCTGCGCCCTGCTGTGCCCGACTTTCTTCTCGAACTCGGCGTTGTGCTGCTCGAACAGCTTCAGCAAAGTTTCCTGCTTGACGCCGATACCGAGATAGGCGTCTTTGAGTTTGGCGGCGGTAACATAACCGTCCGTCTGCATTAACTCTTGATAGCGGCGGTTTACTTCCACACGGATTTTATCTACCGCAAGGTTGATTCTCTGCGCTTCGACGCTCTTGCCCGAAGCACGGTTGTTCTTCACGTCCCACAGCCGTGGGGGAACGTCCATCTTGCAACTGAACTGTTTAATCTCGCCGTCCACCGTGATACGGCACATTAAAGGCAGGTTGCCGTTCGGCTTCTCGCTGCCTTTCTTCACGTAAAATAATACCTTGAATGTACTACGCATAACTCACTCCTTTTTTTGGTTACAAAATTAGTTATTAGTGAGTTACCGACTGCTATGCAAAATTACGCAAATCGCAGAAACAGAACCATTTAGCAAGAAATTCACACCCGTTACGGGGGTAATGAGGTGGTAACTGAACTTCTGCGCTGTTTGGCTTCGAGGTGGTATTTCGTTGGCTCTGTCCCATAGAAAAACAAAGCGTAACGAACGCTGTATCAGCTAATTCGCTACGTTTTACCCAAATTTACTTTTTCGCTATGTGTTTATTTTAAAAATCTAAGTGTACAAAACGGCTTATCCCAGAATACGGTTAATGCGATTTTGCAGGACAGGCAAGGCTTTATGTGGTTCGGCACCAAAGATGGCTTGAATAGATATGACGGTTTATCATTCCGTAAATTCAAACATGATGACCGTACTCGACGGAGTATCGGAAATAATTTTATCACAGCACTTTATGAAGATACGAAAGGAGATATTTGGGTAGGTACTGACGTGGGACTTTATATCTATGATCCTGAAAAAGACTCTTTCCGGCACTTTACCGAATTGAGTGAGGAAAACACTAAAATAGAACATACTGTAACCGCAATTTCTGGAGACAACGAAGGATGCGTTTGGGTGGCAGTGGAGTCACAGGGACTGTTCTGTTATAATCTCGAAAAAGGAGAGCTTCAAAACTATACCTTACAGAACTTCTCTTTTCTTACTACTAATGTTGAGACCTTTGCTTTTGACAATAGCGGAACCCTTTGGATCGGCTGTTATGGCGATGGACTATTCTATTCGAAAGACCGTCTGCACACCCTTCATCCTTATCTTTCGCCTCTGGATAACAAGGAATTTTATGCGAACGACGTAGTGACCTGTATTGTGAAAGGTGCATACAATTGTCTGTATGTAGGTTCTTTAAAGGGAGGGGTGAAAGAGCTTAACCTGACCTCTAACAAATTGCATGACTTGCTTTCAGAAGATGAAAGTGGAGAGCCTGTTTTCTGTCGTGAACTGTTGGTCGCTTCTGACAATGAACTATGGATTGGTGCAGAGTCGGGACTTTATATTTATAATTTCCGGTTAAGTAAGTACGCCCATTTGCGCAGTTCGGTCAATGACCCTTATTCTTTATCCGATAATGCCATTTATTCATTGTGTAAAGATCGTGAGGGTGGCATATGGATTGGTTCTTACTTTGGTGGTATAAACTACTATCCCCGTTTTTATACGAACTTCGAGAAATATTATCCCAAGGGGACTGATAATGGTTTGCATGGGAAACGGGTACGTGAGTTCTGTCAGGATAATCAAGGAATTCTGTGGATTGGTACAGAAGATGGCGGTCTGAATCGTTTTAATCCTAAGACCAAGACTTTTTCTTTTTTCACACCAAGCAATGCTTTTACAAATGTTCATGGGCTGTGTTTGGTTGATGATAACCTTTGGGTGGGCACTTTTTCGAAAGGGGTGAAAGTGGTGGATACGCGTACGGGTGCTATTGTGAAAACCTATCAGAAGACAGATTCGCCCCGCTCATTGATAGATAACAGTGTTTTCTCCATTTGTAGAACGACGACAGGGGATATTTATATGGGTACTTTATTCGGTTTGTTGCGTTATAATAGACAATCTGACGATTTTGACCGGATACCAGAGCTGAATGGCCGGTTTGTATATGACATAAAAGAAGATTTCGGCGGAAACCTCTGGCTGGCCACTTATGCCAACGGCGCTTACTGTTATAATGTAAGCGAGAAGAAATGGAAGAATTATCTGCACAATGAAAATGATCCGAAAAGCCTTCCGTATGATAAAGTGGTAAGTATCTTCGAAGATTCTCACCGGCAAGTCTGGTTGACAACTCAAGGCGGAGGGTTCTGCCTGTTCCACCCGGAAACGGAAACTTTTACCAGCTATAATCTGGCAGACGGATTGCCAAACGATGTTGTTTATCAGATTGTAGAAGATAAAGACGGATTTTTCTGGTTGACAACGAATAATGGGCTCGTATGTTTCCAACCTACTACCGGAAAAATGAAAGTATATACTACCTCTAATGGTCTGCTGGGCGATCAGTTTAATTACCGCTCCAGTCTGGAGACGGAAGACGGTACGATTTATTTGGGAAGTATCGACGGTTTTATCGCTTTCAACCCGAAAACTTTTTCAGAGAATAGGTCGCTTCCATCTATTGTGATTACGGATTTCCTGTTGTTTGGTAAAGAAGTGTATGTCGGTGAACCGGGATCTCCATTGAAAAAGAGTATCACTTTCTCTGATGAACTCATTCTCCAGTCTAACCAGAACTCTTTTTCTTTCCGGGTAACAGCATTGGACTTTCAAGCTCCAAGAATGAGTAAAATCATGTATAAACTGGATGGTTTTGATGTAGATTGGCTGACAATTGGCGAAAGTCCTATCGTTACTTATTCCAATCTGCGATATGGCAATTATACATTCAAGGTGAAAGTTTCTAATAGTGACGGAGTATGGAATGAAAACGAAATATCATTAAAAGTGCATATCCTTCCGCCTTTTTATCTTTCTGCTTGGGCTTATTTTGTGTATGCTTTGTTGATTATAGGTTGTTCTTTGTATATAATTATGTATTTCAAAAGACGTAGTAATAATAAGCATCGCAGGCAGATGGAGAAGTTTGAGCAGGAGAAGGAGCGTGAAGTTTATCATGCAAAGATTGACTTTTTCACGAATGTAGCTCATGAGATACGTACACCGCTGACATTGATTAAAGGCCCGTTGGAAAACATCATACTGAAAAAACAAGTGGATGCTGAAACCCGTGAGGATTTGAACGTTATGAAACAGAACACGGAACGATTACTTAATCTGACCAATCAGCTACTTGACTTCCGCACGACGGAAAGCCAGGGATTCCGGTTGAACTTTGCAAAATGCAATATAACGGAAGTACTGAAAGAAACCCATGTACGTTTCACTTCTCTTGCAAAACAGAAAGGGTTGGATTTTACCCTACAGGTTCCAGAGAAGGACTTCTATGCTCATGTTAATCAGGAGGCATTTACGAAGATTATTAGCAATCTGCTGAACAATGGAATGAAATATGCCGAAAGTTATGTACATGTAATGCTGGAAGTTCCCCAAAGGGATGATAATAATCTATTCCGTATTCGCACAGTGAACGATGGAGTAATTATTCCTGATGCAATGAAAGAGGAGATTTTTAAACCTTTTGTTCGTTTTAATGAACAAGAGGACGGAAAGGTGACTACCGGTACTGGAATCGGTTTAGCACTCTCCCGCTCGCTGGCTGAATTCCATCTAGGAACGTTGGTTATGGAGGCAGGAGAGGAAAGTAATATTTTCTGTTTGACTTTACCGGTTGTTCAGGATACGACAATCACTTTGACTCCAGAGGCGGAGGTTGAAATTGAAAGGGTTAACGAGATTCCTGCAGAGCAGACAGGAAAGAAAGATAATCGCCCCGCTGTGCTGGTAGTGGAAGATAATCCTGATATGCTAACTTTTGTTGTCCGTCAATTGTCGAGAGATTATACAGTGCTGACAGCCACTAATGGTGCAGAAGCCTTGCAGGTGCTCGATGGCAATTATGTGAACTTAGTGATAAGTGATGTTGTGATGCCCGTGATGGATGGTTTTGAATTATGTAAGACTATTAAGTCAGATTTGAATTACAGTCATATTCCTGTCATCCTGCTGACTGCCAAGACCAATATACAATCAAAGATAGAAGGGGTGGAACTGGGGGCAGATGCTTATATTGAAAAACCTTTCTCTGTAGAATATCTGCAAGCATGTGCTTCTAATCTTATTCAGAATAGGGAAAAATTACGTCAGGCTTTTGCAGAGTCTCCTTTTATAGCTGCTAATACAATGGCTTTAACAAAAGCTGATGAGGAGTTTATTAAGAGGTTGAACGAAGTAATCCAAATTAATTATGGTAACCCTGAATTTAGCATGGATAATATGGCGGATAATCTGAATATGAGCAGGTCTAACTTTTATCGGAAAATAAAGGGAGTCTTGGATTTGAGTCCGAATGAGTTTTTACGCTTGGAGCGTTTGAAAAAGGCGGCCCAATTGCTGAAAGAGGGAGAAAACCGTGTGAATGAAATCTGTTATATGGTAGGATTTAATTCTCCGTCTTACTTTGCTAAATGTTTTCAAAAGCAATTTGGAGTATTGCCTAAAGATTTTGTTAATTCGAAAGAAGAGTAGTTTATACATAAAGCTGTATTTTATTTCATCTATTATATTGAGAATTTATAATTTATTAGTGTGAAAATTTTAATAATACTATAAGATATGATGACCAGACAAAAGACAGTGTGGCTTACACTATTACTAATTGGATTATATACTGATTTTTTGAATGCCAGTGAGATAATGAGATGGATGATTGCTTCTTCCGATAGTATTTGCTGGAAAGTGAATGGAGCGCATAATGACCACATTGAAATGAGTGGACTGAAAGTTTCAACGGTATTGCGCTATGGTGTTAATGAGGCAGGTGAATGGGTGATTGACCGGAATATGGTTTTACCTACTTTTCGTACTATCCCTAATGATACCCATGGTAGTTTACAACACCATTTTAATGGAGACTGGGCACATTTATGTCTTGTAAATGGCCGGCCGTTAGTAGGGGAAAAGGTGGAGACTGTATCGTTGAATGGAATTATGACTGTAAAGAGTGTATATGCAGCTAGGGGGATTTCATTGACACGTACGCTTTTTCCTTCCACATCACAACCGGCCTTCTGTGAGAAATATGAGTTGGAGAATACGACAGATCACCCACAGACAGTCCAATTCCCATCGACCACTCTTTCTTATTCTACTGATGAGACAAAAGGAGTGGAGGGTAGCTATACATTAACGGCCACTCTTTCTTCTCCGGTAAAAAATGGTACTTATCTACTGAAAGCCGGAGAAAAAGCTTGGTTTCAGGTAGTCTATGCAGGATATAAGAAACATGATCGGGAGTTGGCGTTGGATGTTAATAATGAACTTTTGGCACGTCGGAGATTTTTGAGACAGATACAGGGTAACCTTGTGTTAGAGACTCCGAATGACGTAATCAATACCATGTTTTCTTTTGCCAAGATACGTGGTTCGGAAAGCATATTTGATACTAAAGGCGGATATATGCAGAGCCCTGGTGGAGAAGCTTATTATGCTGCTGTTTGGGCGAATGATCAGGCCGAATATATTAATCCATTTTTTCCATATTTAGGTTATCAAGCCGGAAACCGTTCGGCTATGGATTCATTCGGCTTGTTTATGCGCTATATGAATGATGAGTATAAACCTTTACCCTCGTCTATAATTGCAGAAGGAATTGATTGTTTTGGTGTTGCGGGTGATCGTGGTGATGTAGCAATGGTTGGCTATGGCGCAGCACGTTATGCTTTGGCATCTGGTAATCGTAATGAGGCTGAAAAATTGTGGCCGCTGATTGAATGGTGTCTGGAATATTGTCATCGCCAGCTGAATGCGGATGGGGTGGTAAAATCTGATTCTGATGAACTTGAAAATCGTTTTCCTGCTGGAAAAGCCAATCTATGTACATCTTCATTATATTATGATGCCTTGATTTCAGCTGCTTATTTGGGAAAGGCGTTGAAAAAAGAACATAAACAGATAAAGTCTTATCAGGATAGGGCTGCTGAACTTTATAAGAATATTGATGCATATTTTGCCTGTAATGTAGAGGGGTATGATACCTATCGTTATTATGATGGTAATACAGTGCTTCGTTCATGGATTTGCATTCCTCTGACTATGGGTGTTTATGATCAGGCGAAAGGTACTGTGGAGGCTCTATTCTCTGATAAACTGTGGATGGAGAATGGGTTGTTAACTCAATCGGGTACTTCTACTTATTGGGATCGTTCTACACTCTATGCTTTCCGGGGGGCTTACTCTTGTGGTGCCAGAGACATAGCTACTGAATATTTGGATAAATACTCTGCTACTCGTTTGTTGGGTGATCATGTTCCTTACGCAGTGGAAGCGTGGCCGGAGGGAAACCAAAGGCATTTATCTACAGAAAGTGCTTTGTATTGTCGCATTATGACCGAGGGGTTGTTCGGCATCCGTCCCATTGCATTGGATGCTTTTATGATGACACCGCAGCTACCGGAAAGTTGGAATACGATGTCATTGAAACGTATCTGTGCATTTGGTTCCATATTCGATATTGAGGTGAAGCGCGATAAAGATGACAAACTGTTGGTTCTGATAAAAAAGGATCATAAGATTGTAAAAAGAAGTAAGATTACGAATGGAAAACCGATTGAAGTACGCATTTAAATAAGATAAAACAATCTGTCTTTTGATTTAAGCCAATTTTGTTACCAAAATTGGCTTAAATATTATTTTTAGTACGCTTTTGGTTTATTTGTCACATCATTTGGTCAGGTTATTCCCTAATGATTGGCAGATACGCCCTATTTTTGTGTCGGATGTCATTAACAAATTAAATATCTTATTTTTTATATGAGAAATCTATTTATCGTATTTTATTGTCTGGTATCAGCTCTCACCATTAAGGCAAATGGACAGGATAGTTTGTGGAAGATACAGACAACCGATTATCACGGAGCTTATTACGGGGCAACAGTTGCCAATGGGGGGATTGGTATCCTGCCGTGGAAAGAACCGTTTTCTATTCGTCATGTCATGCTAAACCATGTTTTTGATTCTGCTACTCCTCAAGATGTGAGTCGTGTTTTACGAGGAATCAATCCATTCAATTTGCAGATGCGGATTAATGGACAGACTGTAAATGGTGATAATATTTCGAGATGGGAACAGTGCATAGATATGAAAGAGGCTACCCATAATACGCACTTCACTTGTGATGGAAAAGCGGATGTATCTTATAGCATCTGTGCTCTAAGAAATTTACCTTATGCGGGACTGGTTCGTGTCGAGGTTACGGCACTGGGGGATATGTATTTGACACTGTCAAATCCTATTGAGGTACCTGATGAGTATAAAAACATAGGTTCGAAACTGGTCAATGTGAATGTTAATGGGAATGATATAAAAATAGTGCGTACTTGGGCTTTATCAAAATACCGCGAACAAAAAGTTTCAGCTTCTTCCGCATTTATTTATGATAAGCATTCCAACGTGCAGCAACAATATAATGGGAGTGGTCAGATTTCTATTTCATTAAAGAAAGGAGAGAAATTCTTTTTTACTTTATTAGGTGCTGTTTGTACCGGACGTGATTTTATAGATCCGTACAATGAGTCAGACCGTGAAGTGATTTATGGTGCGAAAGAGGGATTGACGCGTCTGATGGATGGGCATCGGAAACTCTGGAACGAGATGTGGAAAGGTGATATTGTAATTGAGGGGGATGATGAAGCACAGCGTACTGTGCGTTTTGCACTTTATAATCTGTATTCCAATGCACGCAAAGGAAGTCGGTTGAGTATACCTCCTTTTGGACTTTCTTCACAGGGATATAATGGGCATATTTTCTGGGATACCGAATTTTGGATGTATCCGCCTATGCTCTTTATGAATCAGGGCATTGCACGAACAATGATGGATTATCGTACAGATAGGCTGGAAGCAGCTTGCCAGAAAGCATTAAGTTATGGATATGATGGGGCTATGTTTCCTTGGGAAAGTGATGATGCAGGAGAAGAAGTGTGTCCGACTTGGGCGTTGACTGGTCCTTTTGAACATCATATCACAGCTGATATTGCCATTGCGGCCTGGAATTATTATTGTATGAGTGGAGATCAGCGATGGTTGCGTGAAGAAGGATTCCCTTTAATGGAGAAAGTGGCAGAATTTTGGGTAAGTCGTGTAGAAAAGAATGACGATGGTTCTTATTCGATTCGTAATGTGGTCTGTGCCGATGAATATGCAGAGGGTGATGATAATGCCTTCACGAACGGTACTGTTATTCGCGCATTACAGAATGCTGCTAAAGCAGCTTCCATATGTGGGGTTAAAGCTCCAGTAATTTGGAAAGAAATAGCTGCAAAGTTGCGCATCCCCAAATTTGAAAATGGAGTGACTATGGAGTATGATGGTTATAATGGACAGGTTATCAAGCAGGCGGATGCTAATTTACTGGTATATCCATTAAACCTGATTACCCGTCCGGAAGAAATTCGTAAGGATTTGGAGTATTATGAGGGAAAGATTGACAAAGGAGGCCCCGCAATGTCATTCTCTGTATTGGCTTTGCAATATGCACGCCTTGGTGAAGGGGATAAGGCTTATGAATTATTTGTGCAAAGCTTCCGTCCCAACCAGCTACCTCCGTTCGGTGTACTTTCTGAAGGTGCAGGAGGTACTAATCCTTATTTCTCAACTGGTGCGGGAGGACTTTTGCAGGCTGTAATCAATGGCTTTTGTGGTTTGGAAATTACAGATAGCGGTATTAAACAATTGCCTTCGAAATTGCCAGGACATTGGAAGAAGTTGGTAGTTAAAGGAGTCGGACCGGATGGTAAAACATATGTCCGGCTTCAGAAATGAGTTCAATTTTTCGGTTGCGTAAATAAGAGTCAGAAGATGTATACTTTGGGAGGGAAATTGAGACAGGAATTTCATTTATTGACCTGTTTTTAATATCCTAAGCTGGTAGAATTCCATACTTTTGTCGCGTATCACACAAGCTACAAGATATTAGCTGTTGCTCAAGTTTGAAAATGAATTATTAATGTATTAACAGAACCAGTATTTATTTTATTACTGATTCATTTAATTGAATTTACATGAATTTAAAATGCTTATTTTGTGGAATACTTGTTGGGTTATATGTTGAGGCTGTTGAAGCTGTCAATTATACTCCAGAAAAGATTTCAGCATCTATTTCCTTAAAAGTACCGGGAAATGAGTCGGAAAAATACTCGCTGGATATGCGGCAGTTGAAGAATGACCGTTCATCTTATCTGTTGGAACCTTCAAAAGGTATTCCGATGGTAATAACTCAGAGAATGGAGGATATGAATGGTAAGTTACGCATCAATGTCAGTCTAACTGCATTAGAGGATGTTTATTTTAATTTTAGCGAGCAGTTGTCAACCGGTTTTAATCATGATGATTGCCAGTTCTATATGCCGGGGTTCTGGTATCGTCGCAATCTGCGATCTCCTAAGGAAGCACCTTCATTTCATACATCAGACAGCTGGTTGGTACGTGAGGATAGATTGAGTGCTCCTCTTACAGGTATTTATTCAGAAAAGGAAAAAAGCTTTGTGACAGTGAGTCGTATAGACAATTTTGCTAATGAGGTTTTGTCTACTCATCGAGAGGGAGAAATCATTCTTTCAGGTAAAACTTCAATAGGTTTTACTGGATTCGAAAATCAGAATGGAGTGGCAACACTTTCTTTCGGTTTTCCTTACCGTGAAGCACCTAAAAGCTATATTCGAAAATTAACATTGGCTCCGGCGGTAGAGGCTTTTCAGTCTCTGAAAAAAGGAGAAACAATGTTACTGACATGGGAGATTCTGGAGAATAAAGCTGATGATTATTCTGATTTTATTCGGAATGCGTGGGAGTATAGTTATGACACTTATGCTCCGGCTCCGGTTGATACTCCTTATTCTATTGAGGATATGAAAGAAGTTATGAGCCGTTTTTTTGTGAATAGTCTGGTGACTGGTAATTCGTTGACTTTTAATTCGGGTATTCATTTGCGGACTGCTGATTGTCAGAGTAACGGTCAGGCAGAAGTCGGTTTTATCGGTCGTGTACTCCTTAATGCATTCAATGCTTGGGAATATAGTTGGCAATGCGGCAGAGAGGATCTGAAAGAAAACAGTATGAAAGTATTCGATAGTTATTTGAAGAATGGCTTTACCCAAGCTGGTTTCTTTAAAGAATCGGTAAACTTTGATAGAGGGTATGAAGATCCTGTACATAGTATTCGTCGTCAATCAGAAGGGGTTTATGCTATGCTCCATTTTCTTGCTTATGAAAGGGAGAATGGCCGTCGTCATCCTGAATGGGAACAAAGGATGAAAAATATGCTCGATATACTTCTGCAGTTGCAACATGAAGATGGCAGTTTCCCCCGTAAATTCCACGATGATTTTACAGTGGTCGATAATAGTGGAGGAAGTACACCCTCGGCCACTTTACCTTTAATAATGGGATATAAATATTTTAAGGATAAACGTTATTTAGCCAGTGCTAAAAGGACAGCAGATTATCTGGAGAAAGTCTTGATATCTAAAGCTGATTATTTTTCATCTACTCTCGATGCCAATTGTGAAGATAAAGAGGCTTCTCTTTATGCTGCTACAGCAACTTACTATCTTTCGTTAATAACGAAAGGAGACGAGCATCGTCATTATGCCGACTTGACAAGAAAGGCTGCTTATTTTGCATTGTCATGGTATTATGTATGGGACGTTCCTTTTGCTCAAGGTCAGATGTTGGGTGATATCGGTCTGAAAACTCGTGGTTGGGGCAATGTCTCTGTAGAAAACAACCATATTGACGTGTTTGTTTTTGAATTTGCTTCGGTACTGCAATGGTTGTCAAAGGAATATGAGGAGCCACGTTTTGCCCATTTCGCTGAGGTGATTTCTACTTCCATGCGCCAATTGCTACCTCACGAAGGGCATCTATGTGGAATTGCTAAATCCGGTTTTTATCCGGAAGTCGTTCAACATACCAACTGGGACTATGGCAAAAATGGAAAAGGGTATTATAACGATATCTTCGCACCAGGATGGACAGTTGCATCTTTGTGGGAGTTATTGACTCCGGGACGTGCGGAACATTTCTTAAAATGACAGAAATAGGTCAGAAGATATCTCAATTATATTTTAATTTCATTTTGAACGATTTTTTTTAATTATTGGTTTATGTGTTTTATTACATTTTATGTTGGTTATCTACTTTTGCTCTCACTCAATATGAGATAAAGTATTTATTATGAGTTTTTTAAATTTAATATTATGGATTTGAAGAAAGCATTGTTTGGTTGCTTGTTGTTGTATTATGGAATAAGTGCTAACTCCGCTTTACCGGAACATTCTTCTATGTTTGGTAAGACTAATATGTCGGAGCAAGCGAAAGGTATTCGTATCAGTGGTACGATAACCGATAAGGACAAGAATCCTCTTCCTGGTGTGAATGTACGTGTACTGGAACAGACAGGGACTGGAGTGATTACGGATATGGACGGACACTTTTATTTGGATGTACCCGGAAAGAATTCCGTAATAGAGATTTCGTATATTGGCTTCAAAACTCAACAAATAAAAGTTGGAAGTAAGATTAACTTTGATGTAATTTTAGAAGAAGATATTGAAGCCTTGGATGAAGTTGTGGTTACTGGATATGGTAGTCAGAAGAAAATGTCGGTTATCGGTTCTATTGAGACATTACAGCCTAAGAAGTTACAGGTTGGTGCCACGCGCTCTTTGTCTAATAATCTGGCAGGACAGATTGCCGGTGTGATAGCGGTTCAACGTTCGGGAGAACCGGGTTACGATTCCTCGAATTTTTGGATTCGCGGTATTGCTTCTTTCTCCGGTGGACAATCTCCGTTAGTGTTGGTAGATGGTATTGAGCGCGACTTGAATAACATAGACCCTGCTGAAATTGAATCTTTCTCAGTATTGAAAGATGCATCGGCGAGTGCTATGTATGGTGTACGTGGTGCAAATGGTGTCATCGTTATCAATACGAAGCGTGGTAAAGTAGGAGCTCCTTCTGTCAATCTGCGTGTGGAACATTCTATTGCAGAGCCGACAAAACTTCCGGATTTTATTGGGGCAGCCGATCATATGACATTGATAAATGAAATAACAGAGAACAAGTCGCGTTTGCCTTTCAGCCAGGAGCAGATTGACAGAACGAGATATGGTTATGACAGAGATTTGTATCCGGATGTAAATTGGCTGGATGAAATAACAAAGGATTATGCTTATTCTACTCGTGCGAATCTGACCGTATCAGGTGGTTCTGATTTTCTGCGCTATTCGTTGGTTGGTTCTTATTTCGGTGAGAAGGGAATTATGGAGACGGATAAATCATTGCCTTATGATACGGGAACGAAACTAACTCGTTATAATATGCGTGCGAATGTTGACTTGGATGTGACTAAGACAACAGTGCTGCGTTTAAATGTCGGTGGGTTCCTTCAAACACACCGCAAACAGGCATTTAGTACGGACGATGCTTTTGATAGAGCGTTTATAACTTCTCCTTTCGTGTATCCTGCCCGCTATTCAGATGGGACTATTCCAATAATGGCTATTAATGATGTGAACCCTTGGGCAGCGGTGACACAGCGAGGTTACGACGTAGTTACAGCTTCACAGATTCAGTCACTCTTTGCTATTGAACAGAATCTGAAGATGATCACGCCGGGATTAAAAGCGAAAGTAACCTTTTCTTTCGACCGTTGGAATCAGAGTTCGATTACAAGGGGAAAGGATGCTACTTATCATAGTATTGCTACCGGACGTGACATTGAAGGTAATCTGATTCATTCGGTACTTAAATATGGAGATGAGTCTTTGGGACATGGAAATAAGGGGGAATATGGAAATTCGAGGGTGTATTTTGAAGGAACATTAACGTATGCTCGCACTTTCGGAAAGCATGACGTAGATGCATTGTTTCTGTATAATCAGCAAAGTTATGATAATGGTAGTGTACAACCTTATAGAAAACAAGGTATTGCGGGTAGATTATCTTATACTTTCGATAGCCGTTATGTGACGGAGTTCAACTTTGGATATAATGGTTCAGAGAATTTTGCTAAAGGTAAACGTTTCGGCTTTTTCCCTTCTGTGGCAGTCGGATGGTTATTGTCTGAAGAACCTTTCATGGATCGTTTCAGAAATACATTGAGTAAATTGAAATTAAGAGGTTCTATAGGAAAAGTAGGTAATGATGATATCGGAGGACGCCGTTTTGCCTATATAACAACATTGAATACCAATGCAGATAAGTATAACTGGGGTGATACAGGACAGATTGGTCGTACCGGTATTTCAGAAGGAGAAGTTGGAGTTGAAAATCTTACCTGGGAAACAGCTCTGAAAATGAACCTTGGTTTTGAACTGGGATTATGGAATGAATTGGAATTACAGGTAGATGTTTTCAAAGAAAAACGTACCAATATCTTTATGCAGCGTAAGATTATTCCTTCACAGACAGGATTCTTGACTAATCCTTGGGCTAATTTTGGTGAAGTGACTAACCGCGGTGTGGAATTCTCCTTAAACTATAATAAACAAATTAATAAAGATTGGTTTGTAGGTTTCCGCTCTAATTTCACGTATGCTATCAACAGGGTGGACGAATACGATGAACCAGAAACTGTGAAAGGTACATACAGAGGATTGACAGGTCGTTCATTAAATACTTTGTATGGATTGCAGGCAGAAAGATTGTTTACAGAAGATGATTTCGATGCGAATGGTAATTTGAAATTCGGTATACCGACACAGGACGTTGGAGCTTCAAAAGTACGTCCCGGTGATATCAAATATATAGATATGAATGGTGATGGCATTATCACTGATGCGGATGAAGGATACATTGGTGGAACGGTAGACCCGCGTATTGTTTATGGTTTCGGAGGTAATGTAAGCTATAAAAACTGGGATTTGAATTTCTTCTTCCAGGGAACAGGTGATACTTATCGTGTGATTGGTGGAACTACGTATTTCATTCCGGGTAGCGGACAAACATTACAAGGGAATATTTACTCTAATTATAACGACAGATGGACAGAAGAGAACCCGGCTCAAGATGTCTTCTGGCCGAGACTGACGGAGGAGCCTAATAGACAGAATTACCGGAATTCCACATGGTGGAAAAAGAATATGCGTTTTATGCGTTTGAAAACGTTGGAACTTGGATATACTTTACCGCAATCTGTAACTGATAAGATACATTCCAAAGCTATTCGTTTTTACGTGAGTGGTAATAACTTATTTTGTTTCTCTCCTTTCAAACTGTGGGATCCGGAATTAAATACGAACACCGGTCTGCGTTATCCGGCTATGCGTTCTGTAATGTTTGGAGTTGACCTGAATTTCTAATTAAAAAAATGACGATAATGAAACTTAAGAAATATATAGTTGCCGGTTTAATAGGCATTGTATCGTTGGGTTCCTGTACGTATCTTGATAAAGAACCGGATACGGAAATTGACATAGACATGGTCTTTGAGAATAAGACAAAAGTAGAATCATGGCTGGCCAATGTATACAGCCGTATCCCTAATCCGGGTAATGACTGGCTAAATACGTATGGTTGGGAAGTGTTTGCAGATGACTTGACTGCTTCTGCACGCTGGCAGCAATGGGACTGGCCCAATATCACCAAGATTTTTGGTGGATGGACACCGAATACACAATGGGCAGGAAATTTCTGGGATGGTCTTCCGAGAAAAATACGTCAGGCTTATATTTTTATAGAACGTGTACACGCATTACCTGATTCCGACCTTCCTCAGAGAGAAGTGGATTATATGAAAGCGGAAGCACGTTTTCTTGCAGCTTATTATTGGTGGCAATTATTGGAAGCATATGGGCCTATTCCATTCAGACCGAATTATATTGCCCCGACTGACTTTACTCTTTCAGATTTGATGGTGGGACAAAGGCCATTTGATGAAGTTGTCAGTCATTTGGATAATGAAATGTTGGAAGCATCTAAACAATTACCTGCTGTATGGCAGAGTGTGGAGAAATATGGGCGAATAACTTCAGTCATGTGTCTGACTGTTCGTGCGAAGATGTTATTATTTGCTGCAAGCCCGTTAGTAAACGGAAATGAGTGGTATATCGGGCATAAGAATAAAGAAGGTGAGGAATTGTTTAACTCTACTTATAGCCAAGAGAAATGGGTGAAAGCGGCAGAGGCTTGCAAACAATTACTTGATGTGGCAGAGCAAGCTGGTTATCGTTTGTATGTAGAATATAATGATGAGGGAGAAATTGATCCGTTCACTTCACTTGAGAATCTTTGGTTTACAAAATTTCAGGATGGAAACAAGGAAATATTGTTCCCATATACAAAAGAAGATGCTTATCAAAGTTATCAGTTCTATACAAACAAGGCGGTTACTAAAGAATATGGTGGCGGAAATGGTTTGGGCGTATATCAAGGATTGGTGGATGCTTTCTTTATGAAGAACGGACTTCCGAAAGACGATGACAATTCAGAATATGTAGAAGAAGGTTTCTCGACAAAAGTAGAAGCTAGGTCTACCAATTGGACTGGCGGAACAGGGCAAAAGGGAGAAATAACTGCCGAAGGTACATATAATATGTATTGTAACCGAGAGCCACGTTTCTATACGGCAGTGAGCTATAATGGTTCGTGGTATGCTTTGGCAGGGCGTAAATTTGAATTCTTTAAGAATCAGAGAGATAATGACTATACACACGATGCCCCCCAAAATGGTTATTTGGTTCGTAAAAAAGTATATCCGCAAGATAATCCGAAGAATGGTAGTTATAAATGGCGTCAAATGTTCTTGTATCGTTTGGCAGCTTCCTATTTGGATTATGCCGAGGCCGTTAATGAGGCCTACGATAATAGAGCATCTCGTGAGGATGCATTGAAATACGTGAATAAAGTTCGTGAACGTGCGGGTGTACGTCAATATACGCTGAATACTGTAGCACTGGATGATCCCAAATACATCCATGTTGATGATAATCAATTAGCAGTGCGTGAGATCGTTCATATGGAACGTCGTGTTGAACTTTGTTGTGAAGGATCACGCTGGTCGGATATTCGCCGTTGGAAAATTGTAGAACAACTTCCGGAGATGTGTGGAGATGATTATGGTATGAACTTTGCAGGAATAAATAGTCAGGAATTTTACAAGAGAACCGTTTTTCAGACCCGTGTTTGGAAAAAGGCGATGTATTGGCTGCCGGTATATATAGATGAGATGAATAAGAACACGAACTTGGTCCAGGCGCCTTTCTGGAATTAATAAAATGAAAAGCATAATTATGAATAAGATAATGAAACTAATATGCTTGCTCTTTCTTATGTCGATAGCAGCGAGCTGTAATAAAGATCCGGAGTATTACGCGCTTGAAACTCCTGTAGATCAGATGCTTTTGAAGGCTTCTTCTTCTGAAATTACTTTGGAGAAAGAGAAGGAGAATGAAGTTGCTGTTATATTTGCATGGGATGCTGCGGCTCAACGTGGGGGAGCTGATGCTACTATCACCTATTTTTTCAGAATGTATATGGCAGATTTACATTCTAATGTGACAGATTTGTATGAGATTGAATCGGAGGAACGTTCCATTAGTTTTACGCATAAGGAGTTGAATGATATACTGGCTTTCTGGAGTATACTTCCTGGAGATAAGGTGACTATTGAAGCAGAGGTTATAGGACAGGTCAATTCATCTGTAGAATACTTGAAACCGGAGTTGTCGAAGACACAATTGGATGTGATCGGATATGATAAGAATGCTACTGCGATATATATGGTGATGGTGGATGATGCTGGAGAGAAAACTGTTCGCCGAATGACCGAGAAGGTTGTGGGTTCAGGAGTATATCAGTCGACAGCAGAATTGAAGCCATGTGAGTACTTCTTTGCACTTAGTCCGGATTCTGATTATCCATGCTACATGAAAGCTGAGAATGGAGATAATTCTTTGCAATATGTGGCAGAAGCAGGGAATGGTGAGATGTTTGAAAATACAAAGAACGGTACCTATACAATAGTTGTGGACTTAAATCTTTTGGATGTGAATATCGTTAGTATTTACCCTTTACCGCAAGATGGGATTTGGATTGTTGGCGATGCCAGTACAATCGGATGGGATTGGGGTAAAATGAAAAAGGAAGGTGCATTTGTGAATAATGATCCACGCCATCCAGAACGTTGGACGTATACAGGTAACTTTTATGGCGGTAAAGAGTTTAAGTTGGCGTTGGAGCCGAATGGAGCAGATTTTGCAGGAAAATTCTTTTTTGCTCCTTCACAAGGAGCAAATCCGGCCGCAGACAATGAACTCGGAGAAGCAAGGTATCAGGATAATGGCGGTGACTTGAAATGGATTGTTGCTGATGATGGTAAATACATTTTGACAGTAGACCTTAATGAGATGAAGATATATTTGGAGTCGACTGAATAATCTCCATAAGAAGTAAATTAAAATATGAAAATCATGAAAAAACTGTTTATAATACTATATCTGCTTACTAATATATTTGTATTGGGAGCATGTGGAGATGTGGAAAGTGAGGGTGACCCACAACCACGTGTACCGAGAGTAGAAGTGGAATCTGATGATTATTATGTACAGATTACACAGGAGAATATGGATGGGGTTGCTTTTGTCTACCGTTGGCTGGATATAGAAACAGCATCGAAGTATGTTATGACTTTAGGACTGCAGGTAGATGGGGAAACAACTGGAACAATGGGTGTGGAAGATAAAAGCATACTTACTTATAACGGAGTACGCGAACAGCTTTTTACCAATCAACAGATAATAGAATATATGAAAGCTTTTGGAGTGGACGAAAAAGAAGCTCAGTTTAGCATTACATTGGAAGCGTTTCAGTCGGATGGTATGCCAATTACTTCAGAAACGGACAAAGAATCAAAGACTTCATTAATCCATATTGTATTGGGGCCTGGTGTTGAATTGAATTTGAGTATGGAATAGATTAGTAAAATTAATAAAAAACAGAGAACTTATGTTATACTTACAACATACAATTACGCTTGGAATACTCTCCCTGCTTACATGGGGGTGTGGTAACAACGATAAACAGAAAGGTGAAGCAGAACAAGCTCCATTGGTAGACAAAGTGTGGTATTCAAATCCGGTCATCGACTCCGATAATCCGGATCCGACAGTGATAAAAGCGGAAGACGGATGTTTCTATTTGTATGCTACCGGAGGAAATACATGGATACACAAATCCAAAGACTTGGTTCACTGGACTTATGTGGGCGGCGCTTACGAGGATGATAAAAAACCGTCATGGGAACCGGAAGCAGGTATTTGGGCACCGGATATCAATTATATCAATGGAAAATATGTGATGTATTACTCCTTGTCCAAGTGGGGAGGTGGAGCAACTTGTGGTATTGGTGTTTCTGTTTCGGACAAGCCGGAAGGACCGTTTACTGATCAAGGCAAATTATTCCGTAGCAATGAGATCGATGTTCATAATAGTATCGACCCTTTCTATATTGAAGATAATGGTAAAAAATATCTTTTCTGGGGAAGCTGGTATGGTATTTGGGGTGTTGAATTGACTGAAGACGGTCTTGGATTGAAAGGAGGTATTGAAAATGCAAAAGCGACAAAAATACAGGTTGCTGCCAATACTGGAGGTACCAATGCTTATGAAGGATCATATATTTTGAAAAGAGGTAAATACTATTATTTGTTCTGCTCTACAGGCACTTGCTGTGACGGTGCAAATAGTACATACCAAACAGTTGTATGTCGTGCCACCGAGCTTTTTGGTCCTTATTTGAATAAATCAGGTGACAACATGAATGATAATAAACATGAGGTACTGATACACAGAAATGATGCGTTCCTGGGGACAGGGCACAATGCTGAAATAGTGCAGGATGATGAAGGTAAAGATTGGATTATCTATCATGCTTACCGGACTGCCGATCCATCTTTAGGTCGTGTAGTATTGCTTGATAGAGTTTATTGGGATGACGATGATTGGCCGTATCTCGTAGGGGACGGACCGGTTGTGAAGGCGGAAGCTCCGACTTTCAAGAAGAGTAAGTAGTTGACATAGGGTGGTTGTAGCTATGATAACTGCAACGACCCTATTTTATTCTCGAATTATAAATTTATTGCTTTTAAATGTTATCATGAAAAGAGGATTATTGCTTTTACTCTGTGTCATGCAGAGTTTTATATTTGTATTGCATGCGCAAAACACACAGCGAAATATTGCTTATACAGATGACAATGTAAGATTTACAGTCATTTCTGATGGAGCAATCCGTTTAGAATATGCACCAGATGGGAAATTCGTGGACGATAGATCTCACATCGTTGTGAATCGTAACTATCCCCAGGTAGATTACAAGCTAAAAACAAGAGGGGGATGGGTTGAAATAACGACTTCCAAAATGAAGATGCGTTATAAGAAAAACAGTGGACAGTTTACAGATAAGAACTTGGTTATCACTGCCTCTAAAAAAATATTACCTTTTACCTGGAAACCCGGTATGCAACAGAAGGGCAACCTGAAAGGAACCTATCGTACATTGGATGGTATGGATGGTGATACACAGACACAAACATGGGTGGCTGATACAAAGAAAGGTGATAAACTGAAATTGGAAGATGGCCTGTTGGCTACGGACGGTTGGACTTTGATTGATGATTCTCAGGGACTTTTGTTTGATGATAATAAAGATTGGGATTGGGTGAAAGAGCGTCCGGCTAATGGCGGACAGGATTGGTATTTCATGGCATATGGACATGACTATAAAGCTGCCTTGAAAGATTATACCCTCTTTGCGGGAAAAGTACCATTACCTCCCCGGTATGCATTTGGTTATTGGTGGTCACGCTATTGGTTATATTCTGACAGGGAGTTCCGTAATCTGATTGATAATTTCCATACTTATCAGATTCCTTTGGATGTATTGGTGGTAGATATGGACTGGCATTATACAGAGCAAGGAAAAGGTGGTTGGACCGGTTGGACATGGAACCGTGATTTATTCCCGAATCCAAAGGAGTTTTTGGGATACTTGAAACAGAATGATGTGAAAATCACCCTTAACTTACATCCGGCGGATGGAGTAGCTTCTTATGAAGAAAAATATCCTGGATTAGCAAAAGATATGGGAGTCGATCCTCAGTCCAAACAGACTATTCCATGGATAAATTCAGATAAGAAGTTTATTAAAAATATGTTTAAGAATGTATTGACGCCAATGGAAAAAGATGGTGTTGATTTTTGGTGGCTGGACTGGCAGCAAGGGATATATGATCCGAAGGTGAAGAATTTGAGCAACACTTGGTGGATTAATTATGCTTTCTTTAGTAATATGGAAAAGAACAGGGACACACGTCCGATGTTATATCACCGTTGGGGAGGTTTGGGTAATCATCGCTATCAAGTAGGTTTCTCCGGTGATGCTGTTGTTTCATGGAAATCATTAGATTTTCAGCCTTACTTCAACTCGACAGCTTCCAATGTATTATATGGTTATTGGAGTCATGATCTGGGAGGACATATCGGTGAAAGTATAGATCCGGAAATGTACACTCGTTGGTTGCAATTCGGAGCCTTAAGCCCGATTATGCGTACACATTCTCAAAAAAGTGCCGGTTTGAATAAAGAACCATGGGTATTCAACAAAGAATATTGTGATGTTCTTCGTAAGACAATCCAGCAACGTTATGAGATGGCACCTTATATTTATACAATGGCTCGTAAAGGTTATGATGAAGGATTATCACTTTGTCGTCCGATGTATTATGATTATCCGGATAATAAGGAAGCATATGAGTTCCGTAATGAATATATGTTTGGAGATGATATTCTGGTTGCTCCTGCCACAGCTCCTGCAAAAGATGGTTATGTACAAGTGCGTGTGTGGCTGCCCGAAGGTGAATGGTATGAGTTGCATACAGGCACCTTACTGAAAGGAGGACAAATAGTAGAACGTCCTTTTGCTATTGATGAATATCCGATTTATGTAAAAGCGGGAGCGGTATTACCGATGTATACAAGAAAGGTGATGAACCTGAACGGTAATGATGAGGAGGTTGTTGTTACCGTATTCCCTGGTGGAAATGGAATTTCGTCCTTTAATTTCTATGAAGATAATGGAAACGATAAGAACTATGCTTCGGAATATGCTGTGACTAAATTAACATCCTCCAGCCAAGGGCAGGAACGAACGATTGTTATCGGTAAACGTGATGGCCAATATAAAGATATGCCTGAATCTCGTTCATTCAGAGTGAAAGTGCTCTTATCACTTGTTCCTCAGTCTGTCACTGTAAATGGTCAACCTGCCAAATATGAATATTTGGGTGAAGAGTTTGCTCTTTCGGTTGATTTGCCTGTTTTGTCGTGTGATCAGGAAAAGGTTATTAAAATAGTTTATCCTACGGAAACAGCTGATATGAACGGCTTGTTGGGAGTATCTAGACGAATTGCTAAATCTATGGAGCAGTTAAAATACCGTGATTCATATATTTGCTTCAAGGAAGAATTTGGTAAAATGGGAAGTCTGAGTGAAGCGGTAATCTATGCACCGGAGAAGATCTCTTCTTTAGTTTCCGATTTTTGGAAAAGTTATACTGACCTCCCGGAGGTTTTGAAGCGTCAAGGTTTGAATGACGAAAATAAAGCTTGGTTTTTGCAATCTATTTGCTGGAGCAAGCAATAGTATGAGAAATGTAATAGTGGGGTGATAAAAGCATCCCACTATTTTTTTTATAAGTAATGAAGGGCAAGCCAGATACTGTAGTTGATATTTTCTGATGTTGCTCCGTTTTAGAAAATGTTTGTATTTTTATGATCATTTATATAACTATGCTATATGTAACATCACTTTCGGGGGGGGAGATATAGGCTGGATGATAATAGAGAAAAGCACACAACATAATAAAATAGTAAAAGTGCTCCAAAACATACTTGGATAGTCGTTTTATAGGTTTTTGACCTGTTTTTGTCATTTATTGAACCGTTATTTTTATTCTATTAATAGGATAGCGTTTTATTTTGCATTTCGTTAATAGTGCGCATTGGAATAATGCATAGTTATTTTTTTTCTTTTGATTTTTATATTTATTGTTTAACGAATAATTAAATACAATGAAAAACCTTTTTAAAACACAAAAAGGAGGGAAACAGGTTAGGTTTGTATTGTTTTCCTTGATTTGCCTGGGTGGATTGGGTAGTTGCATGGACAAAAATGTGGAAGTAAATCTTCCGTCTTATGTAGCTTCTGATCCTAATGTTGAAGTTGTTTTTACTGACTATTCTCCCTTGGAAGGTGCTGTGCGCACGAACATGTTTATCAATGGTAGTAATTTTGGGACTGATCCTTCACTGATACGAGTGGTTGTCGGTGGTAAGGAAGCGAAAGTTGTTAGCTCTTCCGGTACACAGATTTATTGTATTGTTCCTTCCCGTGCGGATGGAGGGGCTGTGCAGGTGGATATCTTGAATAAGGATAAAAGCTTGAATGCCACCTATACATTTGACCAAAAGTTCTCTTATCAGTATAATGTAGTTGTTGGCACGTTGTGCGGTGTAGTAGATAGTGAAGGTAATACTTCTATTACGGATGGTAATTTTGATAAAGCAGGAACTCAAACTCCTCTTGCCATGTACTATGACGAATCATCAGGCGAACGTTGCATTTATTTTTTCGAGAATGAACATAGTTTACGTAAAATCTATCTAGATAAAGATTCTATAGCTACTGTGATTACCAATGGTGCTGCTGGCTGGAGTAGTGCTCCGAGTGGACTTGGCTGGAGTGTGGACAGGGATACTATGTTTGTGAACTGTCCGCAGGGGAATGTAGAACGTGCAGGAGCTTATTACCTACTTCGTAAAGAAAATTTTAAAAATTCTTATCCGGCTTTAAATGGAGATGATTTCAATACATTATTCACACATCCTATAGATGGTACTATTTTTTTGTGTCGTGGTCGTGATGCTACGCTTCATAAGGCGGTTTGGAATGAGAAGACACAAATGTGGGATCCGAAGCAGATTGCCAAGATGGGACCAAGCGGCTGGTTCCAGTGTGTTACTTTTCATCCAAGTGGAAATTTTGCCTATTTAATAGCACGTGACAAGCAATGTGTGATGAAAGCAGAATATAATTGGGCTGGTAAATATCTGGAAACTCCTATTACTTTTGCTGGAGAGTTCGGATCATATGGTTACAAGGACGCATCCCAGAATTCTGCCCGTTTTGATAATCCAATGCAGGGGTGCTTTGTGTTGAACGAAGAATATGTGGCAGAGCAACGTGCGGATGTATATGATTTTTATCTTACTGATGCTGCCAATCATTGTATTCGTAAGATCACTCCAGATGGTATTGTTACAACGTTTGCCGGTCGTGGAAGTTATTCGACAGATCAGATTGTATCAGGATATATTGATGGTGATCCTCGTGAAACAGCACGTTTCAACTATCCTTTAGGACTTTGTTATGAAGAGTCTACAGGTACTTTCTATGTTGGTGACAACGGTAATCACCGTGTTCGTACCATTGCATTACAGTAAATTGATGATTAACTCACAATTCTTATTTTATGAGGAAATTTTTATTTATGATATTATTACTGACAACAGGTTGCGTCATTGATATGTATGCCCAGAGTCAGACGATAGAGGTAACCGGTATGGTCAGAGATGCCGAAAAGATACCTTTGGCTGGAGTCAATATTTCGGTAAAGAATGTTGCGGGTTTGGGAGTTATCACTAATATTGATGGTGAGTATAAGATCAAAATAGCTCCTTACAGTACGCTGATCTTTTCTTATATAGGATTTGAAACCCAAGAAGTCCTGATAAAGGATAATATGAGTAAGGTTGATGTCACATTACGCGAATCTTCTGCGAGTGTGATCGATGAAGTGGTTATCACTGGTACAGGTGCTCAAAAGAAGATAACAATGACAGGTGCAGTTTCTACGGTAGATGTGGATGTGTTGAAGTCATCTCCTACTTCAAGTCTGGTAAATGCATTGGCAGGAAATGTTCCTGGTGTGTTAGCAAGACAGACTTCCGGTAGACCGGGAGCCAATATGTCGGAATTCTGGATTCGTGGTATTTCTACTTTTGGGGCAGGCTCCGGAGCATTGGTTTTGGTAGATGGATTCGAACGTAGTCTGAATGAAGTCAATGTGGAAGATATTGAGTCGTTCTCCGTATTGAAGGATGCTTCGGCTACAGCAATTTATGGTAGTCGTGGTGCAAATGGCGTAGTGTTGATTACTACTAAGAGAGGTAAGGCTGGTAAAATTAATATCAATGCGAAAGTGGAAACTTCTTATAATACACGTACTATGACTCCTGACTTTGTAGATGGTTATACTTACGCTACCATGCTGAACGAGTCACGTACAACCCGTTCTCAACAGCCGATGTATTCTCAAGATGAGTTGAGACTGATTCAGACAGGACTGGATCCAGATTTGTATCCGAATGTAGACTGGATGGATGTATTGTTAAGAGACGGTGCAATGACTTATCGTGCTAATCTTGATATAAGTGGCGGTGGCTCTGTGGCACGCTACTTTGTGTCAGCAAGCTATGTTAGCGAGGGAGGTATGTATAAGACAGACGGCAAGTTGAAAGATTATAATACAAATGCCAATTATCAGCGTTGGAACTATCGTATGAATGTAGATTTTGACGTTACAAAGACCACCATGGTGACGGTAGGTGTTTCAGGCTGGCTTTCTACTCAGAATGATCCGGGACTTGGTTCTGATGCATTGTGGAAGTCTGTAATGGGACAGACACCTATTAATATGCCGGTAATTTTTTCGAACGGAAGAATTCCGGCCGCTGGAACAAGTGAACGTACTAATCCATGGGTAATTGCTACACAAACCGGTTATTATGAGGAGTGGCAGAACGTAATTCAAACGAATGCAACTTTGGATCAGAAATTGGATTTTATAACGAAAGGTTTGAAGTTTACCGGACGTTTTGGATTTGATACTTATAACAATAACTATCGTAATCATAAGCAGTGGCCTGAACAATGGCAAGCCGAACGTCAGCGAGATTCTAACGGGGAAATCGTTTTCAAAAAAGTGGCAGAGAAACAGCTGATGTTTCATGAGTCTTCTGCTTCAGGTAACCGTAGGCAGTTTTTGGAGGCTATTCTGCAATATGATCGTCGATTCGGCGATCATTCGGTGGGCGGTACGTTGAAATATACTCAGGATGAATATGTCAACACACAAAGTACAGTCGGCTATGATTGGCTACCTAATAGACACATGGGACTTGCTGGTCGTGTTACCTATGGATGGAAATATCGCTATATGGTTGATTTCAACTTTGGTTACAATGGTTCAGAAAATTTTGCCCCAGGTAACCAGTTTGGTTTCTTTCCTGCATACTCAGTAGCATGGAATATTGCGGAAGAACCTATTATTAAGAAGAATCTGAAATGGATGAATATGTTTAAGCTTCGTTATTCTTATGGTAAGGTAGGTAGTGACAATATTGGAACTCGTTTCCCTTATCTGGAGCTTTTTGAAAGTAGAAATCCTTATAATTGGGGAGATTACAATACTCCTAATGTGGATAATGGACAGATTTATAAGCAGATATCTTCTTCTGGTGTGACATGGGAGATTGCTACTAAGCATGATATAGGTGTTGACTTCTCGTTATGGGATGACAGGTTTACTGGTACTGTAGATTACTTTCATGAAACACGTGATGGAATCTTTATGCAGCGTCAAAGTTTACCAGGAACTTTAGGTCTGAGTTATCTTACACCTAGTGCGAATGTAGGTAAGGTACGTTCTACCGGTTTTGATGGAAATGTGGCTTTCAAACAGAATATAGGCAATGTCAGTCTGACTGTACGCGGTAATTTCACTTATAGTAATAATAAGATTCTGGCTGCTGACGAGGCAAATAGCGCATATCCTTATATACGTGATACAGGGTATCGTGTCAATCAAGCGAAAGGTCTGATAGCTCTTGGCTTATTTAAGGATTATGATGATATACGTAACAGTCCTCAACAAACAGAATGGGGAACAGTAATGCCTGGTGATATTAAATATAAAGATGTGAACAGTGATGGCGTGATTAATGATAGTGATAGGGTACCTATTGGTTCTACAACCCGTCCGAATTTGATTTACGGCTTTGGTATGTCTGCTACATGGAAAGGGTTCGATGTGAATCTACATTTCCAAGGTGCTGGTAAATCCTCTTTCTTTATTGATGGTTTTGGAGTCAGACCATTTAGTGGTGGTGACTGGGGTAACATTCTTACGGATGTAGTAGGAAACTACTGGAGTCTTGGCACGAATGAGAATCCTGATGCCAAATATCCTCGTTTGACTTGGCAGAATAACAGTAACAATAACCGTGAATCGACATATTGGTTGCGTGATGGTTCATATCTGCGCCTGAAAACGGTAGAGGTGGGTTATACACTTCCAAAGAACATCAGCCGTGCAATCTTGATGAATAATGTACGCATCTTCTTTATCGGGACAAATCTGTTAACATTCTCTAAATTCAAATTATGGGATCCTGAAATGGGGAGCTCTAACGGACAGCAGTATCCATTGTCTAAAATGCTCACTTTAGGTTTAACTGTTAATATATAATACGAAATATGAAAAAGAAACATATATTGTTTTCCACCATTATCAGTATGGGAATGATGGTTTCCTCTTGTTCAGATTATTTGAGCGTGGAGGGGAAATTGGGAGAAAATACCCAGAGTTTGGAAAATATATTCGAAAATAAAGAATGGTCGGAACAATGGTTGGCGACTGCATACGCTTGGCTGACATGGAGTAACATTGATATTGGTTCGAAAGATAACTGTATCACTAACTTTTCTGACGATATGTGTTATAGCGACCGTAATCTTGAATATCGTGTATTCAAATATTGTGAATATGATGAGAATTGGAAACAAGACTCTTGGGCACAAGCTTATGATGGTATTCGTCATGCCTCGATTTTTATTCAGAATATTGACCGAAATAAAGAAATGACTCCGGATGAAATTGTTGATTATAAAGCACAGGCCCGTTTTGTACGCGCTTATTTCTACTGGAAGTTGTTGCAAAAGTACGGTCCTATACCAATTATACCTAATGATGGTGTGATGGACTATAATGCTGCTTATGAGGATCTTTATATCCCACGTAGCACGTATGACGATTGTGTCAACTACATTGCAGAGGAAATGAAGCTTGCAGCGA
Source organism: Bacteroides luhongzhouii (assembly GCF_009193295.2). Classification (NCBI taxonomy): domain Bacteria; kingdom Pseudomonadati; phylum Bacteroidota; class Bacteroidia; order Bacteroidales; family Bacteroidaceae; genus Bacteroides; species Bacteroides luhongzhouii. The sequence continues at coordinate 880,827 of NZ_CP059973.1, read as the reverse complement.
AAGACCTACCATTGAAACGTGATACACGTAATATGGCACGTCCTACTCGTGGAGCAGCTTTGGCAACTCGCGCAAAAGCATTGCTTTATGCTGCCAGCCCTCTTAATAATCCGCGTCCAACCGATACTGAACGTTTCACGGATTTGGTGGATGATGAAGGACGCTATCTGATGGCTCAAGAATACAATGAAGAAAAGTGGGCAAAGGCGGCAGCAGCTGCTCGTGATGTGGTAGAACTTGGTCGTAAGGGTGTGTATGAGCTACATACGGTTTCAGCTCACTCTACTGGTACAATTGATAATCCGGCAACGATTGCTCCTCCTACGCATGCGGTATATTCTCATGCGGATTTTCCTGCAGGATGGCGGAATATTGACCCGTTACAGTCCTACGAGACACTTTTTAATGGAGTGATTTTTCCTTCGGAAAACAAAGAGATGATTTTTACAACCGGACAGAACAACGGAGATATCAATACGATGATTCAACATCAGATGCCAATTGCATTCGGAGGTTATAATTGTCATGCTATGACAGGTAAGCAATGCGATGCCTACCAGATGAATACCGGAAAACCTTTTGATAAGACGAAAGACTGGACGGGTGATGAAAATTATGTGAGTGCCGAGGAAGCAGCTAGTGGTGATTGGGCGCCATTGGTGGAAGGTGTAAACAAACAATATGGACATCGTGAACCACGTTTTTATGCTACGGTAGCATACAATGGTTGCTTATGGAATGGTACTAATGCTGTACAGTCGTATGACCGGAATCTAATCATATGGTATTATCGTGGTGAAGAGAGTGGCTGGAGTAATTCAGGTGATCGTTGGTTGGCTACTGGTATTGGGATCAGGAAATTTGTTAGTTCTCGTGACAACTTTAAGACAGAGGGAGGGGTTATCTCAAAGCCTGTGATTGGTATTCGTTATGCTGATGTGTTGTTATGGTATGCAGAGGCATTAAATGAATTAGGTGCGAGTACTTATCAGATTCCTTCATGGGATGGAACTCAGTCTTATGATATTTCACGTGATAAGAATGAAATGAGTTATGCTATTTCCAGAGTTCGTATTCGTGGAGGAGTTCCTGATTTTGGATCAGATGTTTATGAGAATGCTGATGAGTTCCGCAAGCATTTGAAGCATGAGCGCCAGATAGAGTTATTTGCAGAAAACAGTCGTTACTTTGATCTGCGCCGTTGGAAGGATGCCGAATATGAGGAGTCGCAGCAGATGTATGGTTGCAATGCATATATGAGTAAAACAGAAAGAGACTTATTTCATACTCAAGTGATCAATTCGAACTTGCCGACTACTTTTAGTCGTAAAATGTATTTCTGGCCGATTTCCCATGATCAGTTGAGAAGAAACTTGCGTCTGACTCAGAACCCGGGATGGACATATTATGATTAACCTTATTAAATGGAAAAATATGAAGAATTATATCGTATATTTTATATTGTTATTAACGCTTGTTCTGACTGGTGCATGTAACAATGAATGGGTGGAAGAAGTGTATGTGCAAAATGTCGGATTGAAAGCCCCTGTCAATAGTAAGGGAGTGACTGATGTATATTTGCGTTACCAAGCCAACGGTGAAGTGACTTATCGGCTACCGGTGATTGTAGGTGGCTCTACTATGAATGAAAGAGATCTGGATGTTGCTATTGATGTGGATCCGGATACATTGATTGGTTTGAATGAAGCTCGCTGGAAACAACGTGAAGACTTGTATTTCCAATTGCTGGATAAGAAACACTATGAGTTTGCCTCTCCTACTTGTCATATCCCGGCTGGGGAATGTCAAGGTTTGTTTGATATTAAATTCAAATTTAACGGACTGGATCTTGTTGATAAATGGGTACTTCCATTGACGATTTTGGATAGTGACTCGTATGATCCGAATCCACGTAAGAATTATCGTAAAGCACTTCTTCGTGTGATGCCGTTTAATGATTATTCAGGATCTTATGGGGCCACCAATATGTTTGTATATATGATGGATAATACGAGTGCTATGGTTTCAAGTACACGTACCTTGCATGTAGTGAGTGAGAATCAATGCTTCTTCTATGCCGGAGTCATTAGTGAAGAATTGAAGGATAGAGATAAATATAAGATTGTGTTGACTTTTAACGAAAATGGGACATTGACAGCTGAACCTGCCGATCCGACTAATGCCATGAACTTCCGACTTATAGGAGATTCGCCTACTTATACGACTAGCATGTCTTTAGATGAAGTAACTCCTTATTTGGAACATCATTTCACGACGATTTATATGTCATATACGTATGATGATGTGACAACGTATGAAGATAAAGATATCGTTGTACCTTGTCGTGCTGAAGGTAGTATGTTGATGGAACGAAAAGTTAATAGCTTGATTCCTGATACAGACCAAGCTATTCAGTGGTAAAAATGGGAAATATGCCGCAAAAGTTAGATTTTATTGTCTGATATTTATTGATACAAAATATCGTGAGATGATATTCCGTAGAATAAAGCGGAAAGTCTGTTTATAAATAGAGAGAAGGCTATCTTATTATATATAAGTTAGTTTTCTCTTTGTTTTTTCAGCAAAAATTCAGTAAGTTCTTGACAAATGCTTTTTATTTCTTGATTAGTATCAGGAATGGTGTATCGGCTATAGGCAAAAAGGCTGCAAATTTCATGAAATTTGCAGCCTTTTTGTTGTAATAGATAGAGTTGAGAACTCGGAAATCCGATTACAAAGTTCTTAATAAACTCAAATACCGTTCTTAATAAATTACTCAAAAGTTTATTAAACGTGATATCTGTTTATGTGGGAAATTGTTAATATTTTTGTGTATTTTCAAATTTGCGTTTGGAATACTCTTTGCTAAAAGTAACTATAATAAACAAATTAGAAAGTAATCTAATGATACAAGTTATTCGTTTATGCAAAATTTAGACGTGAAGTTCCAGTATGAAACGGGTTCCTTTGGTATAGCCTGTATCTAGCGTCAGTCTACCATTCATTTTTGCGGCGATTAGTGAACAGATTGGTAGTCCTAGTCCATCTCCTGTAGTGAGGTCTTTCACTTCCGTGAAAGGCTTGAAGATATTTTCCTGTTGCTCTGCTGGAATACCAGTTCCCGTATCCGTCACGATAAACTGATGAGTATGTGCACCACGTTTCTTGAACTCAAGGCTGATACGTCCTTGTTCGGTGTAGAAGGCTGCATTTTTCAGTAAATAGAGAAGGATACGTTCCAGTTGTTCCTTGTTTGTCTTTACTTGAAGTTTGGGAGCGTTGACTGAAGGAGTAACATCTGTTTTAATATGCTCCTTAACCTTATCCATTACATTTTCGCAGAAAGTACCTACGTTGATTTCACCTAATTCATAGAGTTCAGTTAATGAATTCTCTAATGAAGACAGTTCCTGGATATCATCGCTGAATTTCTTTAGAGCAGCAACTTGGCTCTGCATTTGTCCCGCTTCTTGAGGAGCTTTCTGTAAAAGTTCATTCGCTGAAGTAGCCAACGTATTCAAAGTCGGCTCCATCTGTGAAGATATGTTCTGTATGAATTGGGTTTTTAATTCATTATGTTCATTGGCAATCTTCACACTTTTCTTTAATTTGCGGTTGCCAGCGATAAATTTCAGTAATATGGCGGCCAGTATTGTCAGTCCGGCTATGAGAATGACTACAAGAACACACAGACCTATAATGATGTATTGTTTGGCTGATAGCGTATCGTCTTTTTCTTGTATGGTCAGTTGGCTTTCGTCATATTTCCTTTTCAGTACATTCAGTTCGTCTTGAGCTGTCAGCGCTTTCACGGAGTCTGTCCAAACGATGTAACTTTCATAGGTGCGTTCCATTAAACGGGCATTATTGGCTTTACGGGCAATTCCGATAAGGTTCTTGTAGCAATCACTCACTTTGGCATAATCTTTCTTTTCCTTATATTGATTAATCAGTTTGCGGAAACAGGCATCGCCTTGTGTGTTTTGATTAAATGTATAGTAATAGTTGGCTTTTGTATACAGTAAAACCTCTGTTAATGAGTCATTCTTGGCAAGGTTAGCGGTCTCTTCCAATTTATCCAGCTGTGTTTTTGCCTGAGCTGGATTTTTAAGTGCTGTGTACATCTGCAACCGTTCTTTGTTCACGAGGAAGCGGAGGTCATAAAAGACTTTCTTCTGATTTTGCTCTCCGGCCCATATAAGTTGGTCCATGTCACGACAAAGTTCGAATCCTTCTTTGTAAAAGTTCTCTCTGACGTATAAAGCATTAGCCTGAACACCACATTCTATTGCCTGTGGATAGTTTTCGCGGGTTGCAAATGCTTCGTATGCTTTTTTGAATAAGTAACGCGCTTTGATGTAATCTTTTTGATTGAGACTACTTTGTGCTTGGTTTTTTAGTTCTGTGGCTCTGTCTTGGGGAGTTTGCGCATAAGTTAATATGCTCAAACAAAATATCATTAAAAGACTTGTTATTGATGTTTTCATATGATTGCATATTTATTTGTCACAAATGTAAAACAAATATATGAAAAAATATAGCGTTAGTGATGAAATAATTCTCTTCTATTATATTCATTGTTATTATCCTGCCCAGTTCTCTCTGTCGAGATTTCGATAGCTGATAGCCTCTGCCAGATGGTTGGGGAGTATTTGCTCTGTTCCTTCCAAATCAGCGATTGTACGGGCAACTTTTAAAATCCGGTCATAGGCTCGGGCAGACAAGTTGAGCCGTTCCATAGCATTTTTTAGCAATGCGAGTCCTTTTGCATCCGGTTGAGCATACATTGCAAGCAGTTTGCTGTTCATTTGTGCATTGCAATAAATTCCGGTATATTCGGTGTATCGTTTTTCCTGCATTTGACGGGCTTTTATCACTCGTAGTCTGATGATATTGCTCGATTCTCCCTGTCTTTGATCGGAAATCTTATCAAAGGGTACAGGAACGATCTCTATCTGAATGTCGATGCGATCTAATAATGGACCGGATATCTTATTCAAGTACTTTTGGACCTGTCCGGGGCTGCATACGCATGCTTTTGTCGGATGGTTGTAATATCCGCAGGGACATGGGTTCATGGATGCGATCAGCATCAGATTGGCCGGATAGCTGATAGTGCTTTTGATGCGGGAAATTGTGATTTGACGGTCTTCCAATGGTTGACGCAATACTTCCAGCACTCCTCGGTTGAATTCTGGTAATTCATCTAAAAAAAGTACCCCATTATGTGCCAGACTGATTTCTCCGGGTTGTGGAAAACTACCTCCGCCAACCATCGCCACTTGGGAAATTGTGTGGTGTGGGTCACGGAATGGACGCTGGGAAATCAATGAGGACCCGCGTTTCAATTGTCCGGCAACTGAATGGATCTTGGTGGTTTCCAAACTTTCACCCAGCGAAAGAGGAGGAAGAATGGAAGGAAGGCGTTTGGCCATCATCGATTTACCGCTCCCCGGGGCGCCTACCATTATTAAATTATGTCCTCCGGCGGCTGCAACTTCTAGTGCCCTTTTTACATTCTCTTGTCCTTTTACGTCTGCAAAATCCAAGTCACAGTTGGTCTGTTGTTGATAGAATTCTTCCCGTGTATTAACAACAGTCGGCTCTAATTCGCGTTCATTATTAAAGAATTCGACGACCTCTTTGATATTACTGACTCCGTATACTTTTAATTGATTGACAACGGCAGCTTCCCGTGCATTTTGTTGGGGGATGATTAGCCCTTCGAAACCATCTTCGCGCGCTTTGATAGCAATGGGAAGCGCACCTTTGATAGGTTGTATACTTCCGTCCAGGCTTAGTTCGCCCATTAGCAAATAGCGGGAAAACTTCTCGGAGGAGATTGTTTCGCTAGCCCCTAGTAATCCGATGGCAAGAGGTAAGTCATAAGCTGAACCCTCTTTTCGGATGTCGGCTGGTGCCATGTTGACTACTATATTGCTTGTGGGCATTTTATAACCATTCACCAGCAATGCGGAGATAATACGTTGATGGCTTTCTTTGACCGCAGAATCCGGAAGGCCGACGAGATAGAACATACAGCCGCGCGAGCTGTTGACTTCGATTGTGATGAGTGTTGCATCAATTCCTTGAACAGCCGCTCCGAATACTTTAATTAACACGTTTGATTACTGGTTATTTTTTCTTCTTATTGTCTTGTTTTTCCTTTTCCTCAGCAGCGGTGACTACTTCCTCTATTTTCTTCTTCAATTGTTCTCCTTTGAGGTTTTTCGCAAGAATCTTCCCATCTGCTGATAGAAGAATGTTGCTGGGAACTTGCTTGATGGCGTATTGTTTGGCTACTTCGGAATTTAGTCCGCCAAAATCACAGACTTGCTCCCAATTGAGCGTATCACGTTTTATAGCATCCTGCCACTCTTGTTTATCCATATCAAGGGAGATACCGAGCATAGCTATATGTTTGTTCTTCTTATATTTCTGATAGATCTCTTTTAGCTCGGTATTGCTTCGGTGATTGGAAATGCTATCTCCCCATGAAGCCCAAAAGTTGATTAACAGGTTCTTTTTCTTGAAATTTTCTGATGACCGGGTAATTTTCTCTCCTTTTATATTAGATAGACTGAAAAAGGGGGCATATTTGCCTGTTTCTGTTTTCTCTGACAGAGAGATGGCTTCGTTGAGCTGTTCAATATACAGCTTGTCTTGCAATATTCCTGTCATGACTTCAATTAATTTTTTTATTTTGTTGAAATCGGGTGAGGCTTTTTGAACAAAGTATTTATCCAATAAGTAGAGGCTGACAAAAGAAGAATGATGCTTCATGATGAATTCTTCTGCTTTTTGCTCTAAATCTTTCTCGGACGGGGTAGGCAAGCTATTTAGTTCTTTCTGAAAGGTTGTAAACTCTTCATTATATATATTGCCATTGATATCCAGATATTCCGGGTGATTGATGTCTCCTTTTATTTTGATTTGATTTCCTTTGTCAAGGAAGATTGGATATTCTGTCTGATTGTCAATAAGTAAAAAGGCAGAAGTAATGGTGTCTATTGAAGCTGTATAAGAGAATTTATCGTTCTTCGCGAAAATGGTATCTATCCGGTCGAATGATTCATCCATTCCATACAGATAAAGTGTATCTGTGCCCAGACCTTTGATCTCCCCGGTTATGTTTACCTTCTCTGAAGATTTACCACAACTGCATAGACAAATGATTATGAGGATTAAAATGCTACTCTTTTTCATTGCTTTGATTTCTTTTCTGCGAAAGTACGGTTTTTACAGATAAAAAAAAAGAATTGCCCGTCATTTATAATGACAGGCAATTCTTAATATTTAAAATAGAGTGGTAATTCTCTTATTTAACGATGTTCATGAAATCTGCATTTGTGAAGAATTTAGCAAATTCCAAGTCAGTAGCTGCTTTCTTAGCTAATGAAGAATCTTTAGCAACTGCGCTCTTTAAGCTGCTTGTTACCATAGAAGAATTGTTAGTTCTAGCACCTAAAACTGCCATCAGGTAGTCAGTGTAAGCATCAGGTCTTTCTACGTTAGCCAAAGTATTTTTAGCTTTGTTGTAGTCCTTAGCAAGGATTTGAGCCAAAGCAGCACTGTTAGTCTTAGAGTCACCGAATGAGTTTACTGCTCTTTCATATTGACCTTGAGCAATGTACAGGTTACCCATAGATTCGCCAAGTTCTTTTGTTCCGGCAGCTTTACCGAAGTATGCTTCTGCAGCAGTTTTGTCACCCTTCATCAAAGAGATCAAACCTAAGTTCATGTTAACTTCAGGAGTAGCATTAACGCTGGCAGCTTTTTTGAAGTAAGATTCCGCTTTGTCAATGTTACCAGCTTGGTAAGCTAATTTACCTAAGTTGTTGTAACCACGGTAATCGTTCGGGAACTGTTTTGTAGCTTGAGTGTAGATAGCTTCTTGTTTAGCCGGGTCACTAGTCAGTGTAGCAGCATACAGCAATTCTTCTACGTTCAGTTCAGAAGGATTAGAAGAAGCCAACTTAGTGATTTCTTCGTCAGACTTACCGATGATTTCATAGTTCAAAGTCAAACGAGAACGACGTAACTGAGGCAGGATTTCGTCAGCCAAAGTCTTGTATACAGAAGAAATATTTTTGATTTCTTGTTCTCTTTGTGCAGGATCTTGGTACATGGACAATACGCGGAGGATCAACTCTTTGTCTTGGATGTTAGATTTAGAAACCAGTTCTTGGAAACCTTCCCAGTCCTGTGCAGTATATTTAGCATCGATCGGAGCATCGATTTTTGCTTTCTTCAGGTCTTTGCTCAACATTTTAGTTGTGTTGCCTTCACGGTTTTCAGCAAGAGTAGTATTCAAGCTTACACCACCATCAGGAGAAGCGTATGCAGAAACTTCGATGTTGCTGATCTTCTTGTTAGCAGCTTCGTTAACGTTAGCTACTTCTTTATTGAATTCTTTAGCAGTCTTCAATTCGCTGGAACGAATGTTAGCTTGTTGGATCAAGAACATGATGTTGGCATCGTGTTTTTCTTTGATGATACGTTGGAAAGCGTCTTCGCCCAATGCAGGGTTAGCGTTACCTAATGTATTGTTTACTAATTCAGAAGTAGAGATTACACCATCAGCTATTTTCACAGCAGGAATAGTCACAACTTTCTTTCCGATAGTAGCTTTGAATTCCAGATACAATTCTGACTTAGCCATTTCAGGAACATAGTCAAAGGAAGTTTTCATTGTGTAGCTACCGCCCATCTTGTAAGAGATAGTCTGGTCGTTACCTTCCACTTTTTCACCTTGGAAAGTAGCTGGTTGGCCTTTAGCTTCGCCGCCATTCCATTTCAAAACCGGAGTAACTTCTACTACCGCTTTTTTGTTGAAATACTTTTCAGGAAATTTACCATTGATGGTCGCAGGAACTTTACCACCTATTGCCTCCAACACTTGCGGAGTAACAGTGAAGTAATCAGCTGACAATTCACCCATTTTTTTGCTGCAAGAAGAGAATAATGCAACAACCATTGCCATGAGTAAAGGCAAGTACAACTTCTTAGTCATTTTAGGTATAAATTAAATGTTTGTAATTGAAATATCGTCTATTTGCCAACCTCCTTCTGCTCACACAGAAAAAGTAACGCAAAGATATTAATTCTTAATATAAATATATAGTTAAGGGGCTGATTTTATCATAATTTAATGAAATAGCTTCTCTTTTTCTTTCCTATACTTGATATTTCGTGGGTGATGTTCGATAATCTCACTACGAAGCATATTGCGGTCGATGTGGGTATAGATTTCCGTTGTCGCAATGGATTCATGTCCGAGCATACATTGAATGGCCCTCAAATTGGCTCCGCCTTCCAGTAAATGAGTGGCAAAGGAGTGCCGGAAAGTGTGCGGGCTGATGTTTTTGGTAATGCCCGCTTTTTGTGCTAATTCTTTTATCATATGAAAGATCATAATCCGGGAAAGTCCTTTGCCTCTCCGCTGACTGACGAAAACGAAATCCTCATGTCCTTTTTTCACTTCAATCTGGTTGCGGTCTATGATGTAAAGTTTTATTTCGTTAATAGCCCGGGGGGAGATCGGTACGAGTCGTTGTTTGCTTCCTTTTCCTTCTACTTTGATAAAGCCTTCATCAAAATAGAGGTCGGATAGTTTAAGAGTGACAAGTTCCGATACCCGAAGTCCGCAGCTGTATAGTGTTTCTAAAATAGCCCTGTTTCGCTGTCCTTCGGCTTTGCTGCGGTCGACGGCGGAGATAATCCGGTCAATTTCCTCCACAGTCAGTACTTCAGGAAGTTTGAAACCTATTTTAGGCCCTTCTAATAGCTCACTGGGATCTGCTTCCAGATAGTTTTCGAGGATGAGGAAACGGAAAAATGATTTGATTCCTGATAAGATGCGGGCTTGTGAACGGGGATGAATACCGATGTCATGTAATCCGGCCGCAAAACGTTGAAGATCGGACAGGCATACGTCCAATACGTTAATCCCTTCCAATGTCAGAAAGCTCATCAGTTTGTCCAGATCCGTAAGATAGGCATCCAGAGTATTAAGAGATAAGGACTTTTCCAGTTTGAGATACTGCTGATACTTTCTGATTATCAGCTCTTGTTGCTCCTTCTTATGCTTTTTTTCGTTGATTTCCATTTCTTTTTTCTACCTTTGCACATTCTTTCAGATACAAAGGTATAAAAAAACAGGATTGCGCGATGAAGATACAAATTATTAATGGCCCGAATATTAATCTGTTGGGTAAGCGTGAACCTTCCATTTACGGAAGCGTTACATTTGAAGATTACTTGGCTGATCTTCGTAAAAGATACGTTGACGTGGAGATCGACTATTTTCAATCGAACATTGAGGGGGAGATGATAGACTGCATACAGCAGGTGGGATTTGATGTGGATGGTATAATCTTGAATGCAGGTGCGTATACACATACTTCCATAGCTTTGCAGGATGCTATTCGTTCTGTGACATCTCCGGTGATTGAGGTGCATATTTCCAATGTGCATAGTCGCGAGTCTTTCCGGCATGTGTCGATGATTGCTTGTGCTTGTAAAGGAGTGATTTGTGGCTTTGGGCTAAATTCGTACCGTTTGGCTTTAGAAGCTTTATTGGATAGATAATAAATAAGGTAATAATATATAATAGGTAGAAAGACTATGTTATTGAAACAGACTAAGATTGTGGCTTCCATTTCGGATAGACGTTGTGATGTGGATTTTATAAAACAGTTGTTTGAGGCTGGGATGAATGTAGTGCGTATGAATACAGCGCACGCTAGCCGTGAAGGTTTTGAAGCTTTGATTGCAAATGTACGTGCTGTGTCCAACCGTATTGCGATTTTGATGGATACAAAAGGTCCGGAAGTTCGTACGACGGCTAATGCGGAGCCGATTCCATATAAAATAGGAGAGAAAGTAAAGATTGTAGGTAATCCGGATTTGGAAACAACCCGTGAATGTATTGCTGTTTCATATCCGAACTTTGTGTCTGACTTGAATATCGGTGGTACGATTTTGATTGATGATGGCGATCTGGAACTGGAAGTTATTGATAAGACTGATGGTTATTTGTTGTGTGAAGTTAAGAACGATGCTACTTTGGGAAGCCGTAAAAGCGTAAATGTCCCGGGGGTTCGCATCAATCTTCCTTCGTTGACGGAAAAAGACCGTAACAATATTCTTTATGCTATCGAAAAGGATATTGATTTTATCGCTCACTCTTTCGTGCGTAACCGTCAGGATGTACTTGATATACGTGAAATTCTGGATGCACACAATAGTGATATTAAGATTATTGCTAAGATTGAGAATCAGGAAGGAGTAGATAATATTGATGAAATCCTGGAAGTGGCAGATGGCGTAATGGTTGCCCGTGGTGACTTGGGTATTGAAGTGCCTCAAGAACGTATTCCGGGAATCCAGCGTGTATTGATTCGCAAATGTATTCTGGCAAAGAAGCCGGTAATCGTTGCTACTCAGATGCTCCATACAATGATAAATAATCCTCGTCCGACTCGTGCGGAAGTGACTGATATTGCCAATGCAATCTACTATCGTACAGATGCTTTGATGTTGAGCGGAGAAACTGCTTATGGTAAGTATCCGGTAGAAGCGGTGAAAACGATGACTAAAATTGCGGCTCAGGCAGAAAAAGATAAACTGGAAGAAAATGATATCCGTATTCCGTTAGATGAGAATAGTAATGATGTTACGGCATTCCTTGCTAAACAAGCTGTAAAAGCTACTTCTAAGCTAAAAATACGTGCTATTATTACTGATAGTTATAGCGGACGCACTGCTCGTAATCTGGCTGCTTTCCGTGGAAAGTATCCAGTGTTGGCTATCTGCTATAAAGAAAAGACAATGCGTCATTTGGCTTTGTCTTATGGTGTGGAAGCTATCTATATGCCGGAATTGGCTAACGGACAGCAATATTACTTTGCGGCATTGCGTCGTCTGTTGAAAGAAGGCCGTTTGCAACCTTCCGATATGGTAGGTTATTTAAGTAGTGGTAAGGCAGGAACAAAGACCTCATTCCTTGAAATTAATGTAGTGGAAGATGCATTGAAACATGCAGAGGAGACTGTATTACCTAACAACAACCGCTATCTGTAATTGTAAAAGTCAGTTTTATGCAGGAAACCGAATCGATAGACGAATATATTTTGCAGCATATTGATCCCGAGAGCGATTATTTGAAATCGCTCTATCGGGATACACATGTAAAGCTTCTTCGTCCTCGTATGGCTTCCGGGCATTTGCAGGGACGGATGCTGAAAATGTTTGTAGAAATGATTCAGCCTCGTCAGATATTGGAAATCGGAACGTATAGCGGCTACTCCGCTCTTTGTTTGGCGGAAGGTCTGCCGGAAGGTGGACTGTTGCATACGTTTGAGATCAATGATGAGCAAGAGGACTTTACCCGTCCATGGTTGGAGAAATCACCGTTTGCCGATAAAATTCGTTTTTATATAGGTGATGCTTTAGAACTTGTTCCGAGTTTAGGTGTTACTTTTGATATGGCTTTTATTGATGGCGATAAACGCAAGTATATTGAATACTACGAGATGACATTAGCGCATCTTTCCGAAGGTGGATATATCATTGCTGATAATACTTTGTGGGACGGGCATGTGCTTGAACAACCTCGCAATACTGATGCTCAAACGATTGGTATTAAAGCCTTTAATGATTTGGTAGCGCAAGATGTGCGAGTGGAAAAAGTAATACTTCCTTTGCGTGACGGATTAACGATTATAAGGAAGAAAATAGTAAGTAGTAAATCGTAAAACAGTAAATAACTTTATGGAAACAACCAGACAGAATAAGATATCTCGCCTGTTGCAGAAAGAGCTAAGTGAGATATTCCTGCTTCAAACAAAGTCCATGCCAGGTACATTGGTCTCTGTTAGCGCAGTTCGTATTAGTCCTGATATGAGTATTGCCCGTGTTTACCTCAGTGTTTTTCCTTCAGAGAAAGCAGAAGAGATGGTAAAGAATATCAATAACAATATGAAATCCATTCGTTATGAGCTTGGGACTCGTGTACGTCACCAGCTGCGTATCATTCCTGAATTGAAATTCTTCGTGGATGATTCATTGGATTATATTGAGAAAATAGATTCGCTGCTGAAGTGAAATAATTCATTGCAGAGGTGAACTTCCCTTTTTATATAGCCAGGCGTTATCTTTTTTCAAAGAAAAAGCATAATGCTATTAATATCATATCCGGCATTTCCGTATGTGGGGTGGCTCTTGCTACGCTTGCTTTGGTTTGCACTCTTTCTGTTTTTAATGGTTTTCAGGATATGGTGGCCAGCTTTTTTACAGCTTTTGATCCGCAGTTGAAAATTACGGTTCGTGAGGGAAAGGTCTTTGATAGCCAGAATGAACGGATACGTGCTGTTTGTGCACTTCCTGAAGTGGAGGTGTTTACAGAAACACTCGAAGAGAATGCAATGGTGCAATACAAGGACCGCCAAGCTATGGTTGTACTAAAAGGGGTGGAGGATAATTTTGAAGAACTGACGGCTATAGACAGTATACTTTATGGCGCGGGAAAATTCGTTCTTCATGATTCGATCGTGAATTATGGCGTCATGGGAGTGGAATTGGTTGCGACCTTGGGAACCGGTTTGGAGTTTGTCGATCCTCTTCAGGTATATCTTCCCAAGCGAAATGCCAAAGTGAACATGGCAAATCCCGGTGCTTCTTTCAACCGTGATTATCTGTATTCTCCAGGTGTCGTATTTGTGGTGAATCAGCAAGAATATGATGGAAAATATATTCTGACTTCTCTTGATTTTCTTCGTCAGCTTCTGGATTATACAACAGAAGTTTCTGCGATGGAATTGAAATTAAAGCCTGATGCAAATACTTCATCGGTACAATTTAAAATCGAAAACATACTAGGTGATGATTTTGTTGTTCAGAATCGTTATCAGCAGCAGGCAGATGTTTTCCGTATTATGGAGATAGAGAAACTAATCTCTTATTTGTTCCTCACTTTTATTTTAATGATAGCCTGTTTTAATGTGATAGGCTCCCTTTCTATGTTGATCTTGGATAAGAAGGATGATGTAGTAACTTTGCGGAGTCTTGGAGCTAGTGATAAACTCATTTCCCGAATATTCCTCTTTGAAGGACGTCTCATTTCTCTTTTTGGTGCTATTTCCGGTATTGTCTTAGGCTTAATCCTATGTTTTATCCAACAGAAATTTGGTATAATTTCATTGGGAGGCGGTGGTGGTACTTTTGTTGTAGACGCCTATCCTGTCAGCGTTCACGCTTGGGATGTCGTATTAATCTTTATCACAGTTTTGGCAGTTGGCTTTCTCTCTGTATGGTATCCTGTACGTTATCTAAGTAAGAGGCTTTTATAGTTAAAGATGTTTTGAATTGTCTTGAGAAACATAGTAAGAATATTTTTAGTTATTCTGTGAATGCTTAAAAAGGTAAAGCAAATTGATGACGGCTCATAAATAAAGGCGTAGAAAGAGAACTAACTCTCAATCTACGCCTTTACTATTTTATGTGTTAAAGCAGTGTTATTTTACTTCCCAAGTATCATTAGTCATCAACAGCTCTTGGAAATTATGATATTTCTTCTTGCCTTTGATTTCTTCGATTTGTTCTGTGACTGCATCGTTGTAGGTCGGAGCCTCTACATCGCGGATAACACCAAGTGCAATCGGGAAGTCGGGACCTTCCATTAAAGCCAGTTTCAATTGAAGAGTATTATCCTGGCAATGAGCGTCATGAACCAGAATATCTTTTTCTGTAATGCCGTTCTCACCCAATTTTACTACTTTCAATCCAAATCCTTCCTGCATCAATCCGAACTCCTTGTTTTCGCCAAATAACATCGGCTGTCCATGTTCCAGATAGATAGCATTCTTGGCACGTCCTTCTTTTGTTGCAACGCTGGCGTGAGTTCCGTCGTTAAAAATAACGCAGTTTTGCAGAACTTCTACAACAGAGGCACCTTTGTGATTAGCAGCTGCTTTCAATACTTCTACAGAAGCAGCACCATCTACTGCAATGCAGCGTGCAAAGAAACGTCCGCGGGCACCAAAAGCTAGCTCTGCCGGATGGAACGGGTCTTCTACTGTTCCATAAGGGGATGATTTGCTGACGAATCCACGTTCTGAAGTCGGTGAATATTGTCCCTTTGTCAAACCATAGATACGGTTGTTCAACAGAATCATGTTCAAGTCAATGTTGCGGCGAACGGCGTGGATGAAGTGATTGCCACCAATTGCCAAACCGTCACCATCACCGGAAATCTGCCAGATAGTCAAATTAGGGTTGGCTACTTTAGCTCCTGTTGCAATGGCAGCAGCACGTCCGTGAATAGTATGGAAACCATATGTATTTACATAGTAAGGCAGACGGGAAGAACAACCGATACCGGAAATGACGGCAATATCGTGCGGAGCTACTCCCAGTTCGGCCATAGCTTTGTGCAGTGAGTTCAGGAAAGCGTGGTCACCGCATCCCGGACACCAGCGAGGTTGGCCTGATTTATAATCTTGTACGGTATATACTTTATCGCTCATCTTTTTATTCCTCCAATAATTTAGTAAATGCATCTATCAATTCTCTCGTAACGAAAGGTTGTCCTTTCACTTGGTTGAACTGGCTGATGTTCAATCCGGGCACTTTCATGCGCAGGTAACCTGCAAATTGTCCCAAATTCTGTTCAGCTACTACGACCTTCTTATATTTACGCAATACATCGGCAGTGTTCTTAGGCAACGGATTGATGTACTCGAAGTGTGCGAATGCCACTTTCTTTCCATGATCACGCATAAAGTCCATAGCCAGACGGAGATGGCCATAAGTACCACCCCAACCTACAATCAATAAGTCTGCGTCTTCGTCACCCAATACTTCGAGTTCGGGGATATAGTCTGCAATCTTATCCACTTTAGCTTGACGCAGGTGGACCATCTTATTGTGGTTTTCCGGTTCGGTAGAGATAACACCTGTTTCGTTGCTCTTTTCAAGACCACCGATGCGATGCATGAATCCTTCGGTTCCCGGAATTGCCCAGTAACGTACACCGTTTTCTTCATTGCGTAGGTAAGGAGTCCATTTTCCGGCCATGTCCGGAGTTACATATGGAGGATTAATGGCAGGATATTCATCCAGATTAGGAAGTTTCCAAGCTGCGGAACCGTTGGCGACGAAAGCATCAGTCAGCAATACAACCGGAGTCATGTGTTCCAAAGCTATTTTGGCAGCCATATATGCAGCATCAAAGCAGTTGGTTGGTGAAGTTGCGGCAATAACTGGCATCGGGCTTTCACCATTACGTCCGTAGAGGGCCTGCAATAAGTCTGTCTGTTCAGATTTTGTGGGGAGACCGGTAGACGGACCACCACGTTGTACGTTTACAATCACCAATGGAAGTTCACCGATCACAGCAAGATTCATAGCCTCACTTTTCAAACAAACACCAGGGCCGGAAGTGGTTGTTACAGCCAAGGCACCGGCAAAAGCGGCACCAACTGCAGAAGCACAACCTGCGATTTCATCTTCGCACTGTACGGTTTTTACTCCCAATGATTTATGTTTAGCTAATTCGTGCAGAATATCAGTGGCCGGAGTGATAGGGTAAGAACCCAGGTAGAGTTCCAGACCAGCTTTTTCTGCTGCGGCAATCAGTCCGTAAGCGGTTGCTTTATTACCGTTGATATCTGTATAAAGTCCTTTTGATTTCGGAGCTTTGCTTTCAATCTTATAAGTAGAGACAGAAGCATGAGTGTTGGCTCCGTAGTTGAAACCATCGTTCAATACCTTAATATTAGCTTCTGCAATTTCGGGTTTCTTGGCAAATTTCTCACGCAGTATTTTTTCAGCTGCGGCAAGGTTACGATTGAACAACCAGCAAACCAATCCGAGTGCAAACATATTTTTGCAACGGAGAATCGATTTGTTATCCAGTCCGGAGTCTTTCAGGCTCTCTTTGCACATGGAAGAGATCGGAACTTCCAATACTTCCTGTTTTACTCCTAATTCTTCAAAAGGATTGTTGGTTTTGAATTGTGCCTTTTCCAAATCTCTGGCTTCGAATGAGTCGGAGTCGGTAATGATAAGTCCTTGCGGTTTACAAAATTTGATTTGTGTTTTCAAAGCGGAGGGGTTCATAGCCACCAATACGTGGCAACGGTCTCCGGGAGTGTAAACTTGTCCGGCACCGATGTGGACCTGGAAACCGGAAACACCGGTTAGCGAACCTTGCGGGGCGCGGATGTCTGCCGGATAGTCAGGGAATGTACAGATGTCATTTCCTACTGTAGCCGACACGTTCGAGAAGATGTTGCCGGCCAGCTGCATACCATCGCCGGAGTCGCCGGAGAAACGTACTACTACTTCCTCCAATTCTTTAACCATCATTTCGTCTGCCATAACTTTAATTACTATATTTAATTTAAAAACTGATTTTACTTTCAATTTGTGAGCGCAAAGGTCGGAAAGTTAATCGAATTATCAAAATAAATCGTACTTTATTGTCCTATTGACGCCAATTATTTGAAATATCTGAAAGGAACCTGTATTTTTATTCTTGTTAAATCGACAGAAACCGTTATCTTTGCAAGCAAATTTGAAGCGGCCTTGTAGTTCAACGGATAGAATAGAAGTTTCCTAAACTTTAGATAGGGGTTCGATTCCCCTCGGGGCTACTACAGAAGAATCTATGGGAGTGTTGTTTTGCTTTCATGCTGTATCAAGTTTTAAGTGTAACAATAGCTTCTTTTAAGATGAACGTCTTATAGCTTCTATTTGTTTTAATAATCAATAGAAAAAGCCTCTACCGAATGTTCGGAAGAGGCTTTTTCTATTTCTGGAACTTATTATTCTTCCGTAGTTGCTGCTACGACTTTTTTGTTCTTCATCATGTTGTATGCAATCGGAGATGCAATAAACAGTGAAGATAATGTACCGATAACAACACCCAGGATCATTGCGAATGCAAAGCTGCGGATTGAATCACCACCAAGGATGAAAATACACAGCAACACAATCAATGTACTTAATGATGTATTGATGGTACGAGCCAGAGTTGTGTTCAGAGAGTCATTGAACAACACACGCTTGTCACGTTTCGGATATAAACCGAAGAACTCACGTACACGGTCGAAGATTACCACCTTATCATTAATAGAGTAACCGATAGCTGTCAGGATAGCACCAATAAATGTCTGGTCGATTTCCAATGAGAACGGCAAAATACCCCAGAATAAGGAGTAAGCACCGATAATCATAATGGTATCACTTGTCAGAGCTACAATAGAGCCTACACTATAAGCAATGTTGCGGAAACGGATCAAGATATATAAGCCGATGGCGATCAATGCCAGAACTACAGAGTAAATAGCACCTGTCTTGATGTCGTCTGCGATACTCGGACCTACTTTTTGTGAGCTTACGATACTACCACCTGTGTGATTGTCACGGTCAATGAAAGTCGCTAAAGAAATGTTCTGCGTCAATACCGGTTTCAGAGTCTCATATAGGTATGATTCGATTTCAGAGTCCACGTTGTTACCTGCATCTTCGATACGGTAGTTCGTGCTGATACGTACAGTTTTCTTATCTGTACCGATAGCGATAACGCTTACATTAGCATCGCCAAATTTACTAGAGATCAATTCACGAACTTGTTCCGGTTCTACAGGGTTCTCAAATTGTACCTTAAAATTACGTCCACCGGTGAAGTCGATACTCTGACTTAAACCACGGATGGCAAATGAACCGATACAAACGATGATGACTGCACTGACGATAATAAGGGATTTTTTGTTTGTACCCATAAAATCGAAATGTGTATTGGTCATCAAGTTCTTTGAAATCTTGGTTGTGAATGTCAGGTTCAACCACTTGTCTTTACTCATGAAGTGTTCATAAACCAAGCGAGTCATGAATACGGCAGTAAAGAAGGATACAAGAATACCGATAATCAAAGTCGTAGCAAAACCACGAATCGGACCAGTACCAAAGTTAAACAGGATGATACCTGTGATGATAGATGTCAAGTTAGAGTCGAAAATAGCCGAGAATGCGTTGGAGTAACCGTCGGCAAGTGCTTTTTTCACACCTTTACCTGCGCGAAGCTCTTCTTTTGTACGTTCATAGATAAGTACGTTCGCATCCACTGCCATACCCAGTGACAATACCATACCGGCAATACCGGACATTGTCAATGCAGCTTGGAAAGACGAAAGAATACCCAGTGTAAAGAAGAAGTTGAGGAGTAGTGCTCCATTGGCTACCATACCCGGGATGAATCCATACATAGAGCACATGTAAATCATCAACAGAATCAAAGCAACGACGAATGAGAAAATACCTGCGTTGATAGATTCCTGACCCAGTGACGGACCAACGATATCTTCCTGTACAATATGAGCCGGAGCCGGCATTTTACCTGATTTCAATACGTTTGCTAAGTCTTTTGCTTGTTCAGGAGTGAAATGACCTGTAATCTGTGAACGTCCACCTGTGATTTCAGAGTTTACGTTTGGTGCAGAATATACATAGTTATCAAGAACGATAGCAATTGAACGACCGATATTTTGTTTGGTCAACTGTGCCCAGCGACGTGCGCCGTCAGAGTTCATCGTCATGCTGACAGCCGGTTTGCTGTATTGGTCGAATTCATCTTTCGCATCTGTTACTACGTCACCTTCCAACGGAGCTTTGCCGTTACGTTCGGTAGACTTGATAGCGTATAATTCGAAAGTCTGTCCTTTCTTGTCAAATTCAGAAGGAGAAACGCCCCATTTCAGACGAAGGTCTTTCGGAAGTTCTGCTTTGATTTCCGGCATAGCCAGATACTTGTTGATGTCAGCAGTATCTTTATAGTTAGCGTAACCGATAACAGGCCCCTGTCCGCTAGAGTTCAACTGCAGGATAGCCAGGAGAGGATATTGCTTTTTAACTTCTTCTAGGTTGGCTGTAGATTTGTCATCAGCGGCAATGTCCCCTTTCAAAGCTGCAGCAAGGCTGTCGGCGGCACTTACGTTCTTAGCCGGAGTAGCTTCTGCAAGTGCAGCTTCTTTGGTAGAGTCTACGGCAGTAGAGTCTGCAGTTGTTTCCTGCGCTAATATAGCACGCAATTTAGCATCAGCAGATTGCATGGCAGGAAGAACTTCTCTAGCTGTATAAGTTTCCCAGAATTCCAGGTTGGCAGAACCTTGGAGAAGTTTTCTCACACGTTCCGGCTCTTTGATACCCGGCAATTCCACCATGATACGACCCATTTTGTCTTCCAGACTCTGGATGTTCGGTTGAACAACACCAAAACGGTCGATACGGGTACGAAGCACGTTATATGAGTTTTCAACAGCAGCTTTTACTTCTGCTCTCAATACTTTTTCAACTTCTGCATCCGATGATTTCTGGTTAACTTTGTCTTTCAACTGTTGTGTTGCGAAGAGTTCGGAAAGTTTTGCGTTAGGAGCGGCTTTGTGGTATTCTCTGACAAACAGAGTGATGATATCATCCTGACTGTTTACAGCTTGTTTTGCAGCTTCTGCCAATGCTTTGTTGAAAGCCTCATCCGGCTTGTTGTCAGCCAGTGCTTTAATAACATCAGGTACAGAAACTTCAAGGATAACGTTCATACCACCCTTTAGGTCCAAACCTAAACTAATCTCCATCTCACGACATTGTTTCAGCGTCCAGTTACCCAACCACACTTTCTCATTTGAGAGAGAGTCGAGGTAGTCTTGTTCTACTTTCGGGTCGCCATTCGCAATTTCTTTCGCCTTATTGGTATAATGGCGTGTTGCGAAGGAGAAAGAGAGATAGAACACACATACCAGTGTGAGTAATACCGCAAAAACCTTTACAAATCCTTTGTTTTGCATTTTACTTTTAATTTATGATGATTACTTTTTTAATTTAATTTTCAGTTAAATTCTGTCGTACACAAGTTCTTTTTGCCGCATACAAGGCTGCAAATATAGTTTTTTTTTCACATTCATGTGTAATAAGCCCTCAAATATTTGATGTTTAAGGGCTTTTTTGCTGAATTATTTCATTCCTCTGTTTTTCAGTAGCGGTTCCAAGCTTGGTTCCGCTCCACGGAAATTCCGGTAAAGCGTCATTGGGTCTTCGCTGTCCCCTTTCTCCAATACGTTGTGGCGGAAGAGGTCGGCGGTGTTTTTATCAAAGATTCCATGTTCTTTAAAGGCTTCGAAAGCATCGTTATCCAGTACATTGGCCCATAGATAGCTGTAGTATCCGGCTGCGTATCCGCCGATGATATGATTGAAGTAGGTCACGCGATAACGTGGTGCTATTTCGGGGATCAGATTGAGCTTGTCCATCGCTTCTTTTTCGAATGCAAGCATGTCTAGATTCTTTACATCTGTCATCGTGTGCAAATTCATGTCGAGGATGGCGGCAGCCAATAATTCAGTGGTCATGAAGCCTTGATTGAAAGTCTTCTGTTGCAGTATCTTTTCAATAATATCGTCGGGTATCACTTCTCCTGTCTGATAATGTTTGGCATACATTTTCAGCACTTCCGGCTCAGTTGCCCAGTGCTCATTGATTTGAGAAGGAAGTTCTACAAAATCGCGTACTACATTAGTGCCTGATGTTCCTTTGTATTCGCATTTTGTCAGCAGTCCGTGCAGAGCATGACCAAATTCGTGGAACAAAGTTTCTACTTCATCCATTGTCAGCAGGGAAGGGGTGTCGCCTACCGGTTTGGTAAAGCTGCAAACGTTGCATACTAATGGGCGGGTATCTCCTTGTTGTTCGCGGTAGTTGCTCATCCATGCGCCGCCACTTTTTCCGGAGCGTGGAAAATAATCGACATAGAAGATTCCTAGTTGTGATCCGTCTGCGTCTTTCACTTCAAAGACTTCCACATCAGGATGATAGGTAGGGATACCTTCGAGCTTGGTAAGGGTGATGCCATATAGCTTGTTGGCTACGGCGAAAGCACCATCGCGCACATTCTCCAGTTTGAAGTAAGGTTTTGTATCCTCTTCAGACAGGTTGTATTTTTCTTTCCGCAGTTTTTCGGTATAATACCACCAGTCCCATGCTTCCAGTTTTTCTCCTTTGCCCTCTTTATCCATTAATTTTTGAAGTTCGGTAGCTTCTGCCTTTGCTTTTGGCAGTGCATAGCTCCAAAGGTTATTCAGAAGGCTCATTACGTTGTTGGCGTTCTTTGCCATCGTTTCGTCCAGAACGAAGTTTGCATAGCAGTCGAAACCTAATAATTTAGCTTTTTCCAAGCGGAGAGAAACGATCTTACGGATATTTTCCTTGTTATCGTTTCCGTCATTGTTGTTACCACGGTTGATGTAAGCTTTGTATATTTTTTCCCGAAGCGGGCGATTTTCTGAATATTGCAGGAAAGGCAGGCGGCTGGCATTATGTAGGGTGAATAGCCATTTTCCCGGTTGTCCGGCTGCTTTTGCTTCTTCAGCGGCGCTTTGGCGGAACCATTCGGGTAATCCTGCCAGATCTTCTTCTTTGTCAACAAAGAGTTTGAAAGCATTATTTTCATTCAGTATATTGTTGCTGAAAGTAATGCCGAGTGTAGAAAGTTCCTTGTTGATTTCGCGGAGGCGGGTTTGGTTTTTGGCATTAAGGTTTGCTCCGGAACGGACAAATCTTTTATAAGTTTTGTCCAGCAGACGTTCTTGTTCTGACGTCAGGTTCAGTGAGTCCTTCTTTTGATAGACATCGTTTACACGCTTAAATAGCTTCTCATTCAGGGAGATATTGTCATTATGTTCCGAAAGAACCGGTGCCAGTTTGATGGAAAGTGCGGTCAGCGAATCAGTCGTTTCCGCATCTGTCATATTGAAAAAAATGGCACTCACGCGGTCCAGGATAGGCGCGCTGTTGTCCAAAGCTACAATTGTATTTTCGAATGTCGGAATTTCCGGACTTTCGATGATAGCTTCGATGTTTTGATTCTGCTCTTCTATACCTTTCAAGAAGGCGGGCTCATAGTGCTCCAATTTAATCTTGTCGAAAGAAGGAACACCATACTGGGTTTGAAACTCTGTAAAGAAAGGATTGCTTTCTGTTTTCGTAGCACAGGAGTACATCATACAACTTACTGCTAAAATGGTTAGTGTCTTTTTAATCATCATAAGTGTTTTTTATTAGAGTTTTCAGTTCTTATCGTTTACTGATATAGCACCAGATCGGGTAGTGGTCTGATGCTTTGATAGACCGGTCTACAGTGCAATTGTAGGCTTTTAGGTTAGGGCTGATCAAGATATTGTCTATGCGGAAATAGAACTTGTTCAGATTGTAGGAGATGCCCAATCCTTTACCGGACTGTGTGAATGCATCGTCTAGCTTCTGAGTCAGGATGCGATGCGTATACGAGATAGAACCGTCGTTGAAATCGCCGCATACTATGGTTGTCGGATATTTACATTCTGCAATGGCTTTAGCCACAGAATCTGCTTGTGAAGCCCGGATAGCCGATGCTTCCGCCAGTTTTCTGATTAATTGCCTAAGTCCGGTTTTTACTTTCTTGGCATTCGGGTCTTTAATCATATCCTCATACATCCCTCTGTCTTCTTTGGTGAGTTTGTTGGATTCCAGGTGGTTGTTGATTAATGTAAGAGTATCGTTATTTACATTCAGTACATATTTCATGGAACCGTTATAATTGCTTTCATATTCGATGGGATGTATTGAAAGTATAGGAAACTTGGAGAAACAGGCTAGTTGTACATCTCCTTTCCCTTGTTGGTGGATGGATTGGTAAGGATAGGCTTTCAATGCTTTTTTAATGTCCTGTTCCGTCAGGTATTTCTTGTTGGTAGCAGTGTTATATTCTTGCAGGCAGATAATATCGGCGTTGCTATTTACAAGATAAGATAATACAGGGTTCTTTCCATCTTTCTTCTCCAGATTACTGAAACTCATCACGTTGTAAGATAGGATTTTGATGCTTCCTTCCGGTATGGTTTTAGAGGTGGAGTTAAAAGGAATATAAGTCCGTATCTGCGGAATACAAATCAGAAAACCGATGGCAGGCAAGAGAGCATACCGGTAATTGACGAATGCCCAGAAGCCGATAAAAATCAGATTAATCGTCAGGAATATCGGAAATGCAAGTCCCAAGCTGGAAGCAAGTGGGTTTATTTTCGGGTTAAGGTAAGGGCTATAAGCGCTTAATATCAACGTTCCCACAAAGAGAGCGTTGACAGCAAGTATCAGATATGTGACAAATTTGCCAATATGTTCCATTCTTTTATCTTTTGCTTGCGTCGAACAAGCTTTTCTTTTCTTCAGTTGTCAGACTGTCGTAACCGGATTTTTTTAGTTTTTCCAAAATACGGTCCACTTCATCAGACTGTGCTTTTTTGTGGGCATTGTAATCATAATCTTTCTCGCGACCGGTGGCACTGTTTCCATAGTGTACCTTCATTTTCGGTTTCCGTTTCCATGTTTTCTTCTGAAACAAGGAGATGAAGCTATCCAGAATCCAGTTGATCCAGGAAGTCAAATCAGTTCCTTTATTTAGGCTGGCGGCAAACCAAAGTCCTGCAAGAGCACCGCCCAGGTGGGCGATATGTCCTCCGGCATTACTTGAGGTAATGGATAATACATCGATTCCGATAACAATCAGTGCCAGGTATTTGAGACGGATAGCGCCGAAAAGAAAAAGTTGTACCCTGTAATTCGGTTCACGATAGGCCGTAGCAGCTACGATGGCTAGTACGGAAGCCGACGCTCCTACCAATGTTGAGCCCGCCACTTGCGAACTGAATAAAGGAAATACATTGTAGGCGATCATATACAGTAAACCTCCGCAGATACCTCCCAATACATATAGTCCTCTTAAATGTTTGGCCGAGAAAAAGTAGAGAAACAAACTTCCGAACCAATACAGCCAGAGCATATTGAATAAAATATGCAGGATGCCGGCATGCATAAACATATAAGTAAATAACGACCACGGCTGATGAATAAATCCGATAAGGGATGCCGGTAAGGCAAATATACCGAATATATCGGGTGTACTTACTTCAAAAAGTCGTAAGAAAACGTTAATCAACGTGCCGATCAGAAAGATGCCTACGTTGATATAAATCAGTTGGATGAAAATATTTCCTCTTCTGAATGTCTCCTTTAAATCAGCTATAATATGTCCCATTGTTATTGCTTTTTTTTCTCCAGTACAAAATCAGGATCAATCCGAATAACATTCCTCCCAAGTGAGCAAAGTGAGCGACATTATCTCCGACGCTATTGGCAAGTCCTGACCATAGTTCAATTGCAGCGTATCCTATAACGAAGAACTTCGCTTTGATAGGGAAAGGCAGCGGAAAGATGAACAACCGGTTGTTGGGAAACAGCATACCAAATGCCAGCAAAATGGCGTAAACGGCTCCCGAAGCACCTACGGTGGTCATCATGTTCAGATATTCTTTCATTGGGATAATGCCATAACCTATCAAATTCACTTGTGTATGTTGGCTGAGTTCCATCACATATCGAACATACTGCACTCCTTCCTGGATAAGTCCCGCACCGATACCGCAGAGAATATAGTAGAAGAGGAAACGTTTGGGTCCCCAAGTTTGTTCGAGAATTGGTCCGAACATGAAGACAGCAAACATATTGAAGAAAATGTGGCTGAATCCGCCATGCATAAACATATAAGTGATAAGTTGTGCCGGATTAAAGTCACTTGCGAGGAAAAAATGTAATCCCAGATAATTCGTTAAATCCAGGCCGTAACGTTGGGCTACGATTGTCCCGAAAAATACTAGTACATTGATAATTATCAGGTTTTTAGTTACAGTTGGCATCATTTTAATTTCTGAATATTTAGATAATAGACGCAAAAGTACGAATAAATTCTGTTTTAAAGCATGAAAAACGCTTCCTATTAGCTCTTTTTCAATAATTTGCTGCGTTTTTTTTATGTTTTTATTTGATATGTTGTTTTGTTCGGCTATATTTGTGGAATCAATCCATTGTGGGATAATCTTTTGTGTAACATATATATTAATTAATCATTTTACGTATTATGAATAAGTCTGATCTTATTAGTGCAATGGCTGCTGAAGCTCAAATGAGCAAAGCCGATGCAAAAAAAGCACTTGATGCTTTCATCACTTCAGTTACTAATGCTATGAAAGCTGGTGACAAAGTATCTCTCGTAGGTTTTGGTACTTTCTCTGTAAGCGAAAGAGCTGAAAGAACTGGTATTAACCCTTCTACAAAGGCAACTATTACTATTCCTGCTAAGAAAGTAGCTAAATTTAAAGCTGGTGCTGAATTATCTGCAGCTGTTGAATAAGATAGATAGTTGAAAGAAATTAGGAGAGGAGACGTGATGCGTCTCCTTTTTTTGTATCTTTGCGCGCAAGAAATAACTTGATTATGAAGATAGAAGATAAACTTGTAGCGTCCGTCATCAGCGGACTGAAAGCACTCTACGGTCAGGAAGTCCCTGAAAAGATGGTGCAGATGCAAAAAACGAAGAAAGAATTTGAAGGACATTTGACACTGGTCGTGTTCCCTTTCCTGAAGATGTCAAGAAAAGGACCGGAACAGACGGCACAGGAGATCGGTGAATATCTGAAAGCCAATGAACCGGCTGTAGCTGCCTTTAATGTGATAAAAGGTTTCTTGAACCTGACTATTGCATCGGCTACTTGGATTGAACTGCTCAATGAGATTCAGGCTGACGAACAATATGGTCTGGTAAAAGCTACCGAAACTTCTCCGTTGGTGATGATCGAATATTCTTCTCCGAATACAAACAAACCGCTTCACTTGGGACACGTGCGTAACAACCTTTTGGGTAACGCGTTGGCTAACATTGTGGCAGCAAACGGCAACAAGGTAGTAAAGACTAATATCGTAAACGACCGTGGTATTCATATCTGTAAATCCATGCTGGCATGGAAGAAATATGGGAATGGCGAAACTCCGGAGACTTCCGGAAAGAAAGGCGACCATTTGGTAGGCGATTATTATGTCTCTTTCGATAAACATTATAAAGCGGAACTGGCAGAACTGATGGCTGGATTTACAGCACAGGGAATGAGTGACGATGAGGCTAAGGCGAAAGCCGAGGCAGCATCTCCTTTGATGCAGGAAGCTCGTGAAATGCTGGTGAAGTGGGAAGCCAATGATCCCGAAGTACGTGGATTGTGGGAAATGATGAACAACTGGGTATACGCCGGATTCGACGAAACCTATAAAAAGATGGGCGTCAGCTTCGACAAGATATATTACGAATCCAACACCTACCTCGAAGGAAAAGAGAAGGTGATGGAAGGATTGGAAAAAGGCTTTTTCTTCAAAAAAGAGGATGGTTCTGTATGGGCTGACCTGACTGCCGAAGGACTGGATCACAAATTACTCCTCCGTGGTGACGGTACTTCTGTGTATATGACGCAGGATATCGGTACGGCTAAACTCCGTTTTGCTGATTATCCGATTGATAAGATGATTTATGTAGTGGGTAACGAACAGAATTATCACTTCCAGGTACTTTCTATTTTGCTTGACAAGCTCGGTTTCGAATGGGGCAAGAGCCTGGTCCACTTCTCTTACGGAATGGTGGAACTGCCGGAAGGTAAGATGAAGTCCCGTGAAGGTACTGTGGTGGATGCCGACGACTTGATGGAAGAGATGATTTCCACTGCTAAAGAAACTTCACAAGAACTAGGAAAACTGGATGGTTTGACACAGGAAGAAGCGGATGATATTGCCCGTATCGTTGGTCTGGGAGCATTGAAATATTTCATTCTGAAAGTGGATGCCCGTAAGAACATGACGTTCAATCCGAAAGAATCTATCGATTTTAATGGCAATACGGGTCCATTTATCCAATATACTTATGCGCGTATTCAGTCAGTACTTCGGAAAGCGGCAGAATCGGGTATTGTTGTTCCTGAACAGATTCCGGCTGGTATTGAATTGAGCGAGAAAGAAGAAGGCTTGATTCAGATGGTGGCTGACTTTGCCGCTGTTGTAAAACAAGCCGGTGAAGATTATAGCCCGTCTATTATCGCCAATTATACCTATGATTTGGTGAAAGAATACAATCAATTCTATCACGATTTCAGCATTTTGCGTGAAGAGAATGAGGCGGTGAAAGTATTCCGTATCGCTCTGTCGGCTAATGTAGCCAAAGTTGTTCGTTTGGGAATGAACTTGTTGGGTATTGAGGTACCTTCCAGAATGTAAGACTTTCTCCGAACAAAATATATTTCTGCGGGGTTTCTTTTTATATATAAAAGGAACCCCGTATGTTTTATTCCCCCCATTTATTACTTCAGAAGAGAGAAACGGAAACTGTTACTGTCTCTTCCTACTATGGATTATGGCTGCAATCTGCGACTATACCGCCCCGATGCACGGATTTGCCTTACCTCGCTTAGGTTGTTCGGACAGCGGTAAGGAATGGACTATTGAAGGACATCATTTGGTGGAACGTTGTCAGTAGTTTGTCATCATAGCTTTTGGAGAGACTTTATTGATGACGGGAGATTCTTTGAGCGACACCACAGTTTAAAATAAAACACGGATTATATGGATGATAAAATTTAATTCATATAATCCGTGTTAGTTGCGTTTAAAAAGGTCTTTCGGTTACTTTTCAGACGGCTTACTTTATTGGTTTATTATTTTTGTATATACCAATCTTTATCCTTTGTTCCATTCGATTTAGCCCATGATGTGAATCTTGGATATAGTTCGTCTATTCTTTTGCCTTCGTTCTTGGAATCTTTTAACTTGGTTATTAATTCACGTTCGATTTCATCACTTACAGGCATATTGATAGCAAATGGCATCATGTCTATTGAAACGTAATAGAGTCCTTCTGCCGGTCTGGAAAGATCTTTTCCTGTACCGAAGAGTGATACGTCAGCTTTGTCGGTAGGAGGATAGTTTACCAAATGTACTTCTTTTCCTCTGCCTTCATTCGAACTGATAAAAATAAACGGGTTGTAAGGAGGAACTATTTCCTTTTCGTTTATTCCATCAAGCTGTACTTTTACAGTATATTGCCTTTTAGATTCATCTGCAATGCCTTTGAACACAGTCATGTCGTCAAATAGCAGGATAGTAGGATGAGTCTGTCCGGGTTCTACTCGTTGTCCTGCCATAAAGCTGGAAGTTGGATTATCTTCTGGAGTTATCTTGACGCTCTTGATGTTACTATTGGATAGATTATGGAATTGGTATCCGAATCCATTTCTCAGATAACC
Organism: Bacteroides luhongzhouii; assembly: GCF_009193295.2. Lineage (NCBI taxonomy): Bacteria > Pseudomonadati > Bacteroidota > Bacteroidia > Bacteroidales > Bacteroidaceae > Bacteroides > Bacteroides luhongzhouii. Next base: position 851,626 of record NZ_CP059973.1, on the reverse strand, counting down.
TCCACAATGTTCTACAGTAAATTTGTCTTCTATTTCATAAATCCGGTTGTCCAATACCATTCGAGACAGAGTACTGGTATAACGGACTATTATATCATTCATATCATAATCACCTTCTTTCGGCCATAAGTCTTCAAAGGTCAGTGTGCCGGAATAAGTAATGGTATACAGATCTTTATCCCCAGGAACCGTTTCACTTGGGGGGAGTTCCGGTAGATTCGGGTCGGCTGCGTCTTTTTCAGAAGTAGTGATATAGAAGAGTGCGTCGCAATAGTCCATATCAATATTATCCTCAAATCCTATGGCTACAATTTTTCCGGAAGTCTTATCACGGAGAGATACTGTTCTCTGTTGGTTGTCCTTATTAAAGGCTCTGGTAGAATAGCGTGGTCCCATCCCTTTTACGATATCACCGATCTTTTCTGAATTGCCGGTAAGTTTACTTTTGAATCCCATTCCTTGCAGGCACCATCCGATAGTAACACCTTCAGGGAATTTATCCTCATATTTTTCTGTTGTTTCATTCCAATATTTTAGCTTCACAGCTTCACCGCATACTAAAGCGCCTTTCCCTAGTGTCTTGTAGACTGGAGAAACATTTGGAAATGCAATTGTCTTTTTAATCGTGTTTACATCTGGTGTAGTACCTGTTTTATATGTATAATATCCTACTGTATTATACCATGCGGCAGAACTATTAACGAAAACAAGGCTGACTTCGGTCGGTTTTACAATAGGAATGTCCGATGTCATAGCTATTGAACCATCGAAAAATTCCGGATAATTATAGCTGATGTTATGAATTTCATTCTTCCCATCTACTTTGACAGTTTTTTTTCTAAAAACATGTTTGATATTGTAAAGAATATCAGCAGGAGGGATATTTAATCCATCTTCCAAATTGTTAGGTCTCCCGTTTTCGTCCCAGTCAGCTCCGGGAAGAAGATGCCAATCATCAAGATATGTATGTTGGTTAGTCGTTATTCCTCTGGTTTTTGATGCAGCAAGTGCTTGTTTAGCTTTGATATACGCATCTTGGTTGAAGGTAATTCGGTTGCCTTCAATCGTTAACTCTAAGGGAGATACCGTACCCAGATAATCAGAATATAGCCATACCTTTGATATATTAGCTGAAATAGCCATTTCTCCGGAATATTTACCATTTTGATCTGTTGCGCCACGGTAAAGTGGTTCTATATTTTTCTTTTTCCAACTGGTAATAGCATCAGCACTTTCGTCTAATTCGAGTGGATTCTGATCATAAATCTCGAAAAGAATACGATAAGAGCCTGAAAGTCTTGTTTGGTTACCAAAAGTATAATCAATGTCTACGGCAACAGCTTGGTTCATGTCATAGTCAAAGAATTCTTCTTTGGGGATTTTTTTTGTTTCTTCTTCTGAAGAAAGATTTCGTTCATTATCTACGCAGCTACAAAAGGAAGAAATTAAAAGCAAGCCTATAGTCATGCTTTTCAAATGGGATCTTGTTTGTTTCATAAGTTTTTGAAAATAAGTAGAATAAATGGCAAATATATAAAAAATATATATATCTGCCAACATTCTTATTTTATTTTCTTACTTCTTCTTCGAGAATTTCTTTTTGGGTGCTGGATTCGCTCCTTTTTCGTCTTGAAGCTTGATTAAGTCAAGACAGCTTTTTAACGTTAAATCCTGTGGGACAATATCTTTAGGGATTTTATAATTAGAACCTTTATAGGTAATATAAGGTCCATAGCGTCCGTTCAAAATCTCGAGTTCTGGTTCCTCTTCAAACTTTTTGATGTGGCGTTCCACTTCTTTCTGGCGTTTGTCCAAAATCAGTTGTTCCGCCTCCTCCAAAGTAACTTCCATCGGGTCGAGTCCTTTCGGCAGCGATACATATACTTTATTATGCAGGATATACGGACCGAAACGGCCTACACCGACACTGACTGTCTTTCCTTCATATTCGCCCAATGTACGAGGCAATTTGAATAATTCCAGTGCTTCTTCCAATGTGATGGTTTCCATGGATTGACCTTTCTTCATTTGCGCAAAGCGTGGCTTTTCTTCATCTTCTACAGTACCAATCTGTACAACAGGACCAAAGCGGCCAATCTTAACGGAAACGGTTTTACCTGTTCCCGGTTCTTCTCCCAAGATGCGTTCGCCTACTTTATGTTCCGTCTTGATAGCCAACGTGCTTTCTACAGACGGGTGGAACTTATCATAGAAATTCTTCATGATAGAAGTCCACTTTACTTCTCCTTCTGCAATTTCGTCAAATTCCTTTTCTACGCTGGCGGTAAAGTTGAAATCCAGAATGTCCGGGAAATACTCGGTCAGGAAATCATTTACTACTGTGCCGATGTCTGTTGGAAGTAACTTTGCCTTTTCTGCACCGGTAATTTCAGTATGATTCTCATCCTTAATCTGATGATCCTTTAATGTCATGACATTAAACTGACGTTTTTCTCCGTCTTTATTACCTTTCTCCACATACTCACGTTGCTGGATGGTAGAGATGGTAGGTGCATACGTGGACGGACGTCCGATACCCAGTTCTTCCAACTTGCGTACAAGACTTGCTTCCGTGTAGCGCGGAGGGCGTTGGGTGAAACGTTCGGTTGCGATGATAGGTCCATGTTCCAACTTCTGACCTTTTTTCAGAGGAGGAAGCAGGTGGCTCTCATCTTCCTGTTCATTGTCGTCATCATAAGATTCACGATATACACGCAAGAAGCCGTCGAACTTAATCACCTCACCAGTAGCTGTAAATACATCATTGCTGCCACTGATTGTTATTGTAGCAGTCGTCTTTTCCAGTTCCGCGTCTGCCATTTGTGAAGCTATGGTGCGTTTCCATATCAAGTCATATAATTTTTTCTCCTGCGCTGTTCCTTCAATGGACTGGTTCTCCATATATGTAGGACGGATGGCCTCGTGAGCTTCTTGTGCGCCCTTGGTCTTTGTCTCGAAATGGCGGGGATGTACGTAGCGGTCGCCCATCATTTTGATGATAGCGTCTTTACTGCCTGTCGTTGCAAATTCCGAGAGGTTGACAGAGTCCGTACGCATGTAAGTGATGAATCCCGATTCGTATAAACGCTGCGCGAGCATCATGGTCTGCGCTACGGTGTATCCCAGCTTGCGTGCGGCTTCCTGTTGCAAAGTAGATGTTGTAAACGGAGCAGGAGGCGTTTTCTTGATCGGGCGGGTGGTAATATCATCGATTGCAAAGCTCGCTCCCTGACAAGCGTCGAGGAAAGCCTTTGCTTCTTTTTTTGTTTTGATACGGCGAGCTAGTTCAGCTTTCATTTCCACCAGTTTCCCATCCGTGTCCGGGACGAGGAATACGGCAGTGACGCGATAAGCAGCTTCCGTTTTGAAAGCATGTATTTCACGTTCACGTTCAACGATCAGACGGACAGCAACTGATTGAACACGTCCGGCAGAGAGTGCCGGTTTCACTTTTCTCCAAAGTACGGGAGAGAGTTCGAAACCTACGATACGGTCCAGAATCCGTCGTGCTTGCTGTGCATTTACGAGGTTGAGGTCAATGTTGCGTGGTTGTTCAATAGCTTTTAAGATAGCGCTCTTCGTAATTTCATGAAATACGATTCGTTTTGTGTTTTCCGGTTTTAGTTTCAAGACCTCATACAGATGCCAGGCAATCGCCTCTCCCTCGCGGTCCTCATCGGATGCGAGCCATACGGTTTCTGCCTCTTTAGCTTCTGTCTTCAGTGTGCTAACCAGCGCCTTTTTGTCTGCCGGGATTTCGTAACTGGGTTCAAAATCATTATTTACGTCGATACTGAAATCTTTTTTCTTCAGATCACGTATGTGTCCGTAACTAGAAAGGACTTTGAAATCTTTCCCCAGAAACTTTTCAATCGTTTTTGCTTTTGCCGGAGACTCGACAATGACAAGGTTTTTCTGCATAATTCTTTCTTTTATAATGGCTTGTACCATAATATTCGGGGACAAAAGTAAAAAAAAAGATTCTCCCTACCTTATATTATAAGGAGAATTTAATAAAATCTTAAGATTTACATTTTATTGCAGGAAATAAAATATCAATTGGTATAGGTTAGTTTCTCTATATTCTACGTACATTTGTCTCATTAGTAAGTTAGTTTTCGTTTGACAGTTGTCAAACGAACGCCTGACAACTGTTGAGCTATCGCTTGACAACTGTCAAACGGAAATTGAATAGTAAATTGAATAAATAATATATTGGAAGAGAGAAATTAATCTTTTCCAATGAAAAACTAATAAGTAATGAGTGTTAATTATGACCTTTATGAGACTCCCAACCCTGATAAGAGTGGAGAAGAACTACCACTGCATGCACGTGTCGTTTTGAAAGGCAGTTATACAGCCGAAGAATTTGTAGAACAAGTGACTGCATTTCAGCATATGCCTCATGCGCAAGTGGTAGGTGTCATAGAAGCTATTTCGAAAGAACTAAGACATTTGCTTTTGAAGGGATTTTCCGTTGAATTGGGTGATATTGGTTATTTTACTCTTTCTTTGAATGTGAACAAAGAAGTGACTGATTCAAAAGACTTGCGTTCACCGTCAGTATCTCTTAAAGATATTAATTTGAGAATCAACCGCCAGTTTAAGAAGGATATTGAGACTGAATTGGTATTACAACGTTATCATTCGCCTTTTCGTGTGAAGAATCCTTTAGCAGAAGAAAAGTGTTTGCAGCGATTAAATAAATTCTTGGAAAAGAATCCATGTATTAACCGGCAGGATTATGCCTTACTTGTTGGAAAGACAAAAACACAGGCATTGCAGGATATTAATGCATTTATTGAGAAAGGGATTTTAAAAAAGTATGGAGCGGGACGATCGGTAGTCTATATAAAGATAGGATGAGCCATTTTATCAGATATATATACTTGATATTAAACATTTTCTGCTTACCTTTGTTTGCATGAAAAAAGAAAATGGGAAAGGAGACGAACCTATGGCCAGTAATTATATTCGTTTCGATTGGGCTATGAAACGCTTATTGCGTAATAAAGCCAATTTTGCAGTTCTTGAAGGCTTCCTGACTACTCTTCTCAATGAAAAGATTGTCATTCAGAAATTGTTGGAAAGTGAAGGTAATCAAGAAGATGAGTTTGATAAGTATAATCGTGTTGATATGCTTGCGGAGAACTCTAAAGGAGAACTTATTCTGATTGAAGTTCAGAATAACAATGAGTATGCTTATTTTCAGCGTATGTTGTTTGGTACTTCTAAATTGGTGACCGAGTACATCAATCGTGGAGAAGGTTATGATAAAGTACGTAAAGTGTATAGCGTCAATATTGTCTATTTTTCATTGGGCAATGGAAAGGATATAGTATATCATGGTAAAACGGAATTCAGAGGGATTCATCAGAATGATGTGCTGGAGTTGACTCCGTTCCAAAAACAGACGTTTAAGGTCGATGCTGTCAGCCAGCTTTATCCTGAATATTATATACTAAAGGTGAATGACTTTAATCAGGTTGCCAAGAGCCCGTTGGAAGAATGGATTGGTTATCTGAATACAGGTGATATTCCTGATAGTGCTACTGCTCCCGGTTTGACGGAGGCCCGTGAACGATTGAAACTTGATAAAATGACGAAAACCGAACTTGAAGCATATTATCGTCATTTGGATAATATTGTAATATTGAAAGATAATATATTAACAGAACGTGCAGAAGGCCGTGCGGAAGGCCGTGCAGAAGGCCGTGCAGAAGAAAAAAAAGAAACAGCACGTAATATGAAGATTTTGAATATTCCTATTAATACTATTTCACAGATAACAGGTCTGTCGGTAGAAGAAATACAAGGCTTATAAATCTATTGGTGGCGGATTTGTAGTGACGACAACAGAATAATTGAAGTTTAAGTTTTTTAAGAAGGGGCGTTTCCATTTCCGGATAACGCCCCTTTCATTAATTTAGAATCGGAAACTCAATCCTCCTAAGAAATTGAATCCTTCCGTAGGATAACCTAAATAATATTGATATTTCTTGTTCAGCAAGTTATGTACTTGAGCATAGACAGATACGCCTTTGAACACATTGTAGCTGGCTCCGATATGCAAATCATTCACTGCAGTCATTTTCGCATGCTCTTTTACTTCTTTGCGGCTGATAGATTCATAACCCAGATTTATGTTAAGAGCAGAGATCGGATGAATACGTACATTGAAAGACATTTCACTGACTGGTTTCACAGTCAACAGATATTCCCCTGTTTTGCTGTCCCAATTACGGTAAGTATATTTAGCTGATATTCCGAGGATATCTTTGTAATCGTAACTGATTTCACCTCCAAGGTAAAGATTATCTGTATTATCTTGAGCAAAAGAAAGATAAGAACCTGAATAAATATTACTTGGGTCAAAACCTAAATAAGATAAGTCGTTCTTTAGATTCTGATAACCACCGAACACGTTGAACCAAAGTCCCGGATAAGGGCTTGTTTTGAATCCGATACTACCGTTGATTTGCTCGTAAGTATCATAAGGACGTTGTACATATCCCAAAGTGGCAGTGGTATTTGCCTCCGGCAGTTCACCGTAAGGACAGATACTTTCTAATCTGCGGAAATCATTCAGTTGCTTACCGCCAGTTGCTTTTGCATAAACAATGTAGCTGTCAGAAAAAATATACTGTGCAGTGATATCGGGTGAAATACGGAAAGACTTATCAAATCCGAAAGATAAATCTACATTGGCTCCGATATGCAATTTCCAGTCATCATTATCCAGTTCATAATATGGATTTAAAAGAAGTGTTGTGTAGTTTTTGAAATATTCATCTCCGGTAGAAACATTCTTTGTATATCCGTTGTAGAGAAGATTGTTCATTTCCAAAGCGATAGTTATTAATTGTTGGTCGCCGATAGCTCCCGTGACATCGCCTTTGGTACGTATGATTGTTTCCTTGATACCTGTATTGGTTTCAAATTCATTGAACATGTTATGCTGGCGTTCATACATCAACAGATTTGTTTCTGCATTGAAACGCAGTGGTGCGGTCTCATCAATGAAATGAATGCCCGCATGGAAGTCACCGGATGTGAATTTCTGCTTGCTGTTTACGCTTTCCGGTTGGAAGTTGAAGTTGCTCAATCCGAAGTTTCCGGCAATATTTAAATCCAACTTATCGAATTGATGCGTATAATCCACATTAGCACGTGTGCGGTAGTAGAAAGCATTCCATTTCTCTCCATCTGTGAAGGGAAGAGTTAACTTACCATCCATTCCATCCATTTGGAAACGTACATCCAATTTGTCTTTCTTTGACAGACGGAATAGATAATTGGCAAGAATGTCCAAATTGCCATAATTACCATATCCGGCACGTACATATCCCGGGGTAGTGCCGGGCTGAACTTCTTTTCCGGTATAGGGGCGCATCAGACCTGCCGGAACGGAAGTGGCCGGAAAGAATGTTGTGGCATACTCTACCTCTTTCTTGCTCACTGTCGGTTCTTCTACTTTAGGCAGGACGTTTACTTTCGAAGCGTCCATAATGTCTGGGTTATATTCTTGTTCCACAACGACCGTACGGTTCATTGTTGTATCCTTCGGTTGGGTAGTTTGGGCTTGAAGGCTGGATGGCATTGACATTGCCAATGCGAGTCCCCCTATTATATAATGAGATCGTTTCATATTTTTCTATTTTTTAATTCTCAATTCTCAACTTTCAAATTACGAAGTCTGCTTTCAATCATGCTTTCAATGTCGTCATTGCCTTGGTAATTTTGTTGCAAACTTAACAGATACTGACGTGCGTCCAGATTTTTACCTGTAGCGTGATAAACATCGGATAGAAGGACAAAGCTACGTGCCAGCCAATAAGCATGTGGTGTACTCTGTTCTATATAGTTGAGCAATTCTTTCTCTGCAGCGGCATACTCTTTTGCGTCGTAGAGTGATTGTGCAACCTGGTATTTCGCTTCGGCACCGTAAGAGTTACGTGTGTCTTTGGCCAGTTCACGATAGTCTTCCATTGCTTTTTTGTCAGCCTTTTGTTTGGTATAGGCTTTAGCACGGTAATAAAGAGCTTCATTTTTCAGCTCCGGACTAAGTTTGGCTTCTGCAAGCAGATCGGTAGCTGCATGGATGGTTTCTATATCATCTCGTAGCAGGAAGGCACAACGCAGAATACCCGTTTCAGCAAGTTGGCGACGCTCTACGTTGGTTGCTTTTTCTTTCAGCATTTTGTAGCTAGCCAATGCTTCAGTCATCTTTTGCTGGTTGAATTGCACTTCAGCACGCAAGATCAGTGCTTCCTCTGCAAACGGATTGTTAGGATATTCCAGCAATTTACCGGAGTGGAGAAGAATCATATCATAATTTTTCTGCTCGTTTCCGATCAGGCAGAGATAATAATGTGCGTTCAGGCTGAAGGCTCCTTCCGGGAAGGTCTGCAGGTATTTGTTGAGGCTTGTCTTGGCTTCTTCCATTCTGCCTCGTGCATAGATCTTTTCTGCGGCGGCATACGTAAGCGAGTCTTGTTCGTTAGCATCGAAACGTATATGCCCCGGCATGGCATTTGCTAAAGCTGCAAATTCATCGATACGGTTGAGGTCCACATAAATAGATTTTAAATCACGCATGGCAAGGCGGGCTTCTTCACTACCCGGGTATTTTTCAATAACCTGTTTGTAGGCTTCGATCGCTTGATTGTAATCTCCTTTTTGGTAATATAACAACCCGATTTCGGCGGCAGCTTTTCTGCTGACCGGGCTTTCAGGATATTTAGTAAGTAATTCCTTGAAGGAGGTGATGGCTTGATTGTTGTTATCCATCAAAACATAGGAACGCCCTTTTTCATAAATAGCATTTACTGCATAAGGAGAAGCAGGGTACTTTCCTACCAAACGGTTCAGTAAGGTAATCTTACCGGTATAGTCTTTCTGCAGACCGGATACAAGAGCCAGTTGATAGAAAGAATAGTCTCCGGAAGAGGTATTCATCTGCTCGGCTTGCGAATAATAATGTTTGGCCTCTTCAAAGTTACGTACATGCAGGTGGCAGTCACCAATACGATTGTATGCATCGGCAAGTGCGGTTGCATTTTCACCTTTCTCCAGTTGAACGTATTTTTGGAAGTAATTGCTTGCTTGCGTATAATCTTTCCGGTGGAAAGCGATATATCCTAGGTTGTAGTTGGCAAGCGCGTACATTTCGTTATTGGGTTGGGTGGTAAGTTGCAGATAAGCATTGAAATCACGTGTAGCTTCTACCATTCGGTTTAGACGGTAATAGGATTCTCCACACCAATAGTAAGCGTCTGCCTTGGTCTGACGATTGTATTGTCCGATGGCAATGGATTGGTTCAGATATTTCAAAGCTTGTTCAAAGTCAGCGTTAGCGAAAGATTGTGTACCTAATTGGAACAGTATCTTCTGTTTGGCTTCCAATATTTGCGCACTTGGTTTGGCAATCCGGTCGATTGATTTCAAAGCCGCATCGTAGCTACGCGTATTCATGTACACTTCCACCAGGTAACTGCTGACTTTTTCAGCATAAGGAGAAGTCGGAAATTCATTCAGGAATTTCTCGAAGGCAGTAACTGATTCACCGAAAGCGGAGAAAGAAGTCTCATGCAGGCAAAGAGCATAATTGTAGGCTGCCTGTTCTTTGATTTGCATATTGGCATTGGAGGCGGCTGCTTGTTCGAAAGCCATGCGGGCCTTGCTTTTTTCTGCCAGTTGCAGATAAGAGAGCCCCATGTGGAGATATGCATTTTGGGCAAGGGCATCGTTGGCAGTTGTCACCTGCCCTAATGTTTCGGCAGCTTTGGAGTAGACTTTTGTTTGGTAATAGGAGAGACCCAGCATATAAAGGGCGTCGCGGCGGGGAGCCGAACGATCTTTATTCAAGTAATTGTTGAATGCTTCTACGGCTTGGTGATATTGTCCGAAATGGTAATAGGCATCTCCCAGGATGCGGTACATTTCTGCTGCGTGCTCATTGTTCGGATAGGCTGACAGGTAGTTTTGTGCTACAATCTGTGCTTTATCGTAGTTTTTGAGCTGCACATAAATTTCGGCTATATAATAGGGGACGAGAGCTTTGTACTTTGGGTCGTCCTGTAAGGGAAGGAAACCTTTCAACGCTTCGGTATAACGCTTTTGCGTATAGCGGATATAAGAGAGGTAGTAATCACAGTCTTTGGCATATTTGGAGCTGTTGGCACGCAACGTTTCAAACCAGATTGCTGCTTCTCGTAGGTTATCGGTTTTCAGATAACAAGTAGCCAGTTGGTAAGTGCAGTCATCTCGTTCTTCATTGCCTAACAAATCAAGGTCGGCAGAGTTGAAAAGCGCCAGTGCCTCGTCATATTTTCCTTCGTAGAAATAGCCGGAGGCTAACAACGAATAAATACGGTTGGCATAAGGAGTGTCAGGATAACGGTCGAGATATTTACGGAGGAGTTCGATACGGTTTTTGTCTTTCAGTTCGTAAGCCGAACTGACCAGCATATACTCTGCGTCCTGAAGAAGGCTGGCTGCGGGCTTTTGTTTTACAAATGCTTTCAGAGCCGGCAAAGCAGCTGCATAATTCTTTTCCTGGAAAAGTTCTTTCCCTTCTTTATAAAGGTTGTCAGTTGAAGTGAACTTATCACCTGTCTGAGCAAATCCTATAATGGGCGTGCAGCAAATGGCCGCACAAATGAGTCTAGTAATTTCTTTTTTCATAATCGGGTATTTATGCAAAAGTACAGAATGAAAGGGGATATATTTCTGTAATTTGTTATATTTTAACGAATTATCTCTCGGATAAGAACTTTTTAAGTCCTCGCCGGACAGAATCCAGTCCAAAATCTTCCGGATTAATCTCAGAAAGAGGCAGGAAGAAAGAGTCTGCTACATCATCCATTGCCGAAAAATGGCTCATGTCTTCTACGATGCACAGGAAAAACATGTCGAGTGTATGCACAGGAAAACCCGAGTAGACATAAATATTGGGAAGTGTAAACTGGTAAATAGTTTTTTTTACCTTCAATCCTGTTTCTTCCAGCACTTCACGGGCTACACCTTCTTCACCTGTCTCGTTCATATCTATAAATCCACCGGGAAGGTCAAGAGTCCCTTTAGCCGGGGCTTTAGCACGTCGGCAAACAAGCAGTTCTTTTCTTTCGTTCAAGATGAACGCCACAGTAGCTGCGGAAGGGTTAAAGTAATAGACAAAGCCGCAATCTGTACATTTTTTGGACTTTTCGTTATTTACCTCGAAATGCGGAGAACCACATTTGGGACAATATAGGAATTGAGCTAGAGGATGTTTCATAATCGTATATACTTCCAGTTTTTTTGTTTATGCATGCAAAGTTATAAAATGCTTTTATTAATTTCATCTATCATAGCATAGAAATATTCGATTGGACTTTTTTTGCAAAGGCGGGGGAGCTGCCTTTATCTTTGCACCAGAAACAAAAAACAAAACGTTGTTTCTGATGTTATAAGTCAAATCAATTAATAACAATAAAAGCAATAAAGATTATGGAACCAATTTTAAATTCTCAACTTCCTGAATTCAGCGTTCAGGCTTTTCACAACGGAGCTTTCAAGACTGTAACCAACAATGACCTGAAAGGTAAATGGGCGATTCTTTTCTTCTATCCTGCCGACTTTACTTTCGTATGTCCTACTGAATTGGTGGATATGGCTGAAAAGTACGACCAATTCAAAGCGATGGGTGTAGAAATCTATTCGGTAAGTACTGACTCTCATTTCGTGCACAAAGCTTGGCATGATGCTTCTGAAAGTATTCGCAAGATTCAATATCCGATGTTGGCAGACCCGACTGGCGCTTTGAGCCGTGCACTGGGTGTATATATCGAAGAAGAGGGTATGGCTTATCGTGGTACATTCGTTGTCAATCCGGAAGGAAAGATTAAAGTGGTAGAACTGAATGATAACAATATTGGCCGTGATGCAAGTGAATTGCTTCGTAAGGTGGAAGCTGCACAGTTTGTAGCCAGCCACGTCGGAGAAGTTTGCCCGGCTAAATGGAAGAAGGGTGAGTCTACCCTGAAACCAAGCATCGATCTGGTAGGTAAGATTTGATAGATCTTGATAATGGTGATTATGGGAGGTCGGTAACGGGAGACGCTGCCGGCCTTTCTTTTAAAAAAATGAAAGGAAAAAAGGTATGTTAGAATCTGCATTAAAAGAACAACTAAAGGGTATTTTTGCTGGGCTGGAGGCAAACTTTACTTTTGATATATCCGTATCATCCAGCCACGAAAACAAAACAGAATTATTGGAGCTGCTGGGAGATGTAGTGGATTGTTCCGATCATATCACTTGCTCGGTGAATGAGGGAGAAGCATTGAAGTTTACTTTATTAAAGAATGGTGATCGTACCGGAATCACATTCCGGGGTATTCCTAACGGACATGAGTTCACGTCATTGCTTTTGGCTATCCTGAATCTGGACGGCAAAGGAAAGAACTTTCCCGATGAGGCCGTTTGCAACCGTGTGAAAGCACTGAAAGGCCCGATACATCTGACTACTTATGTTTCGTTGACTTGTACGAACTGTCCTGACGTAGTGCAGGCTCTGAATGCAATGACCACTTTGAGTCCGGCTATTACGCATGAAATGGTAGACGGTGCGCTTTATCAGGATGAAGTAGATGCATTGAAGATACAGGGAGTACCTTCTGTATTTGCCGATGGAAAGCTGCTTCATGTAGGCCGTGGTGAATTTGGCGAATTGCTTGCCAAGTTGGAAGAACAATATGGTATTGACGAAACCAAAGCGAATGCAGAGGTGAAAGAATATGATGTGATTGTAGCCGGTGGAGGACCTGCAGGAGTATCGGCAGCTATTTATTCTGCCCGTAAAGGACTCCGTGTAGCTATCGTGGCCGAGCGTATTGGCGGACAGGTAAAAGAAACGGTGGGTATTGAAAATCTAATTTCTGTTCCGGAAACGACAGGAAATGAACTTGCCGATAATCTGAAAACTCACTTGTTGCGTTATCCGGTGGATTTGCTGGAGCATCGTAAAGTGGAAAAAGTAGAAGTGGTTGGAAAACAAAAGCAGATCACTACCTCTGTTGGTGAGAAATTTCTAGCTCCAGCACTGATTATTGCAACCGGTGCAAGCTGGCGTAAACTGAATGTTCCGGGAGAAGCGGAGTATATCGGCCGTGGTGTTGCCTTTTGTCCTCATTGTGATGGCCCATTCTATAAAGGAAAGCATGTAGCAGTAGTAGGTGGAGGAAATTCCGGCGTTGAGGCAGCCATTGACTTGGCTGGTATCTGCTCCAAAGTGACTGTTTTTGAATTTATGGATGAACTGAAAGCGGACAGTGTACTTCAAGATCGACTTAAATCATTGCCGAATGTGGAAGTGTTTGTAAGTTCACAGACTACGGAAGTGATAGGAAATGGTGATAAGTTGACTGCCTTACGCATTAAAGACCGCAAAACGGAAGAAGAACGTTTGGTTGAGTTGGATGGCGTATTTGTACAGATCGGGCTTTCTGCGAATAGCAGTGTATTCCGCGACATAGTGGAAACCAACCGTCCGGGCGAAATCATGATTGATGCACATTGCCGTACGAATGTGACGGGTATCTATGCAGCCGGAGATGTTTCTACGGTTCCTTATAAGCAAATTATTATCTCTATGGGCGAAGGAGCGAAAGCTGCGCTTTCTGCATTTGACGATAGAGTGAGAGGGATTATCTGATTGATATATTCAGATATAAAAAGCACATAAACAAAATATTAGCAGGAGGAGGAATAACTCCTTTAAAAAATACCCCCGTTACAAATTTGTAGCGAGGGCTATTTTATATTTAGAGAGCATGACCTTCATCGACTGCTCTATCCTGCGCATGGAGACAAATGTTCATGAATATCCGAGAAAGTGAAATGAACGTTGTTCTCATGGCATTAATTTTTTTGGCTTTTAAGAAATGTGTGCTAAGTTCATTTATTTAGTCATGATATGTATATCTGACGAAATCAAACAATCCGGAATTTTCCTGCTGTGCCGGTTGGTCTCCAATAAATTTAAGATTCTCTACACTGCAAAAAATATGGAATGCAATGTCTTTCCCAAATTCCAGTTGAAGTTCATGTTTGGGCTCGTTGTCTATTAACCAGATGATGTAATAGTTCCCGTTTTTTAATGTCAGATCAATTTCGAACAGATGCCATCCGGTCTTGATTACTACAGGAACGGAAGAAAAAGGATATGCCTGCGATGTCATATAAGCAATCATTTCGTTCGGAGCTGCATTTAACTCCTTGCGAACTGTGTTTTTACCATATCCGACTTCAAAATCCAATTCATGTTGGTCGTCATGGTATATCCACGAACCCACGCTACATTGATCTCCTATTCCCATTTGCGGGATATGAGTACGCCAGGTATATCTTCCTGTTGTATAAATCCGTTCTACAGTGTGAACCTTTTTCCGATCCACCGAGTTAGCCCGTGTAAAGATCCGTAAGTAACCATTCTCTAATATGCATTGATTATCCGGGTTGTTATCCTGATGTCCGTATTTCCATCCATCCAGATTGTTGAAGTTCCATTCTTTGTTTGGCGGATTTTTAGTACTGATGTCATTGGTCTGTTGCTGTGCAAAGCAAATGCCGCAAATGCATATTAGTAACAGAGTTAAATAGTAGTTTCTCATAATAATTGAATTTAAGTGTATTCGTTTTCTATCAATTGCTTGCTGCAAAAGTAGTCGAATGCTTTATTCTACTCATCAGATTTTAGTCATTTCAAATCATGAAACGTTCAAATCTGCACTGGAAATCTTAATCGCTCTGTTCCGGGAAGTATAATTTCTATATAAATGATAAACTAAAGTGCTGAGTCTACTCTGATTGTTGTTGGGTGAAACCATGTTGTGCTCTGAATTGAGAAGGAGTCATTCCTTTCATTTCTTTAAATAACGTACTGAAATATCGTTGATAAGTGAAACCTACCTGCTCTGATATTTCAGTAATGCTCATGTCAGACTGAGTTAAAAGAATGATTGCTTTGTCGATTCTTCTACGATTGATATAATCGTTTGCTCCCATGCCGGTCAGTTCCTTGATCTTATTATATAAGGATGTCCGGCTCATAGCCATTTGGGCAGTCAGGAATTTTACGTCCAGATCTGGTTGAGACAGATTCTGATCGATCATTTCATTCAATTTAATCATAAATTGTTCATCCGCATTGCTGAAAGTAGCCTCTTGCGGAGACAGAATGAATTGATTGCCCCTGTATCTGGATTTAATATATTCACGATTTCTCATCTGGTTCTGGATCACGCTAAGGAGCATTTCCATTTCAAATGGTTTGGGCAAATAGGCATCGGCTCCTAATTTGTATCCTAACATCTGGCTTTCAGAATCGGCTCTGGCGGTAAGTAGAATAACAGGGATATGGCTAATATTCAGATTCTCTTTAATTTCCTTGCATAGCTGATAGCCATTCATTTGTGGCATCATTACATCACTTACTATAATGTCCGGTTGCTGTTGCTTAATAACTTTCAGCGCTACCAATCCATTTTCTGCCTGATAGATCTTCTTGAACTTATCCTTAAGAGCATTTTTTAAGAATTCTCTTAAGTCCTGTTTATCTTCTACAATCAACAGTGAATATCCTTGTAGAGAGAAAGAACCGGATTCTATTTTCTCTTCTTCCTCCGGAGAACTTAAAAGTTCGTTGAGGTAGGAATGTTGAGGACATGATACTTCTTGTTCTTGTAGATTAGCCGGTATTTCATAAAAGAATGTGGCCCCTCTGTCTTTATTATTGAAAGCGCCCATCCTGCCTCCATGTAAGTCAATCAACATTTTAGCATAAGATAAACCGATACCACTTCCTCCCTCATTATGTTTGCCTTGGTAGAAACGGGTAAAGAGCTTCTTTATATCTACATTATCCAATCCGATTCCCTGGTCTTGTACGTGTACTTGTATACTTTCATTTGTACGGATGGTTTTTATAACAATACGAGTCTGATTAGGACTATATTTCAAAGCATTCATAATCAGATTGGAAAGAACAACTTTGCATTTTGTGTCATCATACGCGATAGATTGTATACTGTCGTCAAAGTCGTATGTAATTTCAATTTCTTTGGCTTTAGATGCAGTTTGAAATGTTTCTGCCACTTCCTGTATCCACTTGTGTAAAGGATGCGAAGAGATGTGTAGCACTTCCTGTCCTACCTCCATTTTGCGTGCATCAAGCACAATGTTGATAATATATTTCATCTGATTCGCCTGTTTGAATGCCCCCTGTAGATATTCCGGTAGCTCGTCTTGCTTCACCTCTTTATTTAGAATGCGTTTCAGGGAAGCATAGATGAGTGTCAAAGGGGTACGTAGCTCATGGCTGATATTGATTAAGAAGCGTATTTTCTCTTCATATATCTTTTTCTCGTGTTCCCGCATCTCACGCTTCAGCCGATTTTCTTTTTTTCTTATCAAACTAAAGAATACCACTCCTGCCACTAGAAATGCAAAGAAAATGCATAGTATAATAAACCAGGTAGATTTCCACCAAGGAGGTGAGACTATAATAGTTAAGATCTCTGTCGGCTGGCTCCATTCACCGTTGGAGGTGTCGCAGGATACGCTGATGGTATATTCTCCTGATGCTAATGTACCCAATTCGAGTGTCTGGAGATAACTCTCGATCACCATTTTGTCTTTTCCTGTGATGACATACCGGAAAAGGTGTTTTCGGAAGGAGTTCTTTTCGTCAGCAATCACTTTAATGTTGAACGATGAATGATTCCAGGGAATCGAAATACAGTTATTATTAACCTGTTTCAGAGTTGATTTACCATTCAGTTTTACTTCAAGTAGCTTGAGAATAGGAGACGAATTGTTTTCGAAAATAATATCCGTATTAATGCGTACCAGTCCCATAGTACCTCCCATATACAGATTGGGAGTACGAAGAGCAGGAATAGGGGTAAATATCAATTCATTGGAAGGAACTCCATCGGATTCGTCCAGGATAACAAAACGTTTTTCGTTGATAATATACGCAAAGAACATGTTCTGCGCTCCTATCCAGACTTTTCCTTTTTTATCATAGGCAAGGCTGGATACACTGTTGAACAAGTTGGTATGTATCTTTTCTGTTTTTCCAGTCTGTTTATTATAGAAGAGCAGTCCGAAATTACTTCCTATCCAAAAGTTACCTTTATCATCCCGGCAGGCCGATGTGAAATCATCTCCCTCTTTCATATTGACTAATGAAGACAGTTCGTTGGTTTTGAAGTTTAGTTTAAACAGGTTATTGGTTCCCATTAGATACAGATGCGTATCGTCGGAATAAATTGCCTGCATAGCTATTTGGCGTTGAATGTCTATTTGGGGTGCGTAGAGAATAGATGTTTGCCGGGTATGCTTGTTGTAGATATAGACTTTTGCGCCTAATATGTAAATATTATCTTTTGTAGCATATAGATTTACCAAATCACCGGATGAAAATTCTCTTTTCGAAATAGAGTCATTGATAATGGGAAAAGGTTGCGTCTGTGCGGTTCTCTTATTAAAGGTAAAGACCCCTTTATTAAAACATGATAATAAGAGCTCGTTTTCAGAAAAATCTGTGATAGAGGTAACTTTCTCCCCGTATGTAGTAGGGTAATGATGAAATGTATTCGTTTTTTGGTCAAATGAGTTGATACCTCCTCCGTCTGTTCCAATCCAAAGCAATGTATCCTTATCTTCAAAGATGCTAACCACGGTACGTTCGCTAACTCCATTGGGATTGTTCAGTGGAACATCTTTATAGGTTTTGATGAACACTTTTTTGATGGCGAATAATCCTCCGTGTATACTGCCTATCCATATATTGTCCATCTGATCTTTATAAAGCCGGTAGATAGAGTTATTCGGCAAGGATTGTTCATCATCGGAAATATGTTTAAGATAAGAGAACTTCATAGTCTGGAAGTCAAGTATGTTGATACCTCCTCCGTCAGTAGCTATCCAAAGTTGGTTGTCTTTTTCAAGAAAATCAAAAATGATATCGTTGTTGAGCCCGGAATTTTTGGTGGATAAACTGAAAAGCCTTTTCCCCTCTTTCGAGTAACAGGCTATTCCTTTGCCATAGAATGATACCCAAAGCTGGTTTTGAGAGTCAACAAATATGGTGTTTATCTCGCGCTCTTTTACAAATGGACATCGATACATTTTCTTTTTTGCCAAGTCGTACATCCAAAGCCCGTCTTTTTTACTGCTGGTTATCAGTACATCGGGACTCCACTGAAAGATGCGGTTGATACATTTTAACTTGTCTCCATCGATGTTGGGGAAGATCGTCGTAATACTTTTATCCGTCAGATTGTATTGGTATAAAGTTTCTTCTCCTCCAAACAGGAAATTGTCACCTATTTGAAGATAAGACCAAGCGTTAAATGGCTTCCCGTTATATTTCAATGGCTGAAACTGATTTTCTGCTTTATTGTAGATGGCAATTCCTTTATTGGTAGAAACGTATAAATCGCCTAAACGATCCTCTGTAATAAAACGAATGAAATTGTCTGGCAATGAGTTGGGCTGCTCCCGGTCATGAAAATAACTTTTCAGTTCAGATTGGTCATAACTATTTAATCCCCATTTGGTACCTATCCATATGACTCCTTGATGATCTCTGTAAATGCACTGCACTCTTGATTGTGACAATCCCTGTTCCAAAGAAATTTGTCTGAAGTAGTAGTCTTGTTGTTCAGCCTTGGTAGAAAGAACAAAGAATAATATCCAGATTAGAAAAGAATACCTCTTTAGTACGTGTGCTTTTGACATAGTTATGTTCTTTTGATAGAGCAAATATAAAAGAAGTTATGAAACTGTACAATAGATTTCATCTTCTTTTGTCCACAAAGCTCATTAGATAGCTAGAAAGGATATTCAGAATGATCCTTTTGAACAGTAGCGGACTAATTATGGATGTTATTTGATCTCTATTTCCATGCTTTGCGCCTATATTTGCACAGTTAACACTAAATACGAAACGTATTAAACCTTAAAAAAAGACTATTTACTATGGATACATCCTAAAACTGTAGAATGAAGAGGCGGAGTAATGTTGGGAACATTTTAAATGCCTTGACTTGTACCTAAAATTCCTAAAAATCTAATATCATTATATTCTAACTAAATGAAAAGTATATGGATAATCTAAGAAAAACGCTTGGCTGCTTGCTACTATTTCTTTTTGCAGCAGTTACATCTACTTATGCACAGGTTGTAAAGCAGTATTCGGGTACGGTTACGGATGCCGACAGCAATGAACCTGTCATCGGTGTCAACGTAACCCTTAAAGACGCACAAACAGGTACCGTAACGGATCTTTCCGGAAAATTCTCGATTAGTGCTCCTGTTGGGTCTACACTATTGTTTTCTTATATCGGATACGTGACTAAAGAGGTTAAACTGGGAACGAATACCAGTTTGAAGATTACAATGCAGGAGGATCAGAACCAATTGAGTGAGGTAGTGGTCATCGGATATGGTGTAGTGAAAAAATCAGATATAACCGGTGCTGTGGCTTCTGTTTCTTCCAAACAATTTAAGGATCAGCCGGTAAAGCGGGTGGAAGATATTCTGCAAGGACGTACTGCAGGTGTGGCAGTGACGAGCGTAAATGGTTTACCTGGTGGTACAGTTAAAGTTCGTGTTCGTGGTACTACTTCTCTTAATACCAGCAATGACCCCCTGTATGTCATCGATGGTATTATGTCTGGTGGACTGGATGTAAATCCAGCTGACATTCAATCTATTGAAGTTCTGAAAGATGCTTCGGCAACAGCTATTTATGGCTCACGCGGCGCTAATGGTGTGGTGTTGGTAACTACTAAAAAAGGGGTGGAAGGTAAAGTGCAGATTTATGCAGATGTGGCTATAGGCGTATCGAACATCCTTAAAAAATATGACTTACTGAATGCTTATGAATATGCGACTGCATTAAAGGAGTATAATGGTATCTCATTTGCAGATGATGAGATGGAAGCCTATAAGAATGGTTCCAAAGGCATTGACTGGCAGAATTTGATGTTGCAGACCGGTATTAGTCAGGACTATAAATTAGGTATTTCGGGTGGAACGGCTAAAAATAAGTATCTTATTTCAGCCAATGTATTGAATATGACAGCCATGACCATCACGACTAAGTATCAACGTGCACAGTTGCGGATAAATTTGGATAATGAACTCACCAAGTGGTTGACACTTTCTACCAAAATTAATGCTTCACGTACTCACAGTCATAACGGGGGCATTGACATTATGAACTTTCTAAACTATTCTCCTACGATGGAAATGAAAGATCCGGTGACGGGCGTTTATAATATGGACCCTTATAATTCAGTAAACGGAAACCCTTATGGTGCCCGTGTGGCAAATTATGGCGATTCATATGTGTATGCTTTGAATACTAATATGGATTTGACTTTCAAAATAATGAAAGGGTTGACATTGTCTGTACAGGGTGCTGCTAATTACTCTCATGTTCCGAGTTACTCTTTCACCTCGTCGTTAGCAAAACCCGGACAAATTAGTGGTATGGAAAATGCGAGCAGGATGAATCTATTCTGGCAGAATACCAATAATGTGACTTATAACACAAGTTTCGGCGATCATCATTTGACTGCAACAGCTGTATTTGAAGCAAGTGGTGCCGAAGGCAGAAATCTAAAGCTAACCGGTAGTGATTTAGCCAATGAATTTGTTGGTTATTGGAATGCAAAAAATGCAAAGACACGCGATGGGGAAAATGGCTATTCCGCAGAAGCTATTGTGTCCGGGCTTGGTCGAATTATGTACAATTACAAAGGGAAGTATATGCTGACAGGTACTTTCCGTGCCGACGGTTCATCTAAGTTTCAGAAGAAGAATAAATGGGGATATTTTCCGTCAGCAGCTGTTGCTTGGGATGTTGCTAAAGAAAACTTTATGAGCAAACAAAACATTGTCCAGCAATTGAAACTAAGAGCCAGTTTTGGTGTTGTTGGTAATCAAAGTATCGGTGCTTACACAACATTAGGTATGTTGGCTCCTACGAATTATGACGGTTATGGTAGCGATGCAATCCATACCGGTTATTGGACTGGAAATCTCGCTACGCCAGATGTAACTTGGGAAAGCACCTATCAGTATAACATAGGTTTGGACGCCAGTGTTTTGGACGGTCGCTTGAGTTTTACAGCCGAATGGTTCCGAAAGGATACTAAGGACTTGTTGCTTCGCAAACCTGCTCCTCAGTATAACGGAGGTGGCTCTTTCTGGGTCAATCAAGGTGAAGTTAGAAACTCTGGTGTTGAATTTACCATCACAGCAACTCCTTTGACTGACAAAGATATATTTGGTTGGGAAACATCGCTGAATGCATCTTATTTAAAGAATAAGATAATCGATCTGGCAGGTAGTGATTTTATCGTTGGGGAGAATTATACAAGTATTGGCGGTGGTCCCATTCAAATTAAAAAAGTAGGGTATCCGATTGGTTCTTTCTATCTTTATGAATGGGCAAATTTTAATGACCAGGGCGCCAACTTATATAAACATCAATCTAATGGAAGTTTGACAACCAATCCGGGTGCTGACGATCTGGTTACTAAAGGGCAAGCCGAGCCTAATTGGACTTTCGGATGGAATAATACATTTACTTGGAAAAATTGGACGCTCAATCTCTTTATCAATGCTGCATTAGGACAAGATAGACTGAATGTAAGCCGCTATGCGATGGGATCTATGACAGGTGTATATCGTTTCATCTCTTTATCTGATGCTTATTACAAAAGTTGGGATAAAGTAGCCAATAAAGCAGATGCTGTGTATGCAAGTCATAAAAATTCAGATAATAGAAACTATCCTGATTCCGATTTCTGGCTTGAAGATGCATCATTTGTGAAACTGAAAAATATAAGCCTTACGTATAATATTCCTAAGAAGATAACGAAAGTAGCCGATATTCAACTGTCGGTCAGTGCTCAAAACCTGTTTACATTAACGAAATACACAGGTATGGACCCAGAAGTGTACAGTGAATCCGATTATGGCTTTAATGGTGTGGATATGGGATCTTATCCTGTTCCAAGAACATTCACTTTTGGTATGAAACTTAACTTTTAATCTTTTAACTATACATGGATATGAAAACAATATATAGAATATTCAAATCTGTCGGACTAGCATTGATCGCACTTTGGATGGTGTCTTGCCAGGATTTACTGACAGAAGATCCTAAAGGGCAATTGGCGGTAACTAATTTCTTCAATTCAAAAGGTGATCTGGACTTGGCTCTGAATGGAATGTATTCCAAAGTTGCGAGTGATATGTATGCAAATATTTGGGCAGGTTTCGAATCAGTGATGGGGGATGATATTTCTACACACCCTGCAGCTAATAAGCAGGGGCTGCGTGAGGTAGATACTTATAATGTTTCGGACAACAACACTTGGGTGACTGAATTGTGGGGTGCTCGTTGGAGATTGGTAAAAGCAGCTAATTTCATTATAGATAATGCCGGACGAACTCCGGAGGTGAGTCAGGAAGAGAAAGATGCGGCCATTGGACAAGCTTATTATTGGCGTGCTTATTCTTATTTTTACTTTGTAATGGCTTGGGGAGAGGTACCTATGGTTGTGAAAGATGAAATCAATTATAACATGCCATTGGCAACCGTTCCTGAAATTTACGAGCTGATTGTATCTGACCTGAAAAAGGCAGAAACAATGGTCCCTGCTAATTATACTAAAGAACCCTACGCAAGAAATGGGGTAAACATTGCTGTTAGTCAAGGAGCTGTAAAAGCAACATTGGCTTATGTGTATATGGCAATGGCGGGATGGCCGTTGAACAAAGGAACAGAATATTATCAACTGGCCGCTGCAAAGGCAAAAGAAGTAATCGATGCTGCGAAGAAAGGTACTTACTACTACAAATTATTACCTGATTACAAGCAAGTATATTCGATGGAGTATAATAAGAATAATCCTGAAGTGTTACTTGGTGTTTATTATAATTTGGGAATAGATGCACTTACCAATGCTCCTTTAGCCGATTTCCTGGCAGACTATGCTTATGGTGGCGGTGGATGGGGAGATACGAACGGAGAAATTAAATTCTGGTATGATTTCCCGGAAGGCTCACGCAAAGATGCATCTTATTTTCCGAAAATAATATTGAAGAATGAAACACAGTTACGTGATTGGTGGGAAGACCCTAATCCGGAAGCGCCACGTGTGGTTGTTGCTCCCTGTTTCATGAAGAAAGTAGAAACGACTACTGGAGAAGAATTCGACTATACGAATCCGAAAATTTCGATGAATCAGAATGGAGAAAAGACGCATCAGATTATTCGCTTGGCAGAAGTATATTGCTGGTATGCCGAAGCCGTAGGTCGTTCAAAAACAGGCAGTATCACGGAAGCTGTCAACTTATTGAATGAGGTACGTAACCGTGCTAATGGATCTGTTGTTGCAGAGCGGGATATCTATAAGACAACCATGTCGTATGATGATCTGGCAGAAGCTGCCTATAATGAACATGGCTGGGAAATAGCCGGATATTATTGGGGAAATATTGCCACTAGAGCGAGGGATATGTTTCGCATGAATCGCATTAAAGATCATTTTGAATACAGAAAATTAAATCCGGAGATTGAAGTGGCTCCTGGAGTCTTTAGGAAAGAAGCTGTTTCCGTATCAGGTACGTGGAATGACAGTAAGATGTATCTTCCCCGTCCTTTTGTAGACTCGTCTATTAATCCGAATTTGAAGAACTGAGTGAAACAATAAAAACAATCATTATGAAACTAAGATATTTATATTTAGCAATAGGTGTATTATGTAATGCCTCTTTAGTATCATGCGGTGATAGCTTCAAAGAGAAAACAGAGATTATTGCATGCGGAATCTCCACAAATGCTTTAACATTCGGAGTCTCCTCTACTGAAGTTCAGACTGTAGATATTACGTCAGAAGCAGCTTGGGAAGTAGCAGTGGATCAGGCAGGTGGTGATTGGCTTACAGTTTCTCCTTTGGAAGGAACTGGTAATGGTACGCTAACAATTGCTGCTGATAAGAATAACGGCCCAAAACGCAGTGCAACCTTGACCATAGCGGCGAAAGGTGCTGAACTTCGAACCATCACAGTTATTCAGGATGGCTATAAAGGAACCATTTATAATTATGGTGACTTTACTGGATTGCAAAAGACGGGGCTTGTGGCAGGGATCAATCCGATCACTATCGTAGATAATGACGAATGTGAAGATGGAAAAGCGTTAAGAATCTATACCCGGGCAGGTGAAGAGTATGAAGGTACTAATGGGGACCGTTTCAAGGTGCAGACAACAACGCAATTCGGATCAGGTCGTTATGAATGGAGGATATATGTCCCTAAATTCGGAATGAATGACCGGGCTAGTATTGGAGCATTTTTATATTTTGACGATGGGCATGAATTGGATTTTGAAATTTGTTCCGGTACAGCTGCAGACCGTGCAGCACATAGTGCCGGACCAGATGATATGCTGTGCCTTGTGACTAGTCAGGCTAATCCTTTTTTCTCTGAATTCACGCCTATTAAGGGGGATGCTTGGCATACATTTGTTTTGGATTTGAAGCTGGAAAATAAGAAATATCAGGCGGAGTGGTCGGTTGATGGTAAAGTTTTAAAGAGGGCACAATTAGATTATGGTGAAGAGGCTTATTTCCGTGCTATATCTAGTGTCGAGAATCTTTATGGTATGGGCGATCATGCGGCAACTCAAGAAAATTATGCCTTATTTGATTATTTAGAGTATGTTCCTTATGATTACTCAATGAAGCCGATTATTGAAGGTCAGCTTCCTCCCGAACCAGAGGGAACAACAGTGAAGTGGGACTTTGAGGAAGCTGGTTTTGTTCCTGTTGGATGGACTAACAATGGAGGAACGATTGCAGATGGAAGTTTGAATCTATCTAACGGGAATAACTTCGTTTATAGTCCGGAAGTGGGAGCTGGAAAATATACATGGGAAATAGATGTTCCTTTGGTAGGGGTAGGTGAAAAATGGTTGGCAGGTGGTAATATCGCTGCAACTAACGCTGAAGAAAGGTCATTCTCTATGTTTGTTTTCTCGGGTACTGAAAATGATCGTGCGGCTTGTACGGTTCCTCCTGTTCCAGGTCAGATGCTGGTACGTTGTTATACGGAAGCTATGGGAGTTTACGGTGTACCTATTGATCCGGGTAAACATACTTTGACTATTGATCTTAGACTTAATGCAGATGGTGCATATTGGGCGGCATGGATTATAGATGGTGAAGTGGCGAAAACATTTACTACCTGGTATACTCCGGCACAGTTTAAATTTGGATTCTCAATGATGACCTTTGCTGATGGAGGTGGCTGGCAAGGAGATAAGCCTACTTCAAAGACATATACAGTCAAATATGACTATATAGAATATAAGAAGTATAATTAT
This sequence comes from Bacteroides luhongzhouii, assembly GCF_009193295.2. NCBI lineage: Bacteria > Pseudomonadati > Bacteroidota > Bacteroidia > Bacteroidales > Bacteroidaceae > Bacteroides > Bacteroides luhongzhouii. The sequence continues at coordinate 826,173 of NZ_CP059973.1, read as the reverse complement.
GATGAAGAATAACAGTTTACTTTACATTCAATGAGGTATTTAAGCATAATTGGAACAGCTATATGCTGTGTAATGTTGGTAATGACGAGTGTTTCCTGCAAGCAGGAAACACTCTCTTCCACCACCCAGGAGAAGAAAGTAGCTCCTTGGTATGTCTATATAGATGGAAGCTCTTTTAAGGATATAGAGCCAGTGAAAGAGATTATTAGTTCCATTAGCGTTTTCGGGAATCCTCCGAAATCATTTATTGATGAATGTCATCAGAATCATATCGAAGTATATCAGGCTGTAGGTGGGAATGAAGAAACGATTGATACGCCACAGAAAAGAAAGGCACTTGTTGAGAAGTATGTAAGTGATTGCAATGCAAATGGATATGATGGAATAGATCTTGATCTCGAACATTTGCGTCCTGATATTCAGGATGCATATACCGAATTCCTGAAACTTGCTTCAAAAGAACTCCATGCTGTTGGAAAGAAATTAAGCCATTGCGTTAGTTTTTATCCGGCTTTGTATCAAGATAACGAAACTAAGATGTTTCACGATCCGGCAGTTTTGAATACTACCTGCGACTTAATTAGAGTGATGTGTTACGATATGTATTTTGCACCTGGGATAGATAAGCCCGAGCTCAAACATAGGGATGATTGTATGGGCATTGGACCTACGTCTAATTATCTATGGACTAAAGAGGCGATGCTTTTCTGGATGAAACATATTCCAAATGATAAATTAGTGATGGCGCTGCCTGCTTATGCAAATGATTATGCTGTAACTGGCGGCATCAAAGGAAGGCAGATTTACCAATCTGTGCCTGACAGTATAAATGGAATTTTGCCTTCTCCTACCTGGTTATGTTATGAAAAGGTAAACATGTATCTGTATGATGGTACTGATGGTAATCGGCATCTGTTTTATGCAAGTGATGCCAGAAGTACGGAAGCGCTACTTGAACTAGCTGATGAACTGGGAATCTCTCAAATCGGTTTTTGGCACTTTAATAGTGTAGATCCGCAAATGTGGGATACTACCGCAAAGTGGCAAAAGAAATAATAAGATAATAAATCGACCTTGTAAATAATATAGCTTTATTCTCATCCCCCCATTTAGAGAAAAGTTATTCTTAACAATAAGAGGCCGCAAAGGTATGAATCCGTATCTTTGTGGCTTTTTATTTTTTTCTTACCTTTGGGGGAACTTAACATAACCCCCAAAAATGAAGAACATGAAAAAGATCTTTTTACTCATTTCCGTCATCTTATTTATTTTTCCGGTACAGGCTCAACATACATTGAGACTGATGACTTATAATATTAAAAATGCGAATGGCATGGATGATATTTGTAGTTTTCAACGGGTAGCCAATGTGATAAATAATGCTTTTCCTGATGTTGTGGCTATACAAGAGGTAGACAGTATGACCCGTCGGAGCGGACAGAAATATGTGCTGGGTGAGATAGCTGAACGTACGCAAATGCATGCTTGTTTTGCACCTGCTATAGAGTTTGAAGGAGGTAAATATGGAATCGGACTGTTGACAAAGCAAGTTCCGCTACGTTTACAAACTATCCCTTTACCTGGTAGAGAAGAGGTCCGCACCTTGATTCTGGCAGAATTTGAGGATTATATTTATTGTTGTACTCATCTGTCATTAACGGAAGAAGACCGTATGAAATCTTTGGAAATAGTGAAGTCATTGATTGCTTCCTATAAAAAGCCTCTTTTTCTAGCCGGGGATATGAATGCTGAACCTGAATCCGATTTCATCAAAGAATTGCAAAAGGATTTTCAAATACTCTCCAATCCGGAAAAGCATACTTATCCTGCTCCCGATCCAAAAGAGACCATTGATTATATTGCCGCGTCAAAGCAAAACGCTACCGGATTTGCTGTCATATCTGCGAGAGTAGTTAATGAGCCAATGGCTTCCGACCATCGCCCCATACTTGTGGAATTGCGTACCGCTGAAAAGGCAGACAAGATATTCCGTATTAAACCTTATTTGCAGAATCCTGTGGGTAATGGCATTACTGTGATGTGGGAAACAACCGTTCCTTCTTATTGCTGGGTGGAATATGGCACAGATACTACCCGGCTGGAACGTGCGCGTATGATTGTTGACGGTCAGGTGGTCTGTAATAACAAGCTGCATAAAATACGTATAGATGGCTTACAGCCCGGACAGAAATATTATTATCGTGTGTGTTCGCAAGAGATGTTGCTTTATCAGGCATATAAAAAGGTATTTGGAAATACAGCACAATCGACCTTCAGTGAATTTACTCTTCCTGTTGCTGATACAGAGTCTTTTACTGCTATTATTTTTAATGATCTGCACCAACATACCAATACTTTCCGTGCTCTGTGTAAACAGATACGAGATGTTAAGTATGATTTTGTTGTTTTCAATGGTGATTGTGTGGATGATCCTGTGGATCACGAGCAGGCAACCACATTTATCAGTGAACTGACCGAAGGAGTGTGTGGCGATCGCATACCGACTTTCTTTATGCGTGGCAACCATGAAATCCGCAATGCCTATTCTATCGGTTTGCGTGACCATTTTGATTATGTGGGAGATAAAACTTATGCTTCTTTTAACTGGGGAGATACCCGTATCGTCATGTTGGATTGTGGAGAAGATAAACCGGACGACCATTGGGTATATTATGGCTTGAACGATTTTACTCAATTGCGTAATGAACAGGTTGATTTACTGAAAAAAGAACTGTCTGCTAAAGAATTCAAGAAAGCAAAGAAACGTGTCCTTATTCATCATATTCCGCTTTACGGTAATTATGAAAAGAATCTCTGTGCGAATCTTTGGACTAAATTATTAGAAAAAGCACCTTTCAATATCAGCCTGAACGCACATACTCATAAATACGCTTACCATCCGAAAGGGGAACTGGGTAATAATTATCCGGTTATTATTGGTGGAGGATATAAGATGGACAGTGCTACGGTGATGATTCTGGAGAAGAAAAAAGAGGTGTTAAGAATAAAAGTATTGAATACGAAGGGAGAAACTTTGTTGGATATGACAGTTTGAATCTAAATTAGGTCACATAAGATAAAAGCCACAGGGTTATTGATTGTTTTCCTGTGGCTTTTTCATGTAGGATTGAGATCAGATTGATGATTTGTCCTGCAGTTTCTTTAAATGTTTCTATTACATTAATTAGAATTTTTGGAGACCACTTGCTTGTTCATATGCTTTTTTTCCTTCTGTATCCTTATTGCTGATATATCCGGGACCACCACCGGCTACATATCCATTACTTTCGCCATTGGTACTCGGGCTTACCCAAAATGCATATAAATCACCATTTTTAAGTTTGAATCTGAACTTTACTTCTTGACCAACCAATGAAGATAAGTCACTGCTTCCATTCCATTCTATTTGTTGAATAGTAGAATCTATACTAACGGCTTTACATTTATCTGCTGAAAGACCATCAATAACCTTATTATTTTTATCCAGAATCTCAACTTTAAGTTCACCGGACGGACAATCGACATTGACGAACAAATATTTACCAGTAAATGTGACAGGACGAGTCGTAAGGCTGCCTTCTCCCGTTGTAGACATGGAAGCAAATCCATCTCTGCGTAGAATAGCCATGCCGGTGGCACCATTTGAATGCATATAGCTTGAGGGGTCTCCACCTTTAAATCCGATGTAGTAGAACCTTAATTGATCCCCTACTACTGTACAAATACCACCTACCGATTGTACATATCCACGATCCCAACTGCCAGGTACTCGGGTAGCAGGAATAAATGCCTCTCTGTAAGGTCTGTCCCAATGGAAGCCGTCACGGCTGAAAGAAACTTTTAATTCTGTGATTTTCGGTCTGTTGGCAGCTTTGGCAATTTCATTCTCGTCCAATAGAATTTGGTGCAACCCCAGCATAATACTTTCATAACCTACAGCATTCAAATTATAAAGTTCGGGTGGTAGATTGAATTCCGGATCTGGAGTGTCTTTATTATCCGCATTACACCAGAATACTATATCTGCTTTAGTCCAGACTGCTCCAGTCAGAAAATCAGAATGTTCCCGATAATATCTGGCTCTTCCATGAGGAGAATTGCCTAGCACACCTAGAGTTCGTATGCTGAACACCCATTTTTTACGGAAAGGATTGTAGAACATTGTACTTCTGTCACCACAAGGACCTGTTTTTGTGAACCAGCTCCATTGTTTTCCATTCGAAGATATCATGCAGTAACCAGCATTATCTGTTGCATTAGCGTTTGGTGAACGTAAAAACATCTTATATCTTTCATTGTCGGATGCCTCATAATCCAATACGACAGCACATGAATTTGCGGGGAATCTGGACAATGTCAATAGCTCATTCGAACCGTTATTCAAATCTGGACGTACCCAGTTGACACCATCATTACTTGTTGCATAAGCCATTTTGTTGAGCCATCCGGCTTCATACCACATTTTGAAGATCTGTTCTCTGGGTTCCCACCATACTCCGCCATCTTTGGCAGAAGCACCAGGAATATTTGATGTCTCCAAAGTTGTTTCTGGCTTTAGTATAGGATTCTGTGCGTATTTCTTGGGCTTATAGAATTTGCGTACCAGATCGGTGTTGTCTATCAGGAAATTATCAAAAAATAACTGACGGCCTACATCAATGGGAATTACTTCCGGAGGCGTCTGTAGATAGGGAACCTTCATCGGTTCATATGAACTGATATTTATATCTTTTGGTGGCCATACAGAGGGCAGAATGATTCCATTGTAGAGAGTTCTCCAATCGTCTGACGGGTCATCAGGGTCGGGGGCCGGATCAGTTCCGGAATTTTCCGGGGGACCGGATATACCATCATCTGAACCGCCGCAACTATAAGATACCAAACACAGTAAAAACATGATAATGTTTACATATGGTTTTATTGACCTAATAAGTGAGTATGTATACTTCATAATCGTTCAGTTTACGTTTTTTATTTATTTTTTGACTTGGTCATTAGTTCATCGGTCATATCCGTAGTTTTTGGGTTTAGCACTTTTAACTGAAGGAATATGGACAGACATACAGAGAAGATCATTATCAAAAAGACAAGATTCTTATAATTAGCTTCGAACGCTTTGCCTAGCTCGTTTGTGATAATGGCTCCGGCGGCTATTCCAACAAAATTCATGAGTCCGTAACCAGTAGCGCGATATCGGGAAGGGATGAACTGGCAAAGAATAGGCATATTATTGGTATCATACATACCGAAGCCAAGTCCGAAGAGTATGGCTCCTGCAACAATAAATATAATATTGTTTCCGTAAACCATCATTAAAAGAGCGGGAACAATCAGTGACAATCCGGTGGCACTGGTGTAAACTCTTCCTTTGATATTCTTCTGTACCCATCTATCGGAGATAAAACCTCCGAGGAATACCCCGACAAAAGAAGAAAGGGCCAAAGTTGTGGTAGAAAGCGGACCAGCAAACTCCATATCCATATTTAATGTATCGGAGACCATTGTCGGCAACCAATTTTTGGTGGTCCATCCAGGGAGATTAAGTGCCGCAAAATAATATAGCATTACCCAAAATGCAATATTACTAAACAATACTGCCAATCCTTTGAAGGTCATTGAAAGATTTTCCTTTATACTTCTCCTTTGTTCTGTATTTACTACATAAGTTTTTTTCTCATGCAGCAGTGCGATAAGCACAAAACTATAAATGATACCGACCATCCCAAAAGAGTGGAAAGTAAATTGCCAGGAAGTGTGAGCGGCTACTGTAGCTCCGAAGCCACCGATAGCTTGCCCTAAATAAATACCGGAAGTCAGTGCGCCGATAGCAATAGATCTTGTTTTCCCTTGGTGGTAGTCGGCTGTGAGAGATAAAGCGGCAGGTATGTAAAATGCTTCGCTAACACCCATTAATGCTCTTAATATATACAGGTGGTTAATATCATGCACATACCCCATCATAAGAGTGACGGTAGACCATACGAATAAACTGACGACAATCAGCCATTTACGGTTCAAGCGGTCTGCAATCATTCCTGATATGGGGCTCATAATAGCATATACCCAGAGGAATATAGCCATCAGTCGTCCGAAATTAGTGATAGATTCCAGCTCTTTGATATCTACCATGATGAACGGCCGCATCGTAGCTAGCATCTGTCTATCTAAATAGTTGAGTAGAGACACTACGACGAGCATCCCTACTACCATCCATGGATAAAATTTCTTATCTTTCAGCATATCTATATTTTGATTTTAATAACTATTTTCTTCACAATCATCCCATCTTCCTCTTTTATACTGGGACGGTGAGCATCTTTAGGGAAGAAAACATAAAAAAAACCGGGAGTTGCCACTTCATATATGGCCGGTGCATCGGGTTTGAAGAAAACAATATCCTTTTTCTCATCATATTCGCAAACAGGGACTACTTTATCCAATGTTGTTACTCCCATTTTCTCTTTTCCATTGATCAGGTATTGGAGATCGATATATTTGCGATGTGCTTCAAAGTTACATTCTGTTTCTTCTTTAGGAGCATATTCACTAACAATGGCATATATGTCTCGCCCTATAATTTCATATTCACCAGGAGTTAATTTACTTAATTCTGTACTTTTCAGATACTCGAATGTAGCTTTCCATCTTTCAGGGTATTGGGCTTGATGTTTCTTTAAAGCATTCATGTCGAGTGTCGGACTGGCAACTATCGGCCAACCATATTTCCAGTCTACTTCTGTAGAATCAGTGTCAGAAGTGATAGTTTCAGCTTTCTTTTTAGGGTTTCCACAGGAACAAGTCATAGTAATGATCATTAATAAAGTAATTAATTTGCTGGTTGTTTTCATAATGCCTGAATAATTAGTTTCTTCAATTCCGCTACATTTTTTCTGATTATTTCCAGGTCAGTGTCATTTACTTTTTGTAGGGGTTCGCAGATGTAATCGGTTATTAGGCCTTCTGTAAATAATGCGGCTTTTAACCCTTTGAGGAAAGATACGCTTGATTTGTCAACCGAGTAAATCTTGGTAGAAACTTTCATTACTAGCTTCTGTAAATTGAATATTTTTTCCGCATCTTTAGCTTTACACGCTTTGAACAAGTTGACATAAAGTTCAGGGAATAGATTGGAACCGGAGTTTACACCTCCATTGCCACCTAATGCCATTGTAGAAGCCAACATTTCATCTGGTCCTACGAGAATGGTAAAATCAGAATGTTCAGCTTTCACTTCCGCAAGTAGCGTATTGAAGTAAGTACCGTTACCAGAACTATCTTTCATTCCGATGATGTTCGGGTGCTTAGCCAATGTCTTGACTGCTTCTACGGAAATCATTAATTTAGTTTGTGCCGGAATGTTGTATAAGAACAGAGGCAGGGATACATTGTCGGCAATCGTCGTGTAATAGTCGACTATTTCTTTTTGAGTTAATCCCAGATAAAAAGGTAGTGCGGATACTAAATAGCTGACTCCACATTCTTTTGCATAACATGCCATATTCAGACTTTCTTCGATACAACAATCAGCAATGCTGGCAAATACAGGTACACGGCCATTTACATATGCTACTGAATATTTAATGAGTTCCTTTCTCATTCGAAGAGAAATACTTGTTCCTTCACCAGTAGTACCCATAAGAAAAATTCCACTGACTCCGCCATTTATCAAATGATCCAGCAATTTTTCCAAACCTTTAATATCAATATTCTCTCTGTCAATAAGGGGGGTCACCATTGGGGTAATCACACCTTCAAATAATTTTTTATCCATCGTTATTTATATTATTTTATTTATTAATTGTTTTAACATCTTTCTAACAGGTTAGGGAAATTTTCAGCTTTTTTATAGGCCTTTTTACCTTCAATGTCTATACCTCCGCTAAAACCCGGACCTCCTGCTGCGTTGTATCCGTTACTGGCACCTTCTATATCGGGACTTACCCAGAATGAATACAAATCACCGTTGGCTAAATAAAATTTGAATCGGACTGGTTGGTTTTTTAAAATAGACAGATCCTTTTTGTTTTTCCATTTTATTTGTGCAATCGTGCTGTCTATTGAGAGAGGCTTGCAGTCACCTGCGGAGAACCCTGGAATTACATTATTGTCAGTATCTAACACCTCCACTTTTAACTCTCCGTTTGGACAATTTACATTTACGAACAGGTATTTGCCAGTGAATGTTACTGGACGGGTTAATAATGTACTTTTTTCCTTTGAAGTGGAATAAGATACGAAGCCGTCTCTGCGTAATACAGCTATGCCGGTACTTCCATTGGCATGCATTCCGTTCTTTTCGTAAACCGAACTTTTCTTTTTCCTGTTTCCCTCGAATCCTATATAGTAGAACCAGAGTTGATCCCCCACAATTGCGCATAATCCTCCCACGGATTGTACATATCCTCTGTCCCATGAACCTTCTTTTCGTTCGGCGGGAATAAAGGTATGCCGGTCGGTACGATCCCAGTGGAAACCGTCGCGGCTGTAAGCTACTTTTAACTCGGTTATTTTAGGGACTCCGGCTTCTCTACATCTTTCATTAGATGGTCCCAGGTGTATTTGAGGTAATGACAGCATAATGCTTTCATAAGGTACTGCGGACAAGTTATATAGTTGTGCTTTATCACCGATATATGGATCCGGATCATCCAGATAGTCTGCTCCCAACCAAAAAATAAGGTCTTCTTTTGTCCATTTCGCTCCTTCCAGGAAATTGGAATGTTCATGGTAATAGCGGAAGCGTCCGATAGGTACACGGTTTATGTTTTCTGGATTCCGGAGGCTGTATACCCATTTTTGGCGGAAAGGATTGTAGAACATGGTGCTCCGGTCTCCACATGGTCCGGTTTTGACTGGTTTACCCCAGTGAATTCCATCTGGAGAAACCATACTGAATCCATAATTAAAGCGTTCTGTGGAACCGGGAATAGAATTAGGAGAGCGTAGGAACATTTTGAAACGCTCTTCATCATTTTGGGTAAAATGATCCAGCCACACAGTAGATGAGTCTGCTACGATTTCCGGTACAATCTGATTAGTGCCCGGCACTATATCAAGATTGGGACGCTCCCAATATATTCCGTCTTTACTTGTAGCGTAGGCCATTCTGTGTAACCAGCCAGCTTCATACCACATTTTGAAGAGTTGGTCTTTCGGATCCCACCATACACCACCATCTTTGGCACTGGCTCCGGGAATGCCGTAAATACCCTGTTCCAATTCTGTCTCCGGTTTGAGTACCGGATTGAAACTCATTTTATGTGGTGTATATGACCTGCGTTCCATATCTGTCTGTTCAATCAGGAAATTGTCAACCAAAAGTTGTCTTCCTAGGTCGATTGGAATGATTTCCGGTCGGTTGATTAAATAAGGCGTTGGCATAGGATCGTAATTCATGCCAATATTTCTGGGAGGCCAAACGTCAGGTAATGCGACACCGTTGTACAGAACATTGTTTAGAGGAGCCCCCCCCCTTAAGAAAGAGGGGAATGCTATATTAGGTACAAATGCAGCAGATAATGCTAGACTTGCGTTTTTTATAAAATCACGTCGTTTCATTTATTTGCTATTTTTTTATAGATTAGTTAATCTGAAGGACTGTCCCAATGCGGATTTTGTTTTAGATTCGGATTGATAACAAGGGCGGAACTTGGTAGCGGAGCCAGGTAGTCACGTTCCTCATTCCAGGTTTTTACTTTATCTGTATTGAGTACTTTATTACCAGAATTGCCATTGCTCAAGAAGATACCTACATTTAGCCCGATTGAGTTCTTTTCGGTAAGATTGGCGGGACGTTCACCTATATAAATGTAAAAGTTGGCGTTTCTAACTGTATATGCCGGTTTATCCAAATCATACTTGGTAGAAGGAGCGGTGACTGTTGAAAAATAAACTCCCCTGAATTGTTCGGTAAATAAATGGCCGGCTTTCCAACGCATCAGATCATCATAACGCAGATTTTCCATAACCATTTCAACTCTGCGTTCTCTTCGGATTTCAAGAATTACTCCTTTGTTATTTCCTGATACAAGTGGATACTGTACTGCCAACACTGGGTCCGGGTTAGCATTTGCAGCTGCCATATTCATATTCGGCATCCCGATACGATCCCGTATTAGTTTGATACTTTGATCCAAGTCTGTCTGGATAAGCGTACCTAACTCGGCTTTTGCTTCGGCATAATTCAACAGAACTTCTGCATAACGATACAGGATGATATCATTTTCGTTGCTGGTCTGTTTATCATAATCGCCAGATTGTATATACTTAATCGGCATGTATCCAGTGGCGGAGATTTGCATGGCCTCATAGAGCCTATTTACATCATGAGTCTTGCCAATGCGGGCGTAACCGGGACATCTGACTGTCTGAAACATACGCGGATCTCTGTTTTCAAATTCTTCACCAAAAATCATAGTCTCATAGCCTGGTCTGTCTGTAAAACGGCTACCATCATTCATCAGATAAGAATCCATGAATGCTTTACTAAGTCCAATCTGGTTTCCACTGGCGTTAATGATAGAATAGTTGGTGTTATGTTTTACGCCTAATGAAATGCTATAAGCATAGGCAGTTATAACTTCTACGTCACTGGCATTGTTTGTAACAGGTTGTGCAAATAAATCTCTGTAAGCAACATCCGTTCCTTCTCCTTTGTCAATAGTGTATTTCCCCGAAGTCATTAGTGCCTCAGAAGCCGATACACATTCTTTCAGAAAATCCTCTGCTCCTTCTATGTTATGGTATTTTCTGAACGTTCCTTCGAATAAGCAGAAACGACTCTTCAGAGCCAATGCAGTCCATTTGGTTATCTCATTCAGACTTTTGGTTTCCACACCGTTTTTTATGGCTTTATCCAAATCTTCCAGAATCTTGTTCGCAATCGTTTCGCGGGAGTCACGCGGTTTGTACAATTCCGGACTATTATCTTCGAGTACAGTATCGTACCAAGGCACTCCACCGAATGTCTTCAGTTTGTCATAGTAAAACTGTGCTCTCAGATAGTAGGCCATTGCATTGTATTTTTCACGTATAGTCTCATCCGGACAGTTTACAGAATATTTTAGGAAGATGTTAATCTTTCGCAGATTGTCCCAGTCCCAGCTTCCGGCTGATTGCGTTGAGCTTCTTTTGCCAGTCATATAATCGGGAAGTGTGGGCCATATCACGTCGTCAGTCTTTTCCATCATTCTTCCGGCGGCTACGCTGGCTCCATTATCTACATTGGATGCTCCTGACAGCATGGGCAGAAGTCCGTTGATGTATAACTTAAGTTCCGTTTCATTCTTCAGAGAGTTCTCCGGAGTCATTTGATCTTGCGGTAACTGATCTAAATCACAAGCGCAAAACGAAAGCGATAATGAACTTATCAAAAAGGCTTTCTTTATAATCGTTGTTGTTTTCATACTTAATAGATGTTTAGTTTGGGGAATTTAGAATGTCAGGTTTACACCAATGGACACCGTTTTAGAGAACGGATAAATACGTGCATCGTTGGCAGACATCGCTTGTTCTGGATCTATATAGTCAGTCTTGAAAGGTGACCAATAACATAGGTTTTCACCAGCGAAATAGATTCTTAATCGTTCGATTCCTGCTTTAGTTGTAAGTTTACTCGGCAGTGTATAACCTATCGAGAGATTTTTCAAACGCAGATATGCCAGATTTTGTAAGTATCTATCGTTGACAACTTGCATCTGTCCATCATCATTGTATGCTGCACTACCACGTTCGAGGCGAGGGAAGTATGCACCTTTGTTTTCTTCCGACCATGCTTGTTCGGCAATTCCCTTGGGAAGGAAAGCGCTGTTGACACGCCCCCATGAACCCCAGAATTTTTCCATTTCTTTGTTCGGATACAAATCTCTTTTTCCAATACCCTGGAATGAGATAGAAAAGTCAAACCCATACCAGTTGATATTTGCTCCAAACCCATAATTATAACGTGGTGTTTCATTGCCGATAACTTCAAGGTCGCCATGATCGTCAAGTGTATTTGCTCCATTGTTGATAATATTATTACCATCCTTGTCGAGGAATTTTACGTCTCCTCCACGAGCAACAGACCATTTTCCCTGGCTCTTTAAAATATCCCTGTTTACTGCCGACTGGTCTATCTTACTTGTCCATTCAGTTGCTTCTTCATCCGATTGGAATAATCCACCGGTTTTATAACCCCAAATTTCTCCGATTTTCTTTCCTACGTAATAATCAGTTAAGATATTCGTGTCATTTCCTTGATATTTAGTAATTTCAGAGGTAGCATCACCCAAAGAACCGAAAACCTCATAATTCAGTGGTTTTCCAGCCAATTTGAAATTGTCACGCCAGGTTACGGTTATTTCATACCCTTTTGTTTTCATTTCTCCGGCATTTTGTCGGGGAGGATTCGCGCCATAAACAGCAGGAAGTGTAATACCGTCAACGAACATATCTGATGTTTTTCTGATAAAATAGTCTCCGCTGAAGTTTAATCTGTTATTCAATACGCTGATATCTATACCCATGTTAAGGGTGCCTACTTTTTCCCACGTGTAGTCACCTGCTACGGGAGCGGGGGTAGTCAAGTAATAGGCAAGTGAATTACCAACAATATAAGAAGACTGTTTTTGGGTAATTGTAGAATAGGGATACATGCTTACTCCCAATTGATTACCGAGGACACCATATGAAGCTCTTATCTTCAGGTTATCGAAGATGTTTAGGTCTTTCATAAATTGCTCTTCGCTTATTCTCCATCCTGCAGATACGGAGGGAAAGAAACCATATCTGTTTCCGGAGAGGAATCTGGAAGAACCGTCATATCTTCCGTTTACTTCTAATAAATAGCGTTCCTTATAATTATAATTGGCTCTGAAAAAAAGGCCGAATAGTTCGTAAGCGGATGCACCTCCTGTAGCTTTGAGGTCTGATGCGCCTGTTCCTGTTGCCAGATTCAAATCATTCAATGTTTCAGATAATACATCTGTCCGGTAGCCAAGTAAATCGTGTGTTTGCTGTTTTTCGTAGTTCATACCTATTGTTGCCGATACGTTATGAACTTTTGCAAAAGTGTTACCGTAGGTAGCGTATGCATTGAATACATGTGAAGGGTCATAAGACATTGATTTCTGTATATAGTCTTTTTTGTGAGTGGAAGTGGTGCTCAACTGCGTTTCGTTGGCATACCCGTTAGAGATATATACTAATCCCTGGCGTTTCCAGTTATCATCCATCGTGAATCCGAATGTATAATCAGCGTTTATGGATAAATTCTTGATGGGAGTAATTTCAACAGAGAATGTATTTCGGAAACGTCTTTTTCCTACATTCCCTTTGGAGACGCCTCCATATATATCTGCTACACGTCCTTCGTTGATGACTTTTCCATTTTTCATCAAACCGGTATAGTTGCCATCCGGTCCGATGGGTACATAGTAAGGTGCACAGTTGATCATGGTTCTGGCAAAAGCTGCATTGGCAGCATTTTCACCAGGATAAGTGTGCGAGCTGTCAAAATAGTTCGTCTGGTTTCCAATTCTCAGCCATGATTTGATTTCTGCATTGAATTTCGAAGTTAAAGTATATTGCGTATATTTCTCGTCCACCCGTTTCATCATACCATCCTTTGAATAGAAATTTGCGGATACATAATATTGGATTTTGTCGGTGCCCCCGGAGATGCTGACATTGTGAGATTGGGATGGCATTCTTTCTTTATACATCCAGTTCCACCAGTCGAAATTGGCATAGTAGTTGTATTTTTGTCTGCCATCACTTTCTGTTGTTGTAACTACCCAGGGACGATCCGGATGCTCTGTTGTATCATACCGACGTGCTTCCAGCTCTTTATAATCTTCTTCTGTATATCCGGTAGCAGCTCCCATGAACCCCTTTTGTCCCATGTATGAAGTATCGTAAATATAAGCGTGGTCATATCCCGAAGTAACAAAGTCGGTGGAGACTGTCGGCTTCGACCAAGAGAAATAACCATCATAAGAAACTTTTGCTTTTCCGGATTTTGCTTTCTTAGTGGTAACTAAGACTACGCCGAATGCTGCACGCGCACCATAAATGGCTGCTGAAGAAGCGTCTTTAAGAACGGAGATAGATTCTATATCATTCGGATTCAGTTGATCTATACTACCGGGAATACCGTCTACCAGAATAAGAGGAGAACTGGAATTCACGGAACCCATTCCACGAATGGAGATTGTTCCGCCTGCTCCGGGGCTACCGGTATTTACCTGAATGTTGACGTTTGGCATAGCTCCTTGCAACATTTGCGTAACGGAAGATGTGGAGCGGTTTTCCAGTATTTCGGCTGTGACCTGACTAACGGCTCCTGTCAAATTAACCTTCTTTTGAGTTCCATAGCCGACAACGACTACCTCATCCAGCAATTGATTATCGTCATGTAGGGTCACATTAATCATTTTCTGATTGGCCGGTACTGTTACTGATTTGAATCCAATAAAGCTAAACTCAATAGTAGCGCTCGGTTCTGCTTTCACTTGATAATGTCCATTTAGGTCTGTGACGGTTCCCGTAGTTGTTTTTCCATGTTTAACGATAACGGAAACTCCGAGTAGGGGTTCCCCATTACCATCTCTAACAGTACCTGATACAGTGTTTTGCGCATGTATATTCATTGAGAAGATGAATAGACAGCTAAGTAATAGTATAAGTCTATGTCTTATACCGTCAGTTGCTGACAGAAGATTTCTACCTGATAGAATGAATCGTCGGTTCGAGTAGGTTTTCATGTTCATTAAATTTAAAAGTTGAGCGATAAGGTAATTCGTTTTTTAAGATGAAGTGGTTTACTTCTTCGAGAGTAGGGATGGATGGTTGAGCCCCTGAACGAGTGACGGCAATTGCCGCCGCTGCATTAGCAAATTTGAGGGCTTCAATATCTATCTCTTTTTGAGCGCACATTACAGCCAAAGCACCACAGAATGTATCGCCTGCCGCAATTGTGTCAATAGCATTCACTTTGTAACTGGGAAGCCTGCCGCTTGTATAAGCGTTTTTCATATATACGCCATGGCTTCCCAGTGTTATCACAACATTTTGTGCACCTGCCGTAATCAATGCTTCGGCAATTTCTTCCAGATTGTCTCCTGTATGTTTGATACCTGATACAAAAGCTGCTTCTACTTCGTTGACTACCAAAATATCAATAGCTTTCATCAGCTCTGCATCAATCAGACAGGCAGGTGCGGGATTAAACAAAACCTTTTTACCTTTTTGTTGTGCTAATAGGGCAATACTCTTAATTGTATTGTAAGGAATCTCGGCTTGCATTACTACTATTTCCGTCTCATCAATTACTTTGGAAAAGTGATTGATTGATTCGGGAGATAAAGAGTAGTTTGCTCCCGGAGCTACGGCTATACAATTTTCCCCACTATCTGCTACAAAGATTAATGCTGTTCCTGTAGGATGCTGGTTATCATTAATGATGTAATCCGTAGTGATTCCTTCTTTTTCAAAATTCTTTTTGAGTATATCGGCATACATATCATTCCCTAATGAAGTGACAAAAATGACGGAACCTCCCAGTCGCGCTGCAGCCACGGCCTGGTTTGCTCCTTTTCCTCCAAGGGATTGCATAAAAGAGGCATCGCCGACAGTTTCGCCGGGTGCCGGTAAATGGTTGACTTGGGCAACCATGTCGATGTTTGAGCTTCCAATAACTACTACTTTCATGTGAATCAGATTTATATTTAACCTAGGTCTTTTATGTTTTATAAAGTAACTTCCATTTTATAAGGGATGGCACTCTGGGCACCAATACGGGTAACGGCAATTGCCGCTGCTGCGTTGGCAAATTCGACAGCTGCTGTCAATGAATGCTTTTCGGATAGACAAACACTAAATGCACCGCAGAATACATCTCCGGCTCCGGTAGTGTCTATTGTCTCTACTTGTTTGGCGGGAATCATTGCATATTTATCTTTTTCCTTTACATAAGCACCATCTTTACCTAATGTGATGACAACATTTTCTATACCTTTGTCCCCTATCGTTTTGGCGGCTCGATGGGCGCTTTCTATATCCATGACCTTAATTCCGGATAGCATTTCGGCTTCAATCCGGTTAGGAAGTATGGTGTGTATGTTTCTAAGAAATGCGTTGCTCAAGGTAGATGCAGGCGCAGGATTGAGTATTACCTTTTTGTTGTACTTATTGGCGATAGTAGCTGCATACTCTGCAGTTTCTATCGGAACTTCAAGTTGCATAAGTATGATATCCGCTTCCCTGATTTTCTCTTCCGCTTTATTGATGTCCTCTATTGAGAGAGAACGGCTTGCACCTGGTGCAACGATAATACTGTTTTCTCCGAAAGAATCAACAGAAATAAGTGCTACGCCTGATGGGCTCTTTTGATCAGTGAAGATAAATTCAGTGTTTATCTTTTCTGATTTATATATTTCCAAAGCTTGTAATCCGAATAAGTCATATCCGATTTTGGAGATGAAAGTAACTTCTGCTCCTAGTCGGGATGCAGCGATAGCTTGGTTGGCTCCTTTGCCGCCGGGGTTCATATAAAATGTTCCGCCTAAGACGGTTTCGCCTGGTACTGGTAGTCTGTTGGCTTTTACAACCATGTCAGTGTTGCAACTTCCAATCACTACTACTTTGGGTTTATGAATAGATACAGTTTCCATGGTATTAAAAATTAAGACGATACAAATGAAAGAAATAATAATGCATCGTTTTCTACATTAATAATTGGTTTATATAATTTCAAAAGTGATATAATGTGATCTTTTATTTGAATAGTAAGGAATGATAGGATAAATATATAAAGTCTATTTATATAATTACAAAGAGAAAAAATGAATTTGAATACAGCTTTTTTATGATGATAAAAGGCATTAATAACCTTCTATTTTAAAGTTCTTTAGTCTTTGTATGCCATCTAAGAACTTCTGACAGTTTCTCTTTCTGGATTTTCGATTCTATCCATGCTGTAAAATCGAAGAGGCGTAAAAGTTGGTTTTCGTATTTATCATTATATAATTCTTGTATTTCCGGAGATAGCTTTTCCCAAAAAGCTTCCCGGTCTTTAAGCAGAATAGGGAGATTCCTTTTATTCAGGAACCATAGAATAATTCGTTCGGTTTTAAATGTTTGCTCTTTAGGAGAGGAGAGACTTCTGGTGATGGAGCGTGATTCGTGTCTGATCAGTTCGTATTCTTGTGTTTCGTAATAGGCGATGAGGCGAACCAAGCGAATAGTTCTCATCAGTGGTAGATATTTAATATTGTGGTCGATGATAGCGTTACTTATATATTTCTTTGCTGCTTTATAGTTTTGGTTACCAATATGTACGAGGGTTGTATAAAGTAATAATTCACTTTTACGTATGGGACTTAACCATGCTTCTTTGTCGTAGAGCGATTCCTGATAGTGGTTCATGAGTTCTGTACAATTAAGGAAGTCACCTTTATCCAGATAAGGAAACAGCTCGTATTGAAAGAGCAGGCAGGTAGCATTCACTTTGAACTCAAGTGACGAGTCTTCTGCTATCAATTCTTTTAATTTTTCAATAAAGTAGGGCATCTCATCATAGTTGCCTACTGATCGTAGACTTCCGAGTACTCCTTCAAGTACGGATAAATAATAAATGGGTGGGTTTGACCAGAATTGTTGGTTCTGTTCAAATAGACGGTTCAGTTCTTTGTAAGAGTTCAGGGCAGCTCTATAGTCCCCTGCTCCCATTAAATAATTTGCTTGAAAAAGTTTATGATTTCGTGTCAATTCAAAGTTCCCTTCCGCTTCGGAGGAAGCTGCTATATAAAGTTCGTTGACCATCAGGTCATTCATGTCTTGTTTTTGTTTAGCTGTTCGGATGGCGCCAATGTGCGAAAGACGATATTTTAATAAGTTGTGTAAAGAAGATTGCTCTGTGATTTTCCGGATCTTTTTTAGTGCTTCGTTTTGGATGAAATGTTTATGGAAAAGTTCCTGCTCCGTCATGTTGGGGAAGTTTAGTCGAAGCAAATATTCTAATTCTAACTTTTGTGCAATTGTCAGTATTTCATTGTTCTCGTAAAATTGCGCCTGTTTTATTGTATCGGATAAGATTTCGAAGCATTCTTCAAATAATGAACGTTCATATAGCATACGAGCCTTGCACAAATCGTTCAGCAGATCATAATAAACATCTTTCTTTTTGCGCAGAGTGAGCAAAGTATCTACTAGTTTTTCATATAGATATTGAATAGACACTTCAAAAGAACCATTGGGGCGGCGTTTATAAAACTCCTCTTTTACTATATTCCCATTTGGCTGTTTACTCTTAGTAATAATGTCATAAATCACCAGATAGTCTTTTTCCTCCTTGTCTTTGATGACTTGCAAGGAGAAGTGTTTTTTTTCTGATTTTGATAGAGAATATATAAGAGATATAACAGAATCGACTCTTTTCATGGAAGCCCTTTCAATTAGTATTAGACTGCAATAATCGGGATTTTCTGTGAGAAAAACAAGCTATTTTAGAAATTAACAAATCCGGCTTAAAAGAGTTTAAACCGGATTTGTCTCAAAAAAATAATGATGTTGCGTTTCTTATGCTGCCGGATCCGGTGCTTCACCACCGCCTTCGTTTCCACCTTCTCCGTTGCCTCCATTTCCATTGCCAGGCGTACCGGAACTATTGCTTTTAGAACTATCCAATTTCTGGATACTTACTGACTTTATCATGCCTTTAAACATACTTCCAGGAGTGAAAATTATTTTACGATTCTTTAGAGCGTCCGTAGTCACTTCCTTTTCATCATCCTGACTTTTACACCCGAAAGAAGGACGAAATGTTCCGAATTCTCCAAGGCTTACTGAAGCCCCGATTTCCATATAGGTTATCAACGAATCTATCAATCCGTCGAGTACTGATTTTACAGTACCGCGTGGAACGAATCCTACTTTTGTTACCTGATCGCATAGCATTTTAAAATCAACAGTAACTACGTTGAATGGTCTTGCTACATATTTTTCAGCTTTTTCCTTATCAAAGCCAAAGGTTGTTTTCTTGACTACATATTTCAGTGCCATAATTCTTAATAGTTTTAATCGTTAGTAAATCTAGTTATTATTTTGTGATCACGTTGCAAAGATATGGTATCGGAATTTGCTGTGCAAGCGATTTTGAAGAAGTGCGTTAATAAAATAATTAATATTTAAGTAATGCTTTGATTTATAACTGATTGAATGTTTTAAAATGTTTACATTGGTGTAGGCGCTGATGTTGATAGTGAATGTATGTTAGTTGTTTGGTTATGTGCATATGAATGAGGTTAAAAATATCTTGGGAAATTACATATTTATAGTTCCGGTTTTTTATGTTTCTCCATATACTCTTTAGGACTCTGCCCAAACCTCTTTTTGAAATCATCGCTGAAATAGCGTCGTTCCGAATAACCTACCATATAAGCGATTTCGGTAATATTCAGTTGGTTTTGGACAAGCAGTTGTGCGGCTCTTTTCAATCGGAAATCCTTTATGAATCCAATAACTGTCATGCCTGTGAGCGCTTTTATCTTTTTATACAGGTTGGAATGGCTCATTGCCATCGTACTTGCCATTTGAGCGATATTTAGTTCAGGTTCTTCAATATGTTCTTCAATATAGCTGACTAACTTGGAAAGAAAGATACTGTCCTGTGACGTCAGGCTTATCTCCTGCGGATTGATGATCGCTTCCTTACTAATTTGTTCCCTGATTCTTTTCCTGTTTTGCAATAAGTTGTTGACTCTGGTCAACAGGATACGTTCGTTGAATGGCTTGGTCAGATATTCATCGGCTCCGGTTTCAAATCCCTCGATAATAGAATTGACCAAAGTTCTGGCTGTTAATAAAATAACAGGAATATGACTGATTCTCATGTCACTTTTTAGTTTTCGGCAGAAAGTGATGCCGTCCATGACGGGCATCATAATGTCACTTATAATAATGTCGGGAACGAGTTCCAAAGCCCTTTCGAAGCCTTCCTGCCCGTTTGAAGCCTCGTATATCGAATATTGTGGCGATAGCAGGTCGGTCAGATAAGTTCTGATGTCGGGATTGTCTTCAATCAGTAATACGGAGAACTCTTTTAAATCCTGTTCCGGTAGGCGGTCGGGAGATACTTTTACCTCGTCATCCGTGAAATACTCCGACAGAATACTGGCTTTTGAAGGAGACGATATAAACTCAGCGTTCTTTAAATGTTCTTTTCCCGGTTGGAGATGAATGGTAAATTCAGAACCTTTCCCTCTGGCGCTTTTCACCTGGATATTTCCGCCATGCAACAGTACGATTTCACGTGTAATGGCTAACCCTACACCGAAACCGTTGCCTTCAGCCTGCTTGTCCACCTGATAGAAACGATTGAAGATATGGCTGATTTCCCCGGCTTCGATCCCTTCTCCTGTGTCGGCGACTGAAACGGTCGTTTCCCCGTCATTGGCATAATTGACTTTCACTGAAATTTCTCCTTTTTCGGGAGTGTATTTGAACGCGTTGGAGATGAGGTTGCAAACGGCTCTCTCAAATTGCACTTTATCTATCCAAACGCTGATTTCCGGTTGTGAATATTCGAATTTATACTCAATATGCTTGTTGATGGCAAACTGGGTATAACTGATGTAGATTTCTTGCACAAACTCAACCAGATTTTCCTTGGATACCCGAAGGGTGACGTTTCCCGTTTCCAGTTTTCTGAAATTCAGTAATTCTCCGGTGAGGTTCAGTAGACGGTTGGTATTGGTTCTTATCAGTTTCAGGTATTTCTGTTCGGTTGCATCCATGTTTTCTCTGTTGAAAAGTTTGTTGATAGAGCCTGCAATCAAAGTGAGCGGCGTTCGGATATCATGTGAGATATTCGTGAAAAAATGCTGTTTCAGTTCGTAGATATGTTCTTCCTGTTCACGCTTGAATTTCTCAAGTTTCAATTCATTTTTGATTTCCGACCATTTTAAGGTATATCTACGGAATAGATACAGGGTGATTATGATAAGAGCAAAATAGATAAGATAAGCCCACCAGGTAAGCCAGAAGGGGGGGAGCACCTGGATTTCAATTTGTGCGGGTGTTGCCTGTTGATAAGAAGGCTCACCGACGGGACGTACCATAAAGGTATATTTGCCGGACGGAAGATTAGTGAAAGTAACTGTATTCTGAGTACCCACGCTTTGCCAGTCCTCATCCCTGCCGGCCAACTTGAACTCATAGTTTATATTCTTAGAGAAAGAATAGTCCAAAGCGGCATATTCTATGGAAAATACGCTCTGGTTGTGTTTGAGAACTATTTTCTTCTCAAAACATATCTGTTGTTTCAGCACACTTTGGGCATTTATGGCTACAGGCTTGCTGAACAGTTTGAAGCCGGTGAGACACATTGCGGGAACAGGCGTTTCAAATTGTATTTGGGAAGGATAAAAAGCTACTACCCGTTCGTTGCTACCGAAGTACAGTTTCCCGTCTTCATCTTTAAAGGCAGATTTGAGACAAAAGTTATCATAAAGACCGGGGATAAAACTTATCTGGTTATTATCCTTTTGAATACGCATGATTCCTTTCTGGGTACCTGCCCAAATGTTTCCGTCTTTGTCTTTCAGCAGGCTTACGATGCTCCGGCGTTGCATGTCGGCTCCATTCATCGGAATCGTTGCAAACTCCGAAGTCTTGGGATTGAAACGGACAGGTCCCTCTTTCGTAGCCAGCCATAGACAGTTGTCGTCTCCACGCAGTAAGGCGAAAATGTAGTTGCTGGCTAGTCCGGGATAATCTTCAGCTTTGTAATTCTTGAATTTCTTGGTGACCGGATTATACATTGACAGCCCGTCACCGTAAGTTGCCAACCATAGACACCCGTCACTATCGGGACTTAGTGCCAGCACATTGTCCCCGCCGAGTGATGTCGGATTTCCCGGTTCGTGCTTATATGGCCAGCTCATTTGAACCTTGGTGTCGAAATAGACAAGTCCGCCGCCCCAAGTCGCTATCCATAAATCTCCGGAAGGCAAGACCAGAATGTCCTGGACGTTATTATGGGAAATAAAATGCCGGGGAATGGATTTCCCCGTTTCATCGCGGGTATTTTGCATCTCAGGATAGAAACGGTGCAGTCCCTGGGCATAAATGGCTATCCAGAAACTTCCGTCATTGGCAGGTTTGATACATTGGATAAAATCGCCTACATATCCGTTGTTGGTCGCTTTACAGAAAAAACGGGAAATCTCGTAAGGGGATTTCTCATGTTGAGGCTTCAATAAAGTCAGTCCTTCCCCGTCAGTTCCCAGCCAGAGCCCATGCTTGTCGTGAAAAACAGAAAGGACAGGTATCTTGTATTCCCCTTTGCCGTCGCTATAATACTGCTCGATATTTGTAGTTTCCTTTTTTATCAGGTTGATACCTTTTTTCGCGCTGCCTATCCATAGATTAGCTTGCCGGTCCTCGAAAAATACATTAATTGTATTTGAGGAAAGAGAATTATGTACGTTGTGGTTGTTTTGATAGTTTTTAATTGCGAGCGGTTGACCGGGCTTTCTTGTGATGTGCAGTATGCCTAGCCCGTCCGTGCCTATCCACAGGTTGTCGAGCTTGTCCTGCCAGATGCATCTGACGATGAGCAGGTCGTCATACGGAGTACCTGCCAGGTAGTTTGAAATTCTATTTTGTTGGAAATCGAAATATTTCAGTCCCTGCCCGTTAGTTCCGACAAGTAAGTTCCCTTTCTCGTCCGTAAATAATGCATTGATATAATCGGTATTGTCCTTTAATCCGTCGAATGGCTTTGTGTCGAAATGCGTGAACTCACCTGATTTCTTATCGAAAAGATAAAGCCCCGAGCCGAATGTGCCAATCCAAATCCGGTCGGCAGGTGCTTCGAGCATGGCTCTGATATCATTCTTGTTTGATGAATCGGATTTGTCCTCTTTCAGTTGGTAATGCCTGGATTTACCTGATGCATCATACGAGTAAATTCCCTTTTCGGTAGCAATCCACATAATCCCGTCCTTATCTTCCAACAGTGCGTGGATTTCCATGTAGTGATTGCTTCTACCGGGAGAGGAGTCCAGGGATATAGGCAGGAAGGTATCGTTGAGAGGATTATATAGGAAAAGACCGTCGCCGTTGGTTCCTACCCAAAGACGGTTCCGGCTGTCAATGTTCAGAACGGAAATATCGTTTCCTATTTGATAAGGTTCGTGTTGGGAGTAGACTTTGAAGTTGGTTCCGTCATACCTGTTTAATCCGTGCTTGGTTCCCACCCAGATAAATCCGATGCTGTCCTGGGCAATGCTGGTGACACTGCTGTGCGAAAGACCGTTCTCGACACCTATGTTTAGAAACTCGGTATGCCGGAGTTGCGCTTGGGCGTTTGTCAGTGTAAGGAAGAACAGGAGCAGGAATCCTGTAAGCAGTGTGTTGTTTTTCATAAGAATCATCTATAATTGGATTTTCTTTTTAAGGAATGATGATAGCAAAACTACAATATTTTTTCTGAATTTCCTGTTTTTATTTGCCCGAATATCCCTCGGAATCCCCTGTTTACGAATTTACAGCATCTATTGTACGAATTTGTATCCCCCTTTATAGCCCACTATTGCCGTATTTAGCGAATCGAAATCACACAACGGCTGTCATTTTATTAGTTAACTGAATAATAATTAAAAATCAAAATGCTTATGAGAAAACTAGTTTACAAAAAAATCCTTTATTTTTTGTTACTTGCAACTCCTTTGTTGCAGTACAGCTGTAAAGAAGAAGAGCAGGATATTGCACTCGAAAGTTTCACGTTAAATACGTCGGATATATTGATAGGTATTGATGAAATACAGTCTGTTGTAGCTGTTGCGTCTCCGGACGATATGACGGATAAGCTGAAGTGGGAATCTGCCAATCCCGAAATAGCGCAGGTACAATCCAATGAACCGGGGTTGGTATCCGGCATTATCGGGCTGAAAGTGGGAACCACTATCATAACCGCCTCTACTGCGGACGGAAAAGTGAAACAGTCGCTTCCGGTCAGGGTGATTGTAAAAGTGACGGGAATAAAGTTATCGCCTGAAGCTCCCATAGCTCCGGGGAAAATACGGTATGATGTCCTTTTCACACCGGCGGATGCTTCTATTCAGGACTTGATTTGGACTTCGAGTGACCCCGAAGTAGCCAGTGTCGATAATGGCGTGGTGACAGCGTTCTCGCGAGGTTCTTCCATCATAACAGCCACTACGGTAGAAGGTGGACGAAGCGCGTCCGTCGAGGTATTTGTAAGCGGTAATCCGCCGGTGTTCGGCAAAGAATATTGTACGATAACAGGTTATGGCGACTATTGCCCGGATGAAGTACGCACCGAGGGAGCTGCGCAAAATCTGTCGCATGTGAATATCGCCATACCGACTAATAATTATAAGTACTATCCCGAAGACCGCCTTATCGTGAAAAGAGGCAGTGACTTTACACTTCATCTGGTACAATCGAACAACTGGTCATGCAGTGCTGTGTGGATAGACTGGAACGGTGACAGGAATTTCACAAATGACGGAGAACGTATTGCAGTGTTCGGCGAGTTTGAAGGAACGAACAATGGGCCGTATAGCATATCCGTGCATGTTCCGGCAGATGCGTCGCTTGGTGTTGTGCGTATGCGGGCGGCTACTGTGGACTCATGGGGTGTCGACCTTTCTGTTTTCGAACCGTGCGGCAGCGTGAGATTTGGTACCGTCAAGGACTTTGACGTGGAGATTACGGACTAAACTAATAATCGGATAATATGAAAAATATGAAGAAAATAGTGTTATTAATCATGCTTGGGCTGATTGTTTCTTTTTCAGCCTTTGCACAGCAGACATTGAAAGGTACGATACGGTCGAAAGCCGATAAGCAGCCGCTTCCGGGGGTATCTGTTGCAATAAAAGGGACGCTGACAGGTGGAATCACCGATTTGGACGGTAACTTCTCTATCAATGTGAAGTCCGGAGATATACTTGTAGCCAGCTTTATAGGCTATAAAACGCAGGAAATACCGGTGGGCAACCGGACGAAAATGGATATTCTGCTGGAAGAAGATGTCGCTTTACTGGATGAGGTGGTCGTAGTGGGCTATGGTATCCAGAAAAAGAGTGATATTACCGGTTCGGTAAGTTCCGTTAAGTCAGAAAACATACGGAACGCGGCCTTTACACGTACCGATGAGGCGCTTCAGGGGCAGATAGCCGGGGTGCAGGTAGTCAATAATGATGCCTCTCCCAATTCCAGTATCTCCATTCGGATTCGTGGGGTAAATTCAATCAATGCCGCAAGTGACCCGCTGGTTATCATCGACGGAATGCAGGGCGGCTCGATGTCGAATGTACACCCGAATGATATCGAATCGATTGAAATTCTGAAAGATGCCTCGGCCACTGCCATTTATGGCTCGCGGGGAGCCGGCGGGGTTATCCTGATTACGACTAAAAAGGGAGGCAGCCAAAAGCCGGTTATCACTTACAATGTATTTGGTGCCCTTCAGCAAGTACGCAAAAAGCTGGATATAATGAATGCTTCGGAATATGCGCAATATATTAATACGAACAGGGAAGCGAGAAAACTGCCTGCCGTATTTGACGACGTATCTGTTTTTCAAAATAATAGTACCGACTGGCAGGACGAGATATTCAGAACCGGGACAACCCAGAATCATCATCTTAGCATCAGCGGGAGGTCAGGGATTATCTCTTATAATATTGCCGGAGATTACTTGGGAACCAAAGGAATTGTCATCAACTCGAAATTCCAGAAAATGTCGCTGCGCTCGAACCTCTCTATCGACTTGAACAAAAGAATCAAGCTGAACTTGAACACCTTCTTTTCTTCGTCTAAAGATAATCCGACGGTTCAGAATGCGCGGGACGCTTACGGAAGCCCTATCTATGCCGCTTTGAATTTTGCGCCTACAAGGCCTGTGTATGAGAGTGACGGTACTTATTCGCAGCCGGGAGGTGGTTACGGCTCGAATACGGAATATAATCCGGTGGCGCTTGCCAATGAACAGACGAATGTATATCGCCAGAAAATGAATATCATTAATCCTGAAATCGTTGTCCAGTTATTCAAAGACCTCAACTTCCAGTCGTCCGTCTCCTGGCAGATGACAGACGGGGAGAGTGACTGGTATTACACCGAGAAAGTGATTAATGGGGACGAAGCGACACGGACAGCCAGCATAAGCAATGACAAGTGGATACAATTCCAGAATACGAATATGCTGACATACGACCATACCTTTGCAGGCAAACATCATCTGATTGCCACTGCGGTTCTGGAACAGCAATTGTCGAAATCGACTTCCAGCTATGCTTCTTCCAAAGGATTTTTCACGAACGAGAAATTATATAATAATCTGGGTCTCGGAAACGAAACCATTCAGCCCGGTTCTTACAGGGCCGATCAGACGCTCTTATCCTATATGGGACGAATCAGTTATACCTATTCAGACCGTTACTCGGCTACGTTGACCATGCGTGCAGACGGTTCGTCGGTATTTGCGAAGAACAATAAATGGGGATATTTCCCTTCCGCCGGACTGGCGTGGAATATTTCAAACGAAAAGTTCTTGAAAAATGTCTCCGTCATAGATAACCTAAAATTGAGATTGAGTTACGGAGTGGTCGGCAATCAGGCAATTTCTCCCTATCAGTCATTGGACTTGCTGGTGACAGGCTCTAAAGCGGCTTATGCATTTGACGGTGAGAAACTTCATCAGGGCGTTTCATTGTCTACTTTGGCGGGAAATCCGAATTTGAAATGGGAGACTACTAAACAGTGGAATGCAGGTATCGACCTTTCTTTATTTAAGGGCAGGTTCAACCTCACTGCCGATGCCTACCGGAAAATAACTTCGGATTTATTGTTTGAAAAGCAACTGAAAATGGCTTCTGGACAAGCCACTCAATTGGTGAACGCCGGAAAAATCCGCAACCAGGGAATTGAGTTGGTTGTGGGCGGAACACCTGTGCGGACGAAGAACTTCGAGTGGACTACCAACTTGACTTACGCCGCCAACCGTAGTGAAGTGCTGGCACTCAATGAGGGAGTGGACGAAATGATTCTTGGAGGAGCCGGTATGCCCGGATTCTCGGATGCAGTCCGCCTGGAAGTGGGGCAGCCTATCGGCTTGGTAAAAGGTTTCAGGTATGACGGAGTATGGAAAAGCAGTGAGAAGATTTTGGCGGGCGCGTATGGGGTCACTCCCGGCTCTCCGAAATATTTCGACAAGGACAATAACGGAGTGATAGACAGTGAAGACATGGTGACAATCGCCAAAACACTGCCGGACTTCACGTATAGCTGGAGTAATAGTTTCCGTTATAAAGACCTGTTTCTGAATGTACTCATTGTCGGAGTACAGGGAAATGATATCGTGAACCTTGGAAAGTTTATGTTGGAGGGAGGCGCGGACGGAGTCGGCAGGAATCTTCTGAACCGCTGGACGCCAGAAAATGAAAATACGACCGTTGCGGGACATGATGTACTTGGAAATCAACGAAACTCCAGCCAGTGGGTCGAGAACGGTTCCTATCTCCGGGTGAAAAACATCACTCTCGGCTATAATCTGCCTTCCAAATTTCTGAAGAAATTCAAGATTAATGCAGTAAAGGTATATGTGACCGGGACGAACCTGCTGACTTTCACCAACTACTCGGGATTTGACCCCGAGGCCAATAATGCTTCCAGCATTGCTTCCGGCAATAATTCGGGACCGTTTACCGGATTTGATATGGCTTCCTATCCTTCCCAGAAACAGTATGCAATCGGTCTGGATATTACTTTCTGATAGTGTTGGCAAAAAGAATTAAAGAATGATAATCAAAAAGATATACATTATGAAACTTATAAAAAACATTGCACGACTTTCCCTGTTGTGCCTGGCAATGCCTTTGATTGTTTCGTGCGTGGATTTGGACGAGAATCCGCCGTCAGACTTATCACCACAAAACTTTTATACTTCGGAAAGCGAGTATAACGCCGCCTTGACGGGTATTATCAAAGCCCTTTACTCCGACTGGTCGGGATTTGATTATGGATATGACCTCATCCTGGCGTCCGGGGCAGAGGATATTCGTTCCGACGCAGACCTGTTTAAAAATTTCGACCGGTTGGTTCCCAATGACCGTGAACTTGTCATTCATGATTTCTGGATGAAATGCTATCAGGCTATCTCCAATGCCAATACGTTGATTAGCAAACTTCAGAATGCCAAAGACGTTTCGGCGGAAAAACTGGATGCGCTTGAAGGACAGGCAAGGTTCCTGCGTGCTTTCACCTATTTTTATCTGGTGCGTTTTTTCGGTCCTGTGCAGGTGACGACTTATGAGAATCAAAATAATATTGAAACCGTAAAACAGTCGAGCGTAGCCGAAGTGTACGACGCAATTCTTGAAGACCTCTCAATAGCTGAAGTCAAACTGCCTCTCTCATTTGCGGAGAAAGGCAGGCCGACAAGAGGGGCGGCGAAGACTTTGATGGCTAAAGTGTATTTGACTATGACGGGATGGCCGTTGAATGATAAGTCTTATTACGTGTTGGCTAGAGACAAGGCTGCGGAAGTAATGGATGAAAAGTATGGATATGATCTCGAAGACGATTTCGCCGATTTGTGGAAACAAGCTAATAAGTTGAAGTCAAAAGAGTTTATTTTCACTTTCTACGGTTCGGTTGCAGAAGACGGAGTGGCCGGAAGCCACATGGATTTGGCTACAAGATACTTTGGAAATGGCGAAGGGGGATGGGGAGACTATTTCAGTGAAACCCGGTTCTTCGATGCTTTTCCCGAAGGTTCCCGGAAAGATGCCACTTTCACTTCCGTATTTGCTGACGGTACGACTTTTACAGAAGCGGGCGTTGAACCTTTTATCGCCAAATATCGTGACGGTGGTCGCCGGGTGAATACTTCCAGTGAAGGTTTCCGACCTATTCTGCGTTTTGCCGATGTTCTGTTGATTTATGCGGAAGCGGCTAACTATGTGAATAATGGCCCGGATCAGGCAGCATTGGACGCATTCGACCGGGTGTATAAGAGGGGACGGGGTGAAAGTTCCCCATATACACTCCGGACATCCCAAAATGAATTTGACAGGGCTGTTCTGGAGGAAAGGGCATGGGAGTTTGCTTGCGAAGGGGACAGGTGGCATGACCTTGTCAGAAGAGAGATGGTAGTCACGGCCAATGTGGAACGTTTGCCGAATGTGAAAGAAACTGCCAGGTTGCTGCCCAAACCGGGTACGGAAATAATCCCGGGTATTCTCGACCAGAATGAGTATTAATAAAAGTTATTGAATAGATGAAAAATAGTATTAGTTTGAGTATATATGCGCTTTGTATGTCCGCTGCCTTATGCGGCTGCGGACAGGCGCAGTCAGAAGGAACGGTCCGTAATCAGGTAATGGACCCTGTCACCGAAATCCCCGAATGGTTGAAAGTGACGGTGGAGTCGGCATTGCCTTCAGATTCATTGAATGTATGGATACCTACCGGGGAACTTGCCACATCGTCATTGATACGGGTTCCCAGATTTCCTGCGCCCAAGCATGAGAATGACAAGCAGCCGTCACCGTTCGATATCCTGCCTGTTGACTTTTCAGCCATTCATTCAATCACGGGAGTGCGTAACGAGCAGCAGTCTTTTCAACTCTCGGTTGCAGCGGTTCACGAACTAACAGGGCTTTCTGTCAGGGTGGAAGATTTAATCTCGGAAAAGGGGGATACGCTGGATGCCGACTGTGTGAAAGTCAGGTATGTCCGTTATGTACCCGTGGAGCGTGCTCGTAGCGAATATACATGGACTGCCCGTCAGGAAGATGTCTATGGTCAGGAAGTGAGTGGGACAGGAGTGCCCGATGTCGTAGCCGACCCTTTGATGGAATTGCCGGCGGTAGATGTGCCTGCTTACAGGGCGCAGCCTGTCTGGTTCACGGTAGAGATACCGGAATCTGCCGTTCCCGATATTTATCGCGGGAAGCTTGTGATTCATACGGACCAGTATCAGGAAGTTGCCCTTAATCTGGCTGTGAATGTGCTGGCTCCTACATTGCCGACACCCGAAAATTATAGTTTCTTTCTGGATTTGTGGTTCAATCCCAATGCGGTAGCTGTGGAGAAAGGGGTGGAAGCATGGTCCGAAGAACACTGGAAGCTGATAGACCCGTATTTGGCGGATTTAGCGTCAAGAGGGGCGAAAACCATTACGACCACTATCGTGCCTTACCCTTGGAAAGTAGACTGGCTGGCGGGCAGCCAGCGTTCGCAGACTTATATGGGCTATCCCGCCATGATTACTTGGTTATTGGACGGTTCGGGAAAATGGAGTTTTGATTACACGGTCTTCGACCGCTTTGTAGAGGCTTGTTTCAAGCATGGAATTGACCGGCGTATTGACGCGTTTTCGTTGTCTCCTTTCAATCATAAGACGGACCGTCGCGAGATTGTTTACCGCCATAAGGAGACTAACGCTTCGGATACATTGTATTACGACCAGTTTGCTCCTGAATACAAAGAAGTATGGAAAGCTTTCTTGCGTGACTTTGAAACTCACTTGGCTTCAAAGGACTGGCTGAGTAAAACTTATCTGAGCTTTGATGAAAGTCCGCATGAGGTAATTGAGTCGATTTTGGATATAGTGGGTGATAGTGCGCCTGTATTCTTGCAGCAATTTTCAATAGCAGGCAGGAAAGAGGCTTCTTCATTAGCAAAGTCGTTCTCGCTGTTTTACTCCTTCTTACCCGAAGAACTGGCTGCAGGCGATGAAATCTCTACCTGGTTGCAGGAAAGGAAAAAAGACCCGGGCAAGATAACGAACTTTTATTTGTGCGGCGACCCTGCGCATCCGAATACGTTGACCTATTCCCCCGCTATCGAGGCAAGGATGATACCTTGGCTGGCAGCATATTACGGACTTGACGGATATTTGCGGTGGGCATATAACAGTTGGTCTGATAAGGACCCGTACAACAAACCTGTTTTCAATTTTATTCAAGGGGATGATTATTATATTTATCCGGGAGAAAACGGACCTGTCAGTTCCATTCGTTGGGAATTGCTGAAAGAAGGTATCGAAGACTTTGAATTGCTCAAGATAGTGGACTCGAAACAGAAAAAAGAAGCGATTGACATGGCTGTGAGAAACCGGGACGGACGGCAAAAATCTGTTACGGATTTTGAGAATGCCAGGAAACTGCTTATTCAACAATAAAATAACTGAAATGAAACAATATATGATTTTAACTGCAATGTTCTGTTTGCTGCTCGCATTTCCGGGCTGCGGCGATGACGAAAAAGATGCTCCGGACGTAGGTGGGGGACAGCCGCCTGTGGAAACGCCCCAAAACATGAAAGGCTCTTTTGAAAGTAAATATAGGCGATATGCGCAGAGGGATAAGCATGAGGGCCAGCGTTCTTCCGACAAGATTGTGACTCAATGGCGGGATACGGTCTGGAGAAACGAGCGTGTACATACCCAGCTTATTCTCTGGGCGGAAAAGAATGTGAAAGAGATAAGTTATCAGGTGAATGACTTGAAGTGCGGCGCACAGACGTTATCTTCTTCAAATATTCGTTTACGATTCCCTACCTATGTATTAGGAGATACGAAAGCCTTGGATTGCGGTATGCAGACTTCACGCCAGTCGGCATATATTGCCGACGCATTGTCGGAACAGCAGGTGACTCAAATCTCTTCCACTGACCCGACAAAGGTGTGGGTGACGATTGATGTCCCTAAGAATACCTCGCCCGGCTTATATGAAGGGAGCATCGACGTGAAGCAGGAAGAAACAGGGGAAAAACTGTCTTTCAATATTCAGCTTCTTGTGACGGACCACACTTTGCCCGATGTCAAAGACTGGACGTATCACCTGGATATATGGCAATTCCCTTTTCAGTTGGTTACTTTGTGCGAGAAGAGTGGCAGCAAGGTAGAACCTTTTTCTCCGGCTTACGAATCTCTGATGTCTTCGTTCTATAAGATGCTGGCGGATGCCGGTCAGAAAGCTGTCACGACCTATATCAAAGACGGAGCGTTTCTGGGAGGGCAAACGATGGTCAACTGGAGCTTGAATGAGGATAACACGTGGAGTTTTGACTATGCCAATTTTGACAAATTCGTGGAATTTATGTTCTCTTTGGGGATTAATAAACAGATAGACTGCTTCTCTTTAGTAGGTTGGAACAATTCAATTGGGTATTTTGATATAGCGGCTTCGAGTTACAAGACCAAAGAACTGCCGATAGGAACGGACGAATATAATGAAGTCTGGACAGCATTTCTTACCTCATTTCGTGCACATCTGACTGCTAAAGGCTGGTTTGATAAAGCAGTTCTATTCCTTGACGAAGCGCGTGACGAAGAAACCCGGAAAGTGGTGAATCTCATCAGACAAAATGGGAAGGATTGGAAAATAGGGCTGGCAGGAAGCCGTATTGCTGCTGATATTGAGAATGAACTCTATGATTATTGTACGCTTCTGGGGTATGAGAGAGCCTCAACCAATCCGGTTTCAACTTTCTACACCAGTTGTTCGCAAATGTTCCCTAACAATTATGTATCCAAGGAAACATCTCCGGCAGAGATGGTATGGATGTCATGGTATGCTGCGTCAAAAGGGTTAAATGGTTATCTCCGGTGGGCTTTTGATTATTGGTTGAGTTCTGACCCCCTGAATATACAGGATGGAACCAATACTGCCGGAGATTTCCATATGATATACCGTACGGATAACACGGCTTCAAGCAAGGCGATAGCCAGCATACGTTTTGAGATGCTTCGCGAAGGTATCCAGGATTATGAGAAAATTAAAATAGTATCTGCTCCGGCTTTGGATGCCGCGCTAAAGAGCGTAGATATAGCTAGTGGTCGAACAGCAGAAAAGACAATACTTAACACACAACATATCCTTAAACAAATCTCAGCAAATTGATGAAAAAATGTGATTGATG
Organism: Bacteroides luhongzhouii; assembly: GCF_009193295.2. Lineage (NCBI taxonomy): Bacteria > Pseudomonadati > Bacteroidota > Bacteroidia > Bacteroidales > Bacteroidaceae > Bacteroides > Bacteroides luhongzhouii. Next base: position 793,230 of record NZ_CP059973.1, on the reverse strand, counting down.
TTTTGCAGCTGCTAATTATTAGCGGCTGCAAAATTATTATATGATGGTTTTGTTTGAATAATATTCCACCTCCTAATATATTCTGCGAAGAGTATTTGGCTTCTATCTTTTTAAATATACCACCGTCTTTCCTCCTCCGTATTTTCGTATAATTCCCTCTTTTAAATAGCTATTTAAAAGCCCGGTTGCTTTGTACCGACTTATGCCGGCTAGTCTCGTGAAATCGACACAAGTGATGCAACCTTGTTCATCCAGATGTTGCATAAGGATGCTACGGCATTTGTCTTCATCGGGATTGCCATTGCTTCGGTAAGGTGATTCCATGCGTTCCAGCGGCAATGGTTCCAAACTCTCACGGAATTTCTTGTTGATGCGAAGGTTTACTTTATTCAGGTGGATGGATGGAGAGCGGATTTCTTTCTTCTCCATTACCGGATGGTCGCATTTCAGCGATAAGGAGAAATAACCTAATTCTCCGACTTCCACAATCCAGCCTTGTTTCAACCAATGTTGTAACTCATCGGTGACTGCTTGCAAGCATCCTTCAATGGTGGCCTGACTGAAGCCGTTACTTTTAGATACTAATTCTATAAACTTCTTAGCATCAAGAGTTCCTGATGGAATCACTCGTGCGTGAAGTGGTTGCTGCTCATCCTTTTTTTGTGGGTTGCCACTGGCATAAAGATCGTAATAAACACTCATGTCTTATTTTGTTTTTAGTTATTCAGTAAATATTGTCTCCGGCTACATGATTTTATTCGTTTGACTATAGTCATTTAAAACGTTGACTATAGTGCTTCTTTTATTTGACTATAGTCTATCGAAAGAAACACTATAGTCAAATGAATTAATTCGTGTACTCAAAGGTATTAATTATTTCAGGTAAAGACACTAATTTATGCATTAAATGAGAAAATACGATATCCCCCCCCCTTTATATTTTCTTTTAAAAACGATACCTTTGAAGTGTTTTCTTTCTTTTTTATCAAGTACGGATTGATTTCCGGCAAGTTCTCCTATATTTCCCGAATTAATATTCATTAACTTATTTGCCGTAATACTTTTTAATATCTCTTGTGTATTAGCTAATAGATATTGAACTATTAACTTTAAAGACTAATATTATGGAAAAAGATTCTCCTTTTTCATCCACCGGCAGAAGGTGTATTGTAGCCCTAATGTGCATATTTGTCACTGCTTTTGTTTATGCACAACAGCAAAAAATATCGGTTAGTATCAAAGAGCTTCCTCTTAAAGAGGCTATCAGTCAGATAGCAGAGAAGGCTTCAATGCATGTAGCCTATAGCAAAGAATTTGTGGATACGAGTAGGAAAGTGTCATTGGAGGTAAAAGACACAGAGGTAAACAAAGCACTAACTCTTTTGCTAAAAGGGACTAACATTGGGTTCCGTTTCCTGGATGACAGTATTTTATTTTATAATAAAGAATATCAAAATAAAAATGAACCTGTTGATTCGCAAGGAAGTAAAAGGGAACTATACGTGAAAGGTAAAGTTACTGATGAGAATGCGGAACCGATCATCGGAGCCACCGTATCGGTAAAAGGATCGACTACAGGTACAATCACTGATGTCAATGGTCAGTATTCCATCAAGGTACCCTATGGAAGTACACTTAGGTACTCATACGTCGGCTATCGTGAAGAAAGCGTCATAGCGAAAGAAACGACAGTAAACGTAGTGATGAAAGAGGATGCTGTCAGTCTGGAAGATGTAGTAGTTGTAGGCTACGGCGTGCAAAAGAAAGTGAATGTAACAGGTGCTGTATCTATGGTTAAAGCGGAGGCTATTGAGAACAGACCTATTACTAACGTAACTACGGGGCTGCAAGGATTGTTGCCTGGAGTTAGTATCGTTTCCTCTTCGGGGCAGCCGGGTGCTGTGCCAAGTATCAACATTCGTGGTACGGGAACCATCAACAGTAGTACAGCGCCTTTAATCTTGATTGATGGGGTAGCCGGGGGAGACATCAATTTATTGAATCCTTCGGATATCGAAAGCGTATCAGTACTGAAAGACGCTGCTTCATCAGCCATTTATGGAGCACGTGCCGCTAACGGTGTTATTCTTGTAACGACTAAAAAGGGAGAAAAGAAAGAACGGGTAGTATTCCAATATAACGGATATGCCGGGTTCCAGACTCCCACAGCATTGCCCGAACTTGTTAACGGAAGGGAATACATGGAACTCTCCAATGAAGCCATGAGTGCGGCCGGATTTTCCAAGCCCTATACCCAAGAGGCTTTCGATAAATATGATTCGGGACTGTATCCCAACGAATATTCCAATACTGACTGGATTGACGAAATATACAAAAGCCGGGCTTTTCAAACGGGGCATAATGTGAGCGCACGGGGTGGAAGCGAGAAAACCGGATTTTTTATGTCGTATGGTTTCCTGGATCAGGATGGACTGATTGTAGGTGACGGATATAGTTCCAAGAGACATAATGCGCGTATCAGTGTAAACACGGAGGTGTATGATCGTCTGAAACTGACCGGACAGATGAGCTATGTTGATTTCTATAAAAAGGACTTAGGTTATAGTGGCACATCAGGAGTATTCCGCCTGTCACAGCGTATGTCTCCGTTACTTCCCGTCATGTGGCAAATTCCTGACGAGAATGGCCGGATGGTAGATAGTGAGAACTGGTCGTACGGTTCGGTACGTAACCCCTTGCAGGTAGCTTATGAGTCGGGAATGGAAGAACGGAAAACTCGTGTGCTCAATGGTATTTTCAATGCAGATCTCAAAATTATAGACGGGCTGAACGTAGGTATGCAGTACTCTGCTAATATATATACCCGCCAGGTGGATGAATTTAACCCGAAGATGTTGTCTTATTACTCGGACGGTAGCCCGTTGAAAGCAAATGAAGATGCCAAGGACTATATCTCACAAAGCCATCTTGACGTTATGACCCAAACGTTGCAATTCACCCTGAATTTTAATAAAACCATAGGGCGCCACGAGTTGGGAGCGTTGTTGGGATTCTCGCAAGAATGGGAAAACAGAAGCACACTGGGTGCTACACGTGATAATGTGATGGTTGAGGATATTCACGTTATTAGTGCCGGAATGATTAATTTTATGAATAGCGGAACAAAAGACGAGTGGGCTTTGCGTTCTTACTTTGGTCGTGTCAACTATGCTTTTGACGGTAAATACCTGTTTGAAGCTAACCTGCGTGCTGATGGAACTTCAAGATTTGCCAAGGGCAATCGTTGGGGATATTTTCCATCTTTCTCGGCAGGATGGAACTTTTCACGTGAAAAATTCATGGAGTTCGCTACTTCGGTATTGAGTTCGGGTAAGCTGCGTGCTTCCTGGGGTGAGTTGGGAAATCAAAATATTCCTGGTAATTACTATCCCTACTTGTCACCTATCATAACCGAGGAGTCCTATCCTATCGGAGCTTCTAATACACCTGTTATGGGACTTTGGCAAAACAAAATCGGTAATCCTGATATCAAGTGGGAAACCATCCGCATGCTTAATTTCGGAGTAGATCTTAGTTTTTTGAACAATAGACTGAATGTGGACTTTGATTGGTATAAGAAAGAAAATATTGACGCATTGGTTCGTCCCGATGTTCCGGCTATTGTCGGAGTTTCCAGTAGTAACGTAGGTTATGTCAATCTTGGTAAGATTGATGTCAAAGGATGGGAACTCAATCTGTCATGGCGTGATAAGATCGGAAGTGTAAATTACAATCTCGGGTTCAATCTGTCGGATGCCCGTAATAAGATTACCGATTTGGGTGGAACTCCGGAGTCTCTGACCAGTACGGCTTCCGGTTCGTATCGTCGGGTAGGTGATCCGATAGGTGCTTTCTATGGTTATCTGACTGATGGACTGGCGCAAGTGTATGACTTCGAATCGGTGAATACAACTACAGGTAAGTACCAGAAACCAAAATTCCCTCTTGTTGCATCACAAAACGGCATTGTACAGCCCGGAGATATTAAGTATCGGGACATTAGTGGTCCTGACGGCGCTCCCGATGGGGTAATTGATGACTACGACAAAGTGGTGTTTGGCGAGAAAGAGCCCCATTACACCTATGCAATCAAGGGTGGTTTGGAATGGAAAGGCATTGATTTCAGTTTCTATTTGCAAGGAGTAGGCAAAGTTGCCGGTTACCTTGAGGATGAGGCCCGGCATGCGTTTATCAATGACTACTCAATCCCTAAAAAAGAGCATCTTGACAGATGGACGCCTATGAATCCAAATGCTTCTTATCCCAGACTTTATCAGTCGCAGGAGCACAACAGGCTCTTCAGTGACTACTGGAAAGAGGATGCATCGTACTTGCGCCTGAAGAATATTCAGATAGGTTATCGTTTTCCTGCCCGGATGGTGGCACCTCTTGGCATTAATAGTCTTAGAGTATATGCTTCGGCAGATAACTTATTTACTAAAACCGATTACTTCGGGGCTTATGACCCTGAAGTGAGGACCACCAGCGGAGATGTCTATCCGCAAGTAAAAACCTATGTTTTTGGATTATCAATAACATTCTAACCTATTAAACGACTATAAAGATGAAATACTCAAAATACTTTTTAATCATTGCTTTATTTGGTATAATTACCTCATGTAGCGATTTTCTGGATAGAACGAACCCTAACGAGCCGGACAATGTAACATTCTGGGTGAATGAAGATCAGCTTAAAAATGCCTTGCCTCCCTGTTACGAAGCTTTACAAAAAGACTATCTTGTGAATTGGAGTGAATCGACGGCCGAAACTGTTATGTGGGGGAATATTACTAGTGGACTAAGTAAGGTTTCGGGAGGCAAACACTCTTATACTGACGGCTTCCCCTTCACTACCTATTGGACAGGAGCGTATAGTTATATTTATCGCTGCAATAATTTTTTAGACAACTATAATAAAGCGCAGGTAGCTCAAAATAAGAAGGACGTTTATGCCGCAGAAGTAAAAACCATCCGGGCGCTTATGTACTTTTACCTCACGACATTTTGGGGTGATGTACCTTGGGTAGGAGAAGTCATCCAGCCCGAAGATGCATATATCGAACGTACTCCCAGAGAGAAAGTCATTGACCAGCTCGTCGAGGATTTGAAATGGGCGGCAGAGCGCATGCCTGAAGAAAGGTATACGGGCGATAAACTGGGAAGACTCGACCGCTGGGGCGCTTTAGCCATATTGGCACGTATCGCCTTGCAAAACGAAAGATGGGAACTGGCTGCAAAAACGAGTGAATATATTATCGAAAACAGTCCCTATGGTCTGTATGAATACGAAAAACTATTTCATCACGAAGGGGATGTCGAGAATGATCCGAAAAATATCGAAGCCATCGTGTATAGTCTTTTTGTACCCGAAATCCGTACACAAAGTCTGCCCAATGAAACTTGCAGTCCGACAGACTATATACGTCTCAATCCAACGAAGTCATTAGTGGATGCCTATCTGTGTACAGACGGTAAACCGGCAAAAACCGGATTGGAATATTATAAAAAGACCGGTGTGCAGACCTCATCGTTATACAAGTCGCCTGAAGAGCATTATGTGGATTATTTCCAGAACAGAGATCCTAGAATGAAGATGACTTTATATGCTCCGGGTGACAAATGGCCGGGAGGAGATGACGGTGACCCTGATACGGATAAGGCCAACGAGATATTTAATCTGCCTCGTTTTGCTTCATTGCAAGATAATAACCGTGTGGGGGCAAATAGCCGTACAGGTTTTTATCTGAAAAAGTATAACGATATTGATTTGGCCGGCTCAAGTGTAGGCGGACATGGAAATCTCAATGTTATCCGCTTTGCCGAAATCTTGCTGATTTATGCCGAAGCCACTTTCGAACTACAAGGCAAGAAACTGACACAAACACAGATTGATTACTCCATCAACAGGCTTAGAGATCGTGTGAATATGCATCGTATGAACCTTGACGAACTTAGCGCATGGGGGATGGATCTCGAAACCGAATTGAGAAGAGAACGTCGCATTGAGTTGGCAGGTGAAGGAACAAGATACGCCGATGTGATGCGCTGGCGTGAAGGCGAACTTCGTTTTGGACGTGCCATCACCGGTCCCAGTCTGAAAGTTTGTATGAACGATTTGGGCGCCAACCCGTATCCTGATACCGGAGTAGATGAGTTTGGTGATGTTATCTACGAAAAGTCTACCGCGGAAGGCGGAGCACGCTACTTCGACGCAACGAAACATTATTTGTGGCCCGTGCCTAATCCCGAGCGTCAGAAGAATCCTCTGTTAGGACAAAATCCAGGTTGGGAAAAGTAATCATTAAAAAAATAGAAACCATGTATTCAATGAAGAAATATTTATTATTGTTTTTATGCCTGACTTTGGGCGTTGTCTATGCGCAAGATACTCTACGGGTGCGGGTAATGACCTATAATTTGAGATTTGGCGAACTGGCATCTTTAGAAGAACTTGCTCATCACATCAAATCCTTCAAACCTGATTTTGTGGCGCTTCAAGAAGTGGATAGCAAAACAGACCGTAAGCGTGCCCCGCATCAGAAAGGGAAGGATTTTATATCCGAACTTGCCTATCATACAGGGATGTTTGGGCTTTACGGAAAAACGATTGACTATTCTACCGGTTATTACGGTATTGGGATGTTAAGTAAATATCCATATATTTCTGTCCAAAAGATAATGCTGCCCCATCCGGTCAAAGAGCATGAGAGACGGGCCATGCTGGAGGGATTATTCGAAATGGGTAATGATACCATTGTTTTTACCTCTACGCATCTGGACGTCAACTCTAAAGAAACACGGGCGGAGCAAATAAAATTTATTACCGATCATTTCAAGAATTATAAATATCCTGTAATTTTGGGAGGCGATTTCAATGCGCGTCATTACTCGGAGGCAATACGTGGTATGGATAGTTGGTTTGCTGCGAGTAACGATGATTTTGGAATGCCGGCATGGAAACCTGTGATTAAGATAGATTACTTGTTTGCTTACCCGCAAAAAGGATGGCGTGTGATTAGTACGCAAACTGTTCAGTCGCTTTTGTCAGACCATTTACCGATTATTACGGAACTGGAATATGTGAAAGAAGCATCAAAGAAAAAATATTGATACTCACTTATAACATTTATGATTTTCTATGATACATACAATAATCAAGTATTTACTGATTTCAACAACGCTTTTTTTCTGCTCATGCCACAAGCCTAAGACGGATATTATCACCCCCGCCAAACAGGTAATAGAACGTCAGATTGGGGAAAGAGCACAGTCTATCCACTTTGAATATATCGAACCATCCGATGGTAAAGATATATTCGAAGTGATAGCAAGCGACGGTCGGCTTACCTTAAGGGGAAGTAGCTCGGTTGCTATCTGTTACGCTTTTCATACGTACATGAAAGAGGCCTGCAAGAGTATGAAAACATGGAGCGGTGAACACATAACGTCGGTGATGCCGTGGCCCGATTATGAATTGTATGAACAGGTGTCCCCTTATGAGTTGCGTTATTTCCTTAATGTTTGTACATTCGGCTACACTACCCCTTACTGGGACTGGGAGCGTTGGGAAAAGGAAATTGACAGGATGGCTCTTTATGGTGTAAATATGCCGTTGGCTACCGTGGCCAGCGAAGCCATTGCGGAACGGGTATGGCTGCGTATGGGATTGACCAAGGAAGAAATCCGTGAGTTTTTCACTGCCCCTGCACACCTTCCTTGGCATCGCATGGGCAATCTGAACAAGTGGGACGGTCCTTTATCTGATGCCTGGCAACATAACCAAATCGCTTTGCAGCATCAAATCCTGACCCGTATGCGCGAGTTGGGTATGCAGCCCATAGCGCCTGCGTTTGCAGGTTTCGTGCCGGAAGGATTTGTGCAGAAACATCCCGACACACAATTCCGGCACATGCGGTGGGGTGGTTTTGATGAAGAGTACAACGCCTATGTATTGCCACCGGATTCACCTTTCTTTGAAGAAATAGGCAAACTGTTTGTCGAAGAGTGGGAAAAAGAGTTTGGAGAAAATACGTATTATCTCTCGGATAGTTTTAATGAGATGGAACTGCCTATCGATAAGGAGGATAAAGAAGCGAAATATAAGTTATTGGCCGAGTATGGAGAAACGATTTATAAATCGATTACAGCCGGAAACCCGGATGCCGTTTGGGTTACACAGGGATGGACATTCGGATATCAACATTCATTCTGGGATAAAGAATCGCTTAAAGCCTTGTTAAGCAATGTACCTGATGATAAAATGATCATCATTGATTTGGGCAATGATTATCCGAAATGGGTATGGAACACCGAACAGACATGGAAAGTACATGATGGGTTTTACGGAAAGAAATGGATATTCAGCTATGTACCCAACTTTGGTGGGAAAAACACCATGACAGGAGATCTGGACATGTATGCAAGCTCCTCGGTCAAAGCGTTACGTGCCGCAAATAAAGGTAACCTGATTGGGTTCGGTTCTGCCCCTGAAGGACTCGAGAACAATGAGGTTGTTTACGAACTGTTAGCCGATATGGGATGGTCATCAGACAGCATCGACCTGGACGACTGGATGAGGATATACTGCGAGGCCCGTTATGGAGGTTATCCCGATGCCATGGAGGAAGCCTGGAGACTTTTTCGGAAAACAGCATATAGTTCTTTATATTCATACCCCCGTTTTACCTGGCAAACCGTAATACCCGATCAACGGCGGATCAGTAAAATCGACCTTAGTGATGATTACTTGCAAGCTATACGTTTGTATGCTAGTTGCGCTGACGAACTGAAAAGCTCTGAATTATACAGAAACGACCTCATAGAGTTTGTTTCGTATTATGTAGCGGCTAAAGCTGAAAATTTTTATAAGCAGGCCCTGAAAGATGATTCGGAGAATCGTGTTCTCGCAGCGCAACGTAATCTGCAACAAACTGTTGATTTGTTGATGGACGTTGACAGGCTGCTGGCCTCTCATCCTTTATATCGATTAGAAGGATGGGTGGAACTTGCGCGCAATAGTGGAACAACTCTTCAGGAAAAAGATGCTTATGAAGCAAATGCCAAACGCCTGATTACAAGTTGGGGTGGTATTCAGGAGGATTATGCTGCCCGTTTCTGGAGCGGGCTGATTAAAGACTACTATATCCCTCGTATACAGCTCTATTTCACAAAAGACCGGAATAAAATCCGGGAATGGGAGGAGCAATGGATTACATCTCCCTGGAGCAACAGTACGACTCCGTTTGATGATCCGGTCAAGGCTGCGTTGAATTTAATAGAGAAAACAAATAAGTGATAGCTTTTATGAAAAAGATTGTATTGGCATTCGACTCGTTTAAAGGTTCGGTCGGTTCTTTCGAGATAGCGAAAGCTGCCGAAAAAGCGATTCAGGAGGAATTACCCGACTGTCAGATTATACGTTTCCCCATAGCCGATGGCGGCGAAGGGACTACAGAAGCTTTATGCTCTGCCCTTCATGCCCAAACGGTGTCATGTCGGGTGCATGATCCATTCATGAAGCCAATTGAAGTATCGTATGGTATCGTAAGCAAAGGTGCGATGGCTATTATCGAAATGGCTTCAGCCTGCGGTTTGCCATTGATTGACTCAAATCGAAGAAACCCCATGAAGACTACGACTTATGGAGTTGGAGAGATGGTTGCTGACGCATTAAAACGCGGGTGCCGGGAATTCATTATCGGGATCGGCGGAAGTGCTACGAATGATGCGGGAATTGGTATGCTGAAGGCTTTAGGTGCACGTTTTTTAGATAGTGGAAACGGTGAGTTGGAGCCTGTCGGTGAAAGCCTGATAAAAGTCCATCAAATAGATATTTCCCAATTAAATCCGGCATTGAAGGAGAGTCACTTTACGATCGCCTGTGATGTTAGCAATCCATTTTTTGGAAAAGAGGGTGCGGCCTATGTATATGCTCCTCAAAAAGGGGCAACTATGTTGCAAGTGATAGAGTTGGACAATGGGTTGCGGCATTATGCACAGCTGATAAAGGAATATACAAATATGGATATATCACAGTTTCCCGGTGCTGGAGCGGCCGGAGGAATGGGAGGCGGCCTGCTTCCGTTTCTGAATACAAAATTGCGCTCCGGAATAGAAGTTATATTGAAAACGCTTCGTTTCGAAGAGGTCGTCCGACAGGCAGACCTGATACTGACCGGAGAGGGGAAACTGGATCGCCAGACTGGTATGGGAAAGGCGCTGGACGGAATTTTACGTGTCGGTGAGAAATGTCAGGTTCCGGTGATAGCGTTGGGGGGAGCGGTCGAAGCCACCGAAGCGCTTAATAGGATGGGGTTTACTGCCGTACTGCCTATTCAACCTTTCCCGGTAACACTTGAAGAAGCGATGCAACCGGAGTTTACGAAAGAAAACATAGAGAGAACGGTGCGACAGGTGGTGAGAATCATAAAACAATTTACTAAATAATACTCAATGACAGCGATAGGCGCATTAATCGGGCTTTCATTATCCATACTGTTAATCATAAGAAAGCTTTCTCCGACATACAGTCTGATTATCGGAGCGATAGTTGGAGGGCTGTTGGGAGGACTATCTTTAAATGAGACCGTAACGGTGATGACCGAAGGGGTGAAAGAGGTCACCCCGGCGATATTGCGGATTCTGACAGCCGGAGTCTTATCAGGTATATTAATACAAACCGGGGCTACCACGGTCATCTCCAATGCGATTATAAACAAAATGGGTGAAAAACGGGTATTTATGGCATTGGCACTCGCAACGATGTTGCTTTGTACTGTAGGCGTATTTATAGATGTGGCTGTGATAACCGTTGCACCGGTGGCTCTTTCGATAGGCAAGCGTCTAAACCTGTCTCCATCCGTGTTACTTATTGCTATGATCGGGGGAGGCAAGTGTGGAAATATCATATCACCTAACCCGAACACCATTATAGCGGCCGGAAATTTTAATGCAGATCTATCGGCTGTAATGTTTGCCAATATTTTACCGGCAGTGATCGGTTTGTTTTTCACTGTTTTCGTTATTGTCCGTCTGATGCCTCAAACAGTAAAAAACAAAAAAACGGTGATGCAAACAGAGAATAAAGAGGAAGAGGGAAATCTGCCGTCGTTAAGAACCAGTCTGATTGCTCCTGTTGTTACGATTGTTTTATTGGCATTACGTCCTGCGGCAGGAATTAATATTGATCCTTTGATAGCTTTGCCGGTAGGTGGCTTATGTGGTGCTGTCTGTATGAAACAATGGAAAAATATTCTTCCGGGTATAGAGTATGGACTGCAAAAGATGTCTGTGGTAGCTATTCTGTTGATCGGAACCGGAACTATTGCCGGCATCATAAAGAACTCTTCTTTGAAAGACTGGATTCTTACAGGACTGGAGCATGCTCATATGAGTGATGTCTTGATTGCTCCTATATCAGGCGCATTGATGTCAGCGGCTACCGCATCGACAACAGCCGGAGCGACACTGGCTTCTTCTTCATTTGCTGAAACGATATTGGCTATAGGCATTTCTGCGGTTTGGGGGGCAGCTATGATTAATTCCGGAGCTACAGTTCTTGACCATTTGCCACATGGCTCGTTCTTTCATGCGACAGGAGGCGTATGCGAACTCAACTTTAAAGAACGTCTGAAGCTGATACCTTATGAATCGCTTATAGGGATAGTGTTAGCTGCCGGAACGACTATATTATATATAATAAGTAATTAAAAGAATCAAACATTATGAATCCGAACAAACGGTTGCTTTCGCTTGATGTACTTCGGGGTATTACTGTTGCCGGGATGATCTTGGTCAACAACACAGGAAAGTGTGGGTATAACTTTGCTGTTTTTGCACATGCCAAGTGGGATGGCTTTTCGCCGGCCGATCTGGTATTCCCGATGTTTATGTTCCTGATGGGTATTTCGACCTACATCTCCTTGTGTAAGTATAACTTCCAGTGTCGACCGGCCATTGCGAAAATCATAAAAAGAAGTCTCTTATTAATATTTATAGGTCTGGTTATGGAGTGGTTCATTACAGCAATCGATAGTGGTAACTATTTTGATCTGAGTCAGCTCCGGTTGATGGGAGTTATGCAACGGCTTGGGATTTGTTATGGCATTACAGCCTTATTGGCTGTAACAATACCACATAAGCGGTTTATGCCATTAGCCGTCATTTTGCTGGCTGTCTACTTTATTCTTCAGTTATTTGGAAACGGATTTGAGAAGAGTGCGGATAATATCGTCGGCATGATTGATTCGGCTATTTTAGGATCTAACCACATGTATCTTCAGGGCCGCCAGTTTGTCGATCCCGAGGGGATACTTAGTACGATTCCCGCTGTATCTCAAGTAATGATAGGTTTTGTTTGCGGAAAGATAATCATCGACATTAAAGACAATGACCGCCGGATGCTGAATCTATTTCTTATAGGTACCACTCTGTTGTTTGCCGGCTATTTGTTAAGTTATGCCTGTCCTTTGAATAAACGTTTGTGGTCTCCTTCGTTCGTTTTGCTTACTTGTGGGATTGCGTCATTGTCATTGGCATTGCTGCTCTATATCATTGATGTGAAGCAGAATAAAAAGTGGTTTTCGTTTTTCGAAGCATTTGGAGCGAATCCGCTTGTAATTTATGTGTTTAGTTGCATAGCCGGCGGATTGCTTGTTCATTGGCATATTCATACGGCTGTATTCAGTAATTTGCTTAACCCGTTATTCGGAAATTACTTCGGTTCATTTATGTACGGTGTATTTTTCCTGTTGTTCAATGGGCTGTTGGGGTATGTTTTGTTAAAAAGAAAAATCTATATAAAATTATAAATCAGAATGAAAAGAAAAAGTGTATACACGTGTCTGGTTATGCTGTTTATGTCGTTGGCTCTTCAGGCTAAAGACAAAGACGTAGCTGTTGCGGAAGCATTATTGAAACGTTTGCTGCCGTCATACATCGAGAGTTTTCAATTTCAAAAGTTGAAAGGAGAGAAAGACTGTTTTACGATAGAGTCTGTAAAAGATAAAATTGTAATCGGTGGAAACAACGCCAATTCAATGGCGATGGGACTGAACCATTATTTAAAATATTACTGTCTCACTACCGTGTCATGGTATGCGGATATAGCCGTTGAAATTCCTGAAGAATTGCCAATGGTTGGTGAGAAGGTCGTTTCGGAAGCGCGAGTGGATACTCGCTTTTTCCTGAATTACTGCACGTATGGTTACACGATGCCTTGGTGGCAATGGAGAGAATGGGAGCGCTTTATTGACTGGATGGCCCTTAATGGTATAAATATGCCTTTGGCAATTACCGGACAGGAAGCCGTGTGGTATAAAGTCTGGTCGAAAATGGGAATGTCGGACATCGAAATACGCTCTTACTTCACGGGACCGCCGTATCTGCCCTGGCATCGGATGGCTAACATAGATCGCTGGAACGGTCCGTTGCCGATGGAATGGCTGGAACATCAGGTAAGCTTGCAGAAAAGAATACTCGCACGTGAGCGTGAATTGAATATGAAGCCTGTATTGCCAGCCTTTGCCGGACATGTACCTGCCGATTTAAAACGGCTCTATCCTGAGGCCGATATTCAACATTTGGGCAAATGGGCCGGCTTTGCTGATGCATACCGTTGTAATTTTCTGAACCCTGACGATGCTTTGTTTGCGAAAATTCAGAAGCTATTTCTTGATGAACAAAAAAAACTTTTCGGAACCGATCATATTTATGGTTTAGATCCTTTCAATGAGGTTGATCCGCCCAGTTTCGAACCCGAATATTTGCGTAAGATAGCATCGGATATGTACGCCACATTGACGGCTGCCGATCCCAAAGCCCAATGGATGCAAATGACGTGGATGTTTTATTTTGATAAAGATAAATGGACTTCCGGGCGGATGAAGGCTTTGTTGACGGGAGTGCCACAGAATAAAATGATATTACTTGACTATCATTGTGAAAATGTTGAATTATGGAAAAGAACAGAGCATTTTCATGATCAGCCCTATATTTGGTGTTATCTGGGCAATTTCGGGGGAAACACAACTTTGACAGGTAACGTCAAAGAGAGTGGCGCACGGCTTGAGAATGCTCTCATTAACGGTGGAGGCAACCTTAAAGGAATCGGCTCTACGCTGGAAGGATTGGATGTGATGCAGTTTCCCTACGAATACATTCTTGAGAAAGCATGGAACCTGAATGTAGATGATGATAAATGGATTGAATGTCTGGCTGACAGACATGTGGGATGCGTGTCGCAGCCTGTGCGCGATGCTTGGAAAATATTATTCAATGACATTTATGTACAGGTACCGCGCACATTGGGCACTTTACCCGGATATCGCCCTGCATTGAATAAGAATAGTGAAAAACGGACAAGTAATGTATATAGTAATGTTGAGCTATTAGAGGTTTGGAGAAAACTGAACGAAGCGCCTTCTGACCGGAGGGATGCTTTTCGCCTGGATTTGATTACTGTAGGCAGACAGGTGCTTGGAAACTACTTTCTTGACGTGAAAATGGAGTTTGACAGGATGGTTGAAGCTAAAGACTATCAGGCTTTGAAAGCTTGCGGCGAGAAAATGAAGGAGATATTGAATGATTTGGATAAACTGAATGCCTTTCATCCTTACTGTTCGTTGGATAAATGGATTGATGATGCGCGGAAGATGGGAGATTCTCCCCAATTGAAAGACTATTATGAAAAGAACGCTCGCAACTTGATTACTACTTGGGGGGGAAGCCTGAACGATTATGCCAGTCGTTCGTGGGCAGGATTGATAAGTGATTATTATGCAAAGCGCTGGGAGGTGTATATCAATACATTCACCAAAGCGGTCGGGAAAGGTGTAGAGGTGGATCAGAAGCAACTTGAAGATGAATTAAAAGAAATAGAAGAAGGTTGGGTAAATGCAACTGATCGGAAAGATACTCGAAAAGATGTTCATTCAACAACTGACGGATTATTATCATTCTCCACCTTTTTATTCAGCAAATATCAAAGACTGGTGAAATAAATAAGAGGCCTGTTTCATTTGTTGCTCGCGAATCATGCTATATCAGAAGGAATTAATATATTTGAAAATGAGGACTTGATATAATAAGCTTTTTATTTTCATATTTAAAATGATTAAGATGTCCCAGAAATACTCACAGGATGAAGCCCAAGCTTTGGTTAAGGCTCTGAAAGAGGGGAACCAGCTGGCATTTAGTATTGTATACAAGACGTATGCGGCGCAGACCTTTTCTTTGGCATTTAAATATTTGCTGAATAAAGAATTGGCTGAAGATGCTGTGCAGAACTTATTCTTAAAACTTTGGCTGAGAAAAGAAGAGATTGACGAAACAAAACCTATAAACAGATACCTTTTTACAATGTTGAAGAACGATCTGCTCAATACGCTGAGAGACTCAAAGAAAAATATCTATTTACTTGAGGATTGCCTTTCAATGGTTTTGGAATTGGAAGACAATTCTCAAAACGAAAACCTTAAACAAGAACAAATGAACATCATACAGCAAGCTCTTGAGCAACTTTCGCCACAACGTCGTAAAGTTTTTGAAATGAAAGTTTCGGGAAAATACTCCAATCAGGAAATTGCCGATAAACTTAATCTTTCGATCAATACAATTAAATTTCAATATAGCCAATCTTTGAAGCAGATTCGTGCGACAGTGGGAGAGCTTAGCTTGCTGTTGATTTATTGTATGATGTAGTGCTATCGCTTTTGGTTGATATGGAACGTTCTTTTGAATTAACACGGTTTAACGTAGTCTGTATAATACTTTTTTGTAACAGTGTGTATTACTAATAGATATTGAAATATGAAATCAAAAAAGAAACATACAAGTCAGGACTTTGAAATAGTTGACGGCATCGGGAAATATATGGATGACGACATTCAAAGGATAATAGAAGGCAAACAGCTCGAATTGGGCGACAGAGAATTGCCTCCTTTTGATGAATATCGCATTTATAAGAATATTCAGGAAGCCGTGATGCGGGAAGAAAAACGAAAGAACAGGAGAATAAGGATGCCATTGTTCTTTAAGTGGACGGTAGCTTGTGCAATTGTTTTGCTAGTGATAGGTGTAGGATATAATTTCTATCAAAGTCGTAGTGAGGCAAACCTTGTTTATCGGGAGGTCTGTGCTGTAAGGGGTGAGAAGCTACTCGTATTACTTCCTGATGGTAGCCGGGTGTGGTTAAATGCCGATTCTAAATTGACCTATCCGGAACAGTTTGCAAAATACAACAGGAATGTTACGCTGGAAGGAGAGGCTTATTTTGAGATAGCTGAAAACAAGAAATCACCTTTTCAGGTGTTTGCCGAGAATGTAAAAATACAGGTGACGGGAACGTGTTTCAATGTAAAAGCATATGCTTCGGATAAGGTAATTAAAACTACACTCGACAAAGGGAGTATAAATATCGGACATGTGAAAAGCCGTAGACCTATGCAACAAGTGCTTCCCGGACAAACTGCAGTTTATGAAAAAAGAAGCAATGTACTAAGGATAAAAACTGATAGATATCACGATGATGCTTCGAGTTGGAAGAGCAACCGGCTTATTTTCAGAAATGCGTCACTGAAAGAAGTGCTTACAACACTCTCGCGGCATTTTGATATAGAGATTACAGTTAAAAACGAAAAGATTGCTTCGTTTACGTACAACTTCGTTTGTAAAGGAAACGACTTGAACTATGTGTTGGAGGTGATGCAATCCATAACACCGGTTAGCTTTAAAAAAATATCAGAATATACATATACCATTGAATAAGTAAACTTAATCTAATAACAAAACCAAATTTATGAAAGCACTTTTAAAGCCCATTGTATGGGTATGCCTTTTCTTCTTTGCGTATCAAAGTACGTATGCGCAGGCTCTTAAAATAATGAGCTATAATTGCCGGATGTCCGGACAGATGACTGGTTACTCGGTGAAGGAGTATGCTGTATTTATCAGGAAATACAATCCGGATGTTGTAATGTTGCAAGAGATAGATTACAACACGAAAAGGAATAAAAATCAAGATTTCACCACTCAGCTGGCTGCGGAGTTGGGATTGTTTTCCGTCTTCGGGAAAGCGATGGATACTGGTGGTGGAGAATATGGAGTGGCCATACTCTCAAAATATCCTTTTGTTTATATCAATAACAAAACCTTTGAAGGTATAGACGGAGCCAAAGAACCCCGGACATTATTGTATGTAGATATTCAGGAACCGGGAACTTCAGACATAATCAGGATAGGAACGACTCACCTGGATCATTCGACGGACCTGATAAGGAGCGCGATGGCCGAACAGATTAATGAGCGGATTGGTACGGGAGATACCCCGACGTTGCTGGGGGGAGATTTTAATGCCAGGACCGACTCTAATGTGATTTGTGAAGTCATGAAGAACTGGCAGAGAATCTGCGATGATACGTTCACCTATCCGGCAGATCAGCCGACAATCAAGATTGATTATATATTCGGACTTCCACAGAATAAGTGGAAAGTGAAGTCGTTTAAAGTTTTATCTAATCCGGAAGTTTCTGACCACAGGGCTTTGTTTGCTGAAGTTGAATTTGTAAAATGAATGAAATATGAAATCAAACTATCTATATCTGCTATTTATATGTGTCATCTCTTGTCTGTTCGTTTCGTGTAGTGATGAGGATAACAAGGGAGAAGATATTCCGGAATGGAACCGGTTCAGAACAACTAACGTATTGGTTTATGCGCACTTGTCAGAGCAAAATTTATTTAGCTCTTGTAGTTATAAAGAGGTGGCGTCATCTATCAGAAACACGGTTCATGCAGTGGCATTGTTGGACAGGACGAACGCTGTCTATGGACAAACTGCAATCATAAATACGGGTACGGAGACTGCTAGAGAGAGTAAGAAAGTGCCGGTGTTTGTGCCTGTCAGCTATAGTAACGGAGAAAAAAAGATAATCGGTAGTACGGTTCTTTTTCCTTCTACTATTTCCGAAATGACACAATATGTAGTAAAAAACGATTGCAGATATCTTGAAACAAAAACAGAAGCAGTGAACGGAATAGATATGCTCTTCTGTTCTGTATCATTAAATAGTGAAGACCTGATAGCTCCGGCTGTCGACGTTTTCAAGAAAAAGGTAAACGAACAGACGGTTCTGGTAGGCACTGTTAAACGTGCGTTATTGCCTAATCTTGAGTCGGTAATTACTTCTAACTTAACTTCTGATACCTATTCTTTCGTAGAAGTGGAAAATAGAAATAGAGACTCCGAGTATTGTATATTTGTCCTGACTTCACACAAATGGGCTTTTAGGGGGGTAACCGAAACAAGTGTAAGCGGAGATTTACATTGTTTTCAATTACAAATCGAATCTTTAAAATAAAAAATGAACGGTCATGAAGCAATATATCAAAAATATAATGATCCTGATACTTGCCCTTCCATGGGGTTTGTTGTTGACAAATTGTAGTGATAGTGAGTCTGATTATTCGGACGACAACGCGTATCCGCCACCTACTGTAGAACTCACTTCTCCTTCCGAAATAGATGTGGTGGAGTATAACTCGACGGTGACTGTATCTGCCAGAAGTTTCTCTGCTGTGGGTATACATAGTATATATGCTACCTTGTTGAAGATGGATGAAAATGGAGAATATGAAGAGATAAACGCGACTGAACGTCAACGTTTAAAGATAGATACTCTGCAAACTGATATGACACTTGAATTTGACTTGAATGTCAAGGTCAATACGCGTGAAGCAGCCGGGATACTGGTAACATCAACGGACGTTTTGACAAAAACGGCACAAAAGGTAATACCTATTAAAAAGATAACTAAACTTCCATCCCAGATATTCACCGAACCATCAGATTTCCCTGTTTTAGTACCCGATGAAGAGGTTTCTCTGTCTGTAGTGATCCGTTCTGCTGTAGGTATTAAGTCTGTAAAGCATACGTTGTATAATAAGGTACTGGGTGAACTGAAGGAATATACAACTATTCCGGTATCAGGTAATCCGCTGGAAATGGAATTTATCCTGAAAACTGTCGTAGACAATAAAGATACCAATGGAATCAAGATCGTGGTGGAAGATATAGAAGGGTTGAAAGAGGAAAAGATTATCAATATCGAAGGTCTTGAGGGTGTTGACAATAACGTTGCGCTTGTTTTCAACGATATCGAAATGGCACCCGAATGGGAACATTCGGTAGAACCGGATCAACCTTATATTTTCTCCATAGAAGGAATAATGATACAAGGTGTGCAAAAGCATGTATTAAGCCTGAAGGAAATTAAAGGATATGGCTCAAAGGCAAACAGTGTAGACTTTGCTTTCATCAATATATGGAGAAATCCGGAGTTTGTAGCCGTTAAAAATAGAGGTTTCTCTTATGTCAGTGCATCAAGAATTATTGGAGGACCAGTGGGACGGCGTTATGATGTGGATAACTGGATCAAACCGGCAGGCGTTGTTACTAACAAAACGTTGTTTACTCTTATTCCAGATGATAAGGTTACTGACCTTGGTATTGATGTGATGATGGAGAACGCGGCTTCGGATGTTAATACTTTTGAAGCATTGAATGTGTTGCAAAGTATAGCTAAAGGAGGTACTGATATGTTAATGCAAAGGGTCAATGCGTCTGATGGATACCCGAATGATCCTTGTAGTTTGCAGATAAAGGACGGTACTTATATTGCCTTTGTTACTGCGGCAGGCAAATATGGTGTCATTCATGTTATTGAAGCCGCAAACGATACAGATGCGCTAGTTGCCGGAGGATGTAAAATAGCTACTCCTACAGGAGTGGTAGGAAGCCAGGGACCAGCCTATTCGGGAGCTGGTATAACCGGACTCACCTATGATGGTGTGGCATTACTTTACGGGCGCACATGCAAGTTGAAAATTGTGGTTCAAAAGTAACGTTGTTATAATTTGAGGAATAAAGATATATATTTATGTGAAAAAAGGATAGAACGATTCAAAATTTGAGATATCTCCTCAATATTGACTATATTGGAGGTTGTCCTAAAGACTTGATCTGATAAAATCACCTTTGCTACAACATATTGTAGTAAGGGTGATTTTTCTTTTAGGGACTTTTCGGGCAATCTCTAAGTAGATTATCATCCTTGGTTAAATCAGAAAAAGAGGTTCGTTTATCTACATTATAAAAAAATATCAGATGTTTTTCAGGGTAATTCAAAAGCTACGGGTCTATTTAATAAAAGAGTTTATAAAACATAACTGATATGGAAGACATTTATATTATCATAACCAAATATTTATCGGGAACAGCTTCATTGCAGGAGGAGAAACAACTCGTGAAATGGCGGAATGCCGATATTGGACATGAACAAGAGTTTCAGGAGTTATGTGAAAGTTGGCAAATCGCTCATGCAGATTTGAATACGGTGATTCCTGATAAAGAACAGGTATGGGGAAAAATTATGGATAACCTGCGTTTGGCAAAACCTGTAAAGATGTATACTCGCCGTTTATTATATCGTACTGTAGGTGTTGCAGCTATATTAGCATTAGTGCTGGGATTTTCACTTTCTACACTTTTCCCAAAAGAAGAGGAAGAGGTAAAATTGGTTTCATTTACAGCTCCTGTTGGTCAAAAGGCGGAGGTTAGTCTGCCGGATGGTACCAAGGTTTGGTTGAATTCAGGTTCCACATTAAGCTATTCGACGGATTATGCGAAAGATCGCCGTTCTGTAAAATTGAATGGACAAGCTTTTTTTGATGTAGTACGAGACAGTGAAAAACTATTTGATGTTTCGGTTGGTGATGTAAAAGTGTTGGTTCATGGTACTGCATTCGATATTAATGGATATGGAGACAACTCCGAATTGGAAGTTGTATTGCTTCGAGGGCATGTGACGGTTGTTTCAGCTGCAACGGACAAATTGCTGGCAGATATGAAACCCAATCAAAAAGCTATCATCCCCATGCAAGGGGTAGAGAAATGTAAGTTGGCGGCTTGTGATGCTGAAATAGAGTCTGTGTGGCGTTTGGGTAAATTGAAAATAGAGAATGAAAGTTTAACGGATGTAGTCAGGAAAATGGAAAGGTGGTACGGTGTGAAAATTCAATTACATAATGTGCAGGAGAATAAACGATACTGGATGACAATTAAAACAGAATCTCTACGAGAGATGCTTGAGATAGTTAACCGGGTGACTCCAATTGCATACACTATTAATGGGGAGGAGGTGCGCATAACCGGAAGAAAGTAGTCGAAGAATAGAAAGGACGCAGAAGAGTGCCATCTTCCACGTCCTAAGAGCAAAACCTGCGTGTGTATGTTGTCCGTAAAACGGATAGCACAGGTATAGCCTTGCTTTACGCAGACAAAGGTAATAATTAATTCCTTTATTTAACCTTAAATGAGTTTACAATGTTAAAGCTGAAACAAATATTATGTAGCATTCTTGTTTTGGTCAGCCTGCTTTCTTGTCCTTCTTTATGGGCACAAAAAAACAGTAAAGTCAATATTGCTGCCAAACAGATAACTTTGAAGAATCTGATACAAGAAGTTGAGAAACAGACAGATTATACTTTTGTATTTGACAATTCCATCCCTCTGTCACGTGTTGTTTCCTTGAAAGGAGGTTCCCAATATCTTTCCGATATATTGAAACAGGCTTTTGATAAAAGTGATATTTTATATGAAATAGTAGGGAAACAGATTGTTTTACAAAAGATTCAGACAAAAACCAGCCGGATTGTCTCGGGAGTGGTGAAAGATGAACAGGGAGAAGCTGTCATCGGTGCAAGCGTATTGGTAAAAGGTACTACTAACGGTACAGTTACTGATTTTAATGGGAAATTTGAACTGCAGAACATTCCTGAAAATGCGACCATTGATGTGACATTTATTGGATATGTGTCGCAAAGTAAAAAAGTGACAGGAGGAACACGTTCGCTGAATTTCATCCTTGAAGAGGATACGGAGACGCTGGACGAAGTGGTTGTGGTAGGCTATGGCGTACAGCGTAAACGGGATCTTTCCGGTTCTATAGCTTCCGTTAAAGGTGATATTATTACTGAATATGCTAATACTTCCGTTGCATCAGCCTTACAGGGCCGTGTGTCGGGGGTACAGATTCAGCAGACAAATGGTCAACCGGGAGCCGGAATACAGGTAAGAGTGCGCGGTTCCAATTCGATCCGGGGAGATAATGAACCGCTTTGGATTATTAATGGTTTTCCCGGAGATATCAATATGATTAATACCGCCGATATTGAATCGGTTGAAGTGATGAAAGATGCGTCCGCAACAGCTATTTATGGATCACGCGGAGCTAATGGAGTTATTCTGATTACAACTAAACAAGCCAAAGAAGGTAAGATTACAGTAGAATATAATGCAAGTTTCGGTGTACAGAGTCTGGCTAAGGAACTTGATTTATTGGATGCGTGGGAGTATATGAACTATCTGAATGAAAAGGCAGCTATCAATAACCAGCCCACGATATATACCGATGAAGAAATCAAATCGACTCTGCATAGTACCAACTGGCAACGGGAATTGTTTCGTAATGCACTTGTTACCGACCACTCCATTAATATTTCGGGTGGTACGGAGAAAGTTCAGGGTACGTTAGGGGCCAGTTATTTCGATCAGCAGGGAATTGTGAAAGAGAGCGGATATAAACGTATGTCTATTCGTTCCAGCTTGAATTATCATATCTCGAAATATGTAACAGTTTCGAGTAATTTGATTTTTAGCCGTTCGAATCATAACCAGATGAACTCGCAGGGAGGTAGTCGTGGAACATCTGTTATTGGTTCTACACTAATCTTGCCGCCTACGGCAACCCCTCATTATGACGACGGAACCTGGAATGACTTTCAAACGCAGCCGATTGCGCCGGTAAATCCGTTGGCGTATGTGAATGAAGTGGATAATAAATGGTATGCCAACCGTATTATGGCAAATGCTTCTTTGACTATAAAGCCGATTGACGGATTGACAATTCAACTGTCTGCCAATGTTAATAATAACCAAAACCGCAAAGATTATTATAAGTCATTGTTGTATCCTAATTCGCAAGGAGCAGCTTCCATTACATTCGGAGAAACGGTCGACATAACGAGTAATAACATCATAACCTATAACAAGACTTTTTTGAAGAAACATCATTTAAGTGTTATGGGTGGTTTTACTTATGAACAAAGTACCTCGAAGACAGCGGGCACAGGGACGGCCGAAGGCTTTTTAAGTGATGTGACGGAGAGCTACGATATGGATGCGGCTGCTGTCAAGGGTTTACCGACATCCGGTTATTCAAACTGGCGTTTGTTTTCATTTTTGGGACGTGTCAATTATAACTATGCTGATCGTTATCTGCTGACAGCCAGTCTTCGTGCCGACGGTTCGTCTCGCTATAGTAAAGGTAACAAATGGGGATATTTCCCGTCGGCAGCAGTTGCCTGGCGACTTTCGCAAGAGTCTTTTCTGCGTGATGTGGAGTGGCTTTCGGACTTGAAGTTGCGTATGAGTTATGGGGTGACCGGAAGTACTGCCATTTCACCATATTCTACCCAGAATACACTGCGAACGGAAAATGTTGTATTTGATAAAAATACGGTCGTGGCTTATGTTCCGTCCGATACCTACACTGGTGATTTGAAATGGGAAACTACTTCGCAGTTTAATATGGGGATTGATCTTGCCTTATTTAATAACCGGTTGCGTATGACTGCCGATTATTACCGGAAGAAAACTACCGATTTGCTGAATAATGTGGAGATGCCCCGTTCAAGTGGATATACTACCGCTTTGCGTAATATAGGTTCGATTCGTAACTCGGGGTTTGAACTGCAGCTTGACGGACGGATTATCGATCGTACCGTGAAATGGGATTTAGGTGTCAATTTCTCGCTCAATCGGAGTAAAGTGTTAGTCCTTTCAGAAGATAAGGATATTTTTGGAGGTGAACTGGATAACACCATTTTGAAAGATCAGCTTAATCTGATGCGCGTCGGTGAACCGATGTATGTTTTCTATGGATATGTTGAAGATGGATATGACGAGAATGGTCATATTGTGTATAAGAATATGGATGACGACCCTGCTATTACGGCGGCAGATAAGACCATAATAGGTGATCCTAATCCCGATTTTCTGGTGAATTTAACGACTTCCGTCAGTTATAAAGGCTTTACGCTAAGTGCCTTTTTGCAAAGTTCAATAGGTAATGATATATATTCGCTTAGTATGGCTGCCCAAGCTTATGATTATGGATATAATGGTAATACGTTGCGTGAGGTATATTATAATCACTGGACGCCTGAAAACCCTACCGCAAAATATCCTAATTTGGATCAGACTTCTTATAAAATGTCCGATCGCTTTGTTTATGACGGAAGTTTCGTGAGATTGAAAAATTTAGAGTTAGCTTACGACGTGCCTTGCGCCCGTAGTAAATTCATCAAACGTGCCCGTGTCTATGTGAGTGCCCAAAACCTATTTACTATTACGAGCTATCCTTTCTGGGATCCGGATATTAATGCCAATGGCGGCGGAAGCTCGATGATTCAGGGGGTAGATTCGTATTGTTATCCCAGTGCCCGTACTTATACACTTGGATGCCGACTCACTTTCTAACATGTAAAAACTGATGTCTTATGAAAAAATTATTGATATATATTGCCGCTTTTATTATGATATTGGCAATGAATACATCTTGTGAAGATATGGGCGCTTTGGAAGAGCGTCCGAAGAAAGTTGATGCGACGACTTTTATGGCAAATGCCGGAGAGGTAGAGAGTGTTATCAACTCCATTTATTTTCAGCTCCGTCGTGATGCGGGATTCAGTCGTTATCTGATTGTTCTGGAAGAGGGATTGGCAGATTACTGTATAGGAAGAGGTAACTATGCGACAGCTTATGACACAGGACTCACTAGTGGCGGAGTTGGCTTCTCTAAAGATAGCTGGGCTGTGTTGTATCGTGCCATCCGTTTTGCAAATAATATTCTTGATGGCATAGGTAACGCTACGCTCTCCCAACAGGAATATAACAATCTTACCGGAGAAACACGTTTCCTGCGTGCATTTGCCTATTCGTGGCTGGCACGGAACTGGGGAGCCGTACCTTTCTTCGACGAGCGGAATATGAATGATTTTAATAAGCCTCGTACCCCTGAAGCTGATATCTGGAAATTTGTGATTGATGAAGCTGATTATGCAGTGGCAAATCTACCGGAAGTGGCCAAGGCTGCCGGACGTCCTTCGCGTTATGCTGCATTGGCTTTGAAAACAGAAGCTTGCCTCTATGCCGGTCGTTACGAAGAAGCTGCAGAAGCGGCTGGTCTGATTATCTCGTCCAAGCGTTATTCGCTGGTTGAAGTTGGTAAGGCTGATGATTTCATTGATCTTTACGGTCATACAGCCAATGCCACTTCCGAAGAGATTTTTTATATGAAGTACAATCGTGATAGTGGGTCGACAATAGGTTACATGTATCTCTGTAAACCGAATCCTTTTATGAATATGGGGGCTGTAGGAATCTATACCGACTATCAGAAAAATAAATTTATTCAAAACTGGGATCAGAATGATTTACGATATCAGTTTGGATTATATAAGCAGACACAGAACGGAACATTAAATGCGTTGACCAAAACAGGTATGATCTGCTCGAAATTCAGAGACCCGGAGTGGACAGGAAACAGTGCAACTCCCAATGACAACCCTGTGTATCGCTATGCTGATATTTTGCTTTATTATGCAGAAGCTGTTTGCCGTTGGAAGGGGGCTCCCACTGACGATGCCATGGAAAAGCTGAATATGGTGCGGAGACGTGCTTACGGGCAGAAGCCGGCACAGGCTTCTCCTTCAGACTTCAAACTGGCCGATTATGCAAGTAAAGATGCTTTTCTTGCGTTGGTATTGCAGGAACGCGGTTATGAAACGATTTTTGAAGGTAAACGCTATAATGATCTGAAACGTTGTGGAAAACTAGCCGAAGCAGCTTTGGCAGCCGGGCGTATTTCGTCCCTGTCGGAAGTAGGAGATGCGGCTTATTGGTGGCCCATTCCGACAGATGAATTTAATTATAATATGGCATTAGACCCGACGAAGGATCAGAATCCCGGTTATTAACAACTTATTAACTTGATATCTTATGAATAGATTAAATATATTAATTGCAACAATCTTTTTCTTATTGGCAACGACTGGTTGTGCGCAGCAGGTTGAAAGATGGTCGACAGAAAAAGCAAACGCATGGTACGCATCGCAAAAGTGGCCGGTAGGCATTAATTACGTCACTGCTACGGCCATCAATCAATTTGAGATGTGGCAAAAAGAAACTTTCGATCCGAAGACCATAGAACTGGAACTGGGGCGTGCAGAGGAACTCGGATTCAATACGGTACGTATATTCCTGCATGATATGGTATGGGAAGCGGATCCTGATGGGTTTAAACAACGGTTGGATGCATTCTTGGGCATCTGTCAGAAACATGGAATGCAGGCTATTGTCACTTTCTTTACGAATGGCGGGCGTTTTGAAAATCCTAAATTAGGTGTACAGCCAGCTTCCGTACAAGGTGTTCACAACTCTCAATGGATACAGAGTCCTGGAGCGCCGTCTGTCAATGATCCTTCAACATATCCACGTTTGGAACGCTACGTCAAGGATGTGATGAGTACATTTAAAGCAGATGATCGTATCTTATTGTGGTGCCTGTATAATGAACCGGAAAATTTTAAACAGAAAGCACGTAGTATGCCATTGTTGCGCGAAGTATTTCGTTGGGCGCGTGAGGTGAATCCTTCACAACCACTTTCATCTCCGATTTGGATTTACCCCGGTGGACACGGTACACGAAGCAACCTGCCCATTATCAGTTTTTTAGGCGAAAACTGTGACGTTATGACCTTCCATTGTTATTATGGTCCTGAAGAGATGGAAAAATTTATTGCTTTTATGAAACAGTTTGACCGTCCTGTGATTTGCCAAGAGTATATGGGACGTCCCCGTTCAACTTTTGAAGAGATTATGCCGATTCTTAAACGTGAGAAGGTAGGTGCTATCAGTTGGGGATTGACAGCCGGTAAATGTAATTTCCATTTGCAGTGGTCAAGCAAGGCTGGTGATCCGGAACCTGCAGTGTGGTTTCATGATATATTTCGTTTGGATGGCACACCTTATAGTCAACATGAAGTTGATTTTATCAAAAGTATGACTTCAAGCGGATCGTTAACGGATTGAATAATAAAAGAACGAATATGATGAAAAAACTAAATACTCATAAATACCTTTTGGTAACAGCGATGGGACTTCTTGTCGCTTGTACGTCTTATACTTCAACAGATGAGTGGCCTAATCCACGTCCGAATTCAAATCCTGGTCCGGAACCGGTCACAGGAGAAATAACTTCTATCCAGTCACTCAATAAGAGTGAAAATACAGCTATAAATTCTCATGCGGACGAATGGGAAAACAGTTCTCTCGAACTGGATTATCGACGGTTGCTGACTTTGGAAAGTCCGGCACTCTCGGCTGTGAACGCTCTTTATCCCCGTATCAAGAAACTGGGCGACGGGTCTTATTTGCTATTATACCAACAAGGGCCGCAGGCTTGGAATGTCTATTATGCTTTGAGTACTAACCTGATTACATGGCAGAATGCATCCACTCCTTTGTTCCAGAGTGAAAGCGCCCAGCAAAGCTCGGGGGCCAGTGATACTCGCTGTTTCTCATCATGTGATGCAGTGGTTTTGGCAAATAAAGATATTTTGGCATTTGCCTCCTTCCGCTTGAACCAAGGATACAGGTTCGATCCGCAGAGTAATGGTATTATGATGAGGCGCTCTTCTGATAACGGACGTTCTTGGTCAACTGCCCAAATTATTTATCAGGGGACGACTTGGGAGCCTTATGCATTGCAACTACGTTCGGGTGAAATACAGTTGTATTTTACTGATAGTGAGCCTCTCACTGGGGACTCAGGAACTGCTATGCTGCGTTCTATGGATAATGGGCGGACATGGACTACTGTCGGAAAGGTGATTCGTCAAAAGACCGGATTGGCTATAGATGGTTCGGGTAAGCAAATTTATTCCGATCAGATGCCTTCTGCTCGCGAATTGAACAATTCAACGAAGATTGCGGTGGCTACAGAAACACGTTTCAGGGATGAAGGAGATGTTTATCATATTTCAATGGCGTGGAATTCAGACAATTGGGCTTCGGCTCCATTGACTGGGGATGAAGTAGGTCCTTCGGACCGTAAACTCAATTTTGTGCAAAAGGCTGCAGCGCCTTATCTGGCGCAATTTCCTTCCGGAGAGACTGTTTTGTCGTACAATGCTTCTTCTCTTTTTACCATGCAAGTGGGTAATACGGAGGCTTCACAATGGGGAGAAATTTATCAGCCGTTCAGTGGAAAAGGATATTGGGGAGCAACGGAAATTATTGATCCGCATACGTTGGTGGCTGCTATGCCCGCTACTTTTGTCAATAGCGAGAATAAAAATGCTGCCCGTATTCAGATTGGACAGTTTGTCCTGAATCACCGGATCAATGCTGTCGAAATGACACCGGTGATAGATGCTGATAATTCGGATTGGAGTGCGGTTAGTGATGCATTATTTATTGGTAGTGTGTCCACTACACAAGCTGTGTTCCGTTTCGCGTATGATGCAGAGAATGTATATTGTCTGGTGGAACGTCTCGATAAAGATCTGACCACAGAGGATAATATGGAACTAGTTTTCCAAGGCGGAGATGCCACCGGTACGCCTCTTAAAATTTCACTTATTCCGGATGCTGTTCAGCATACGATTAAATGCAGCCTTTCTTCGGTAATTTGTAAAACCGCAGTTTATGGAACTTTTGGTGATACGGCAGCTGATAAGGGATATATAGCTGAGATTGCTATTCCGCGGACTTTGCTCCGAGTGGTAGCCGACCGTCTGATGTTTAATGCTACGTTATACGATCAGAATGGCAGCGATACTTTCAGCGGACTGACTGCTACGAATTATGAAAAATGGTTGCCGGTTGTTCTAAAGGCAGCTACAGATCCTGAACCTCTACCAGGAGAAGGAGATACCGGTACAGGACCGTCCTGGAATAATGACGATACGGAAGGTACATGGAAATAATGATAACATTTTAAATTTGTGAGACCATGAAAAAAAATAAAATCCAGATTCTTTTGGTGGTTAGTTTATCATTAGGTAGTTGCATACAAACTGATGATGAGGCGTTTTCCCCAGAACCAATTATAAACGGAGGAGGGAAATCCATTACGGCAATTTGTTCCGTTGCCACCACAACACGCACATCGCTCAATGCATCAATGAATGTGGTTTGGAATCAAAATGATGAAATACGGTTATTCGGAGCTTCAACACCCAATGGTACTGTTTATGCTACTGTAGCTAATGGAGTTCGTACAGCTGTTTTTGATCCGGTAGACGATTCTGTGGATGATGCAGCCCGATATGCCGTTTATCCGGCGTCAGCTGCGTCAAGCAGTCAACTTGAAGGTACGACACTTGCTGTTGACTTTTCGGCACTTGCCGGACAGAAATGGATGGGTGCGTTCAATGCTGACAGTGAAATCTCATCTTTGCCGATGGTAGCAGCCTCTGATGGTGAAGCCTTTTCTTTTAAGAATCTGTGTGGCGGAGTACGGTTACAACTAAATGATTATCAAATGATGGGGATTAGCATTAAGTCTGTAGCTGTACATGGTAATGACGGAGAACTACTGGCCGATATAGCTGATGTCAATGTAGCGGATGGAATCGTATCACTTCGGAAGTCTTCCACTTCTTCTGCTGCGACTGCTGCATTGATTACTTGTGATACAAGCGTACCTCTTTCCGCAGATAATACCCCCTCGGGCCATACAGACTTTGTTTTATTTCTTCCTGCAGTAAATTATACCAAAGGGCTGACTTTTGTCATAACTGATGCTGCCGGACGGATTTACGAACAAGTGACTCCGGGGGCGTTCGCTATTGAAGCCGGAGTTGTCAAACCAATGAAGTTATTGCCTGTGACGTTGTATTATGGTAAGGCAAATTGTTATTGTACAGCATCTGCCGGAATGCTTGAAATAGATGTCACACCTTATTATTCGTTGGCAGGAGATTATACCTATGAAAATCGTCCAAGAGTGAATGTCGCTGGGGAAGTAGTAGATAAAGCTGTATCTGCAACTGTTGTGTGGACACAAACTAATTCGTCTTCATCGGGAAATGTCCTTTCTGCTGTTCCTACATTGGAAGGAACGATTTTGAGAGTTCCCGTAAGTGGCGTGAAAGGGAATGCACTTGTGGCTATTCAGGATGCATCGGGCAAGAACTTATGGTCCTTCCATGTTTGGGTGAGTGAAGTCTCGGATCTTACCTATATGAATGAGGAACGCGGAACGTTCAAAATGATGGATCGTAATTTGGGTGCAACTTCTGTTACGCCTAAAGACCAGAATGCTTATGGAACATGGTATCAATGGGGGCGAAAAGATCCGTTCCCGCGTCCGCTTGATATTGTCCGTTCGAGTGCGACGACTGTGGATAATAAGGAATTGACTGCCAATGCAATCACTTCTGCAGAAGTGGGAACTGTGAGTTATACCATATCCAATCCTGATATAAGAATCTTCTCTGCAAATGATTGGCACAACGAATGGCGGAATAATGGACTGTGGGGAAACTCTGATGGTTTGACTAAGAATGTAAAGACTGTGTATGACCCCTGTCCGGAAGGCTATTGTGTACCTGATCAGAACTGTTATCAGGGATTTACCTTTACTTCAAAGACGGAATGTGACACTAATTACGGTCATCTGTTTGTGATTGATGGGGTACAAACTTCTTACTTTCCGACAGGAGGCTATCTGGATAAGGGGGCTAATAAAATTGCTTATCAGGAATATCGGGGGTATCAGTGGACCAGTAACCCCGGAACAACAGGAGCTTATTACTTCTATTATAATAATGCAAATCTTAATTTTACAGGTATGGACCGTGCTTCGGCAGCATCTGTCCGCTGCGTCAGGATGGAGTAAAATGAAAGATATTTTTTAATCATAATAATACATGCACTTATGAAATATTTCAATATTTTGTTTTTGATTTTGTTTCTCACTACAAGCGCAAAAGCGCAATCGGTCAAGGTGTCTGTAAGCAAGGTCACTATTCCGACATACACAGAGCCGGAACGTGAAGAACTGCCGATGTTTGCCGAGAATCGGGTACACCAGCGTTCGAGCGGCAATCCTTATCCTAATAAAATTGTTCTGAAAGTGAATCGGGAACAAAAAGTGGATAAAGAGTATACGCTTATCAAATTAGAGAATGAATATTTGGAACTACAAATATTGCCGGAAATTGGAGGAAAGATATATGCAGCCAAAGATAAAACGAATGGATATGATTTTTTCTATAAGAACCATGTCATAAAACCTGCTCTTATCGGTGCATTGGGTTCGTGGATTTCGGGTGGACTGGAGTTTAACTGGCCTTTTCATCATCGAGCTTCGTCTTTTATGCCTACTGATTATGAGATAGAAAAATTGCCGGACGGGGGAGTGATCGTTTGGGTTTCGGAACATGATCCGACAGACCGTATGAAAGGTATGGTTGGTATTGTGCTTAATCCTGGTGAGTCTATCTTTGAAACGAGAGTCAAGTTGTCGAATATCACACCGTTAAGACATTCGTTTTTATGGTGGGAGAATGTGGCCGTACCTTCAAATAAGAATTATGAAATATTTTTTCCGCATGATGTAAGCCATGTCTTTTTCCATTACAAACGTTCGGTTACTACTTATCCGGTTGCAACGAATGCGGCAGGAATATTTAACGGTATTCGTTATGACGGTGCAGTTGATATAAGCAAACATAAGAATACGATTCAGCCTACCTCTTATTTTAGTGCGGCATCACAGTATGATTTCTTTGGCGGTTATGATACGGGCAGAAAATGTGGGGTTGTACACATCGGAGATCATCACGTATCACCCGGTAAGAAGATGTTCACGTGGGCTTACAATCAGTTGTCCCAGTCTTGGGAAAATGCTCTCACAGATACAGATGGAGCCTATTGTGAGTTAATGGCAGGCAGCTATTCTGACAATCAGCCGGATTTTACATGGCTTGAACCGATGGAGACTAAAACCTTCTCGCAATATTGGTTCCCAATCGGAGAAATCGGGGTTCCGGATTTTGCGAACACGACAGGAGCTATATATGTCAAGGATGCGATTAAAGTGCAACTGAATAAGACTCGTAATGTGAAGATTACGGTCAAAGGTGATAATCAGATTTTGTATTCAGGAAAAGCTACGATCAAAGCTAGAGAAGAATATATATTGCCTGCGGATGTAAAAATGAAGTTGGGGTATTCAATAGACGTTGATGCTAATGACGGAACTGTTTTAATGTCTTATACAGTGAAGAAACATGATACTTTCAATATCCCTCATACAACGCAGGATATGCCGAATATCAAGAAGGTGGAAAGTCCGCATTTATTGTATCTTGAAGGTTTGCATGTGGATCAATATCGTGATCCGGCCACTAAGGGAGAGAGCTATTACAAAGAAGCTCTTGAGCGTGATCCTAATTTTGCTCCTGCATTGATCGCTTTAGGAGAGGCTAAATTACGCAATGCTTTTTATAGTGAAGCCTTGGACTATTTTTTGAGGGCGGAAAAAGTGTTGACACAGTTCAATACACGTCTTGAAAATGGGAAACTATACTATTTGTTAGGACATGTTTA
This sequence comes from Bacteroides luhongzhouii, assembly GCF_009193295.2. NCBI lineage: Bacteria > Pseudomonadati > Bacteroidota > Bacteroidia > Bacteroidales > Bacteroidaceae > Bacteroides > Bacteroides luhongzhouii. Next base: position 760,493 of record NZ_CP059973.1, on the reverse strand, counting down.
TTTAGCATTCGATGAACAGGAGAAGGCTTATGATTATTTCCAAAAAGCGGCATGGAGCAGTGCTTATGTTTCTTCTGCCATGACTTATGTCGCTATGCTTGATATTCGTAAACAAGAATATGACAAGGCTGTCCGGCATCTTAATACTGCCATTGCTTATCATAAAGATAATGTTGTTGCCAATGCGTTGATGATATATGCTTTTTATTTACAAGGAGATAAAAAGGCATCTGAACGTCAATTTCTGTCTGTAGAAGCGAATGATAAACTTAATCATTTGGCACGTTATTTCGGGGTGTTGACTGGTAAAATCAGTGCCCGGGATTTTATGGAGAAAATACGAACGGATAAGAATCAGGTGTGTCTCGATTTGATGGAAACTTTGCTGGTCGCTGATTTGAAAAAAGAGGCTGTTTCCCTGATAGAAATGCTACAAGCACAGGAACCTCTTGTTTTTAGTTTGTCTGCTATATACGCGGATATAAAAGGTGGCTCTCCGGATGATTTGGCAACGGAAGGAATCGCTTTCCCCAGTCGGCGGATTGAAATGAAAAGTTTATCTCATTGGGCGAAACAAGGTAATCAGAATGCTAAATTCCTGTTGGGATGTGCCCTTTATGCTAAAGGACATTATGAAAATGCTGTCACTCTTTGGGAAAGCTTGTCCGGTAATGATTATCGTGCCGCACGAAATCTGGCTGTCGCTTATTATTCACACATGAATCGTAAAAGTGAAGTATTGCCGTTATTGAAGCGGGCATTATCGTTGAAGCCGGATGATGAACAACTGATTTTTGAAACAGTTTATGTGATGGGTAAGCTAGGAGTCGCACCAGTTGAACGTATTTCTTTCCTTAATAATCATAAGGCTGTAATCAGTCGCGATGATATTATGCTTGAGTGGGCGCGAGCTTATAATATGGCAGGACAGGAGGATAAAGCAATAGAACTTCTTTGTGGGCGTAACTTTGTTCCGGCTGAAGGCGGAGAACATGCCGTAGCTGAACAGTATATGTTTGCTTATTTCCTGAAAGGGCGTCGATTAATGAAAGAAAATAAGATGAAAGAAGCGGCTGATTGTTTTAAGACTGCGCAGACTTTACCTCAAAATTTGGGAGCAGGTTTATGGAATATCGTTAGACTGGTTCCATTTAAATATTATGAAGCAATCTGCCTAAAATCTTTGGGACAAGAAGATAAAGCCAAAGAGAATTTTGATTTTATAACGGGTATTGAGATTGACTATTTTAGTAATATGAACTTGCCGGAACTGCCTTTTTATCAAGCGCTTTGTTATCGTGAAGCGGGTATTTCCTTCAAAGGAGATATGCTTGTCAACTATAAATTGAAGGACTGGAAAGAAGGAATAAAGGCTGTTGATGCAGGTTATTTTGCCACTACTCCTTTTTTTATAAGTTACTGCGATCGTGCCGTGCAACAAAGATGTGCTTATTATAGTTATTTACTTGCTTTGGCTTATCGCTACATGGGTGATACAGAGCTGGCACAGAAATACATTGAGCAGGCAGCTGTAAGTGATCCTTATGCTCTGAATATTTTTTCAGAAAGACAATTTTGAATGATTGTGTAAAGCTTGTTTGGACGTGGAATCATACGGATTTGCAGTTAGAAGGAATCTGTATGATTCACGTCATTGCTAGCGTTTTTATTTATTGTAATGAATGTGATTTCGGTTTTTGTATTAGAAAGTGTTTTGAAAGTATGGTGCTCTTTATGAAAATGTATTCCGAAAGAAGATTATTTTTTGTAGATTTGTGAGACTGATAAACACAACTCCGGGAACAATGGATATTCAAGCCTTTCGAAATTATTATGATACGTATTATGAACAACTTTGTTGTTTTCTCAACTTCTATACGCATGATGTAGCTGTGATAGAAGATGTTATTCAGGAAGTATTTCTCAAACTATGGGAAAATAAAGATTGCATTGAAATTACTTATATCAAAACATACCTTTTCCGGGCTGCCAAAAATCGGGTATTAAATTATCTTCGTGATGAGGAAAATAGACATCAGTTATTAGAGAGTTGGTTTAACCAGCAGCTGGAAGAAAGGAGATATAAAGATTGTTTTGATATGGATGCTTTGGTAAAGGTGGTGAATCAGGCAATAGAACAGCTTCCGGAGAAATGTAGGGAGATATTTTCCTTGAGTCGGAAGGAGGGGCTTTCTTATAAGCAGATTGCCGAACGTCTCGGGATTTCTGTGAAAACAGTAGAAACACAAATAAGCATTGCGCTCAAACGAATAAGAGAGCTCTTATCTTCTTCTGCATTTGCATTTTTGTGGCTGTTTATTCGATAAAATATTTATTCTTTACTATTGAATGTCAGATGAATAGATTTTTTGCTTGTTTGTATTTAGCTGTGTTTGTTACTGCTTGTGCGGAATGTGAAGTCATTCCTGGAGTGAAAACTACATTTTATGGTATTACTCAAGATGGTGATACCGTTACTCAATATACCCTGACCAATGCTTCGGGGGCTCAATTCAAGGTCATTGACTATGGGTGTCGTGTGACGAATATTATGGTGCCGGACCGGGAAGGAAAAATGGCGGATGTAGTGCTTGGATATGAAAATCTTAAGGACTATGAGACTGGAGCCGAGCGGTTTTTCGGGGCTTTATTAGGACGTTATGCTAACCGTATTGCCGGCGGGGATTTTATGATTGATTCTGTTCGGTATCAACTTTCGTGCAATGAATCTCCAAACGGACATCCCGGACATTTGCACGGTGGTGTGAAGGGATTTGATCGTGTCATGTGGAAAGCGATACCTGTCAATTGTTCTGATACGTTTGGCATTGTTTTTACTCGTCGCAGTCCTGACGGAGAGGAGGGATATCCTGGTAATTTGGACTGTAAAGTCACTTATTACTGGACCCCGGATAATACTTGGCGTATAGAATATGAGGCAGTTACCGACCAGCCGACTATCGTTAATATGTCGCAACATTGCTATTTTAACCTTCAGGGGTATGACGGAGGTTCAGTTTTAAGTCATATCGTACAAATCAATGCGGATTCAGTCACGGTAAACACTCCGTGGTATGTGCCGGCTTCGGTTGAACCGGTAATAGGAGGGCCTTTGGATTTTCGTATTCCTCACAGTTTTGCAGAACGTGCCGACTTTCCTAATGAACACATGAAACTTATGGGTGGCTATTCGGCCAATTGGATACTTCGTGATTATAACGGAGATTTACATTATGCTGCAACTGTCACGGAACCTCAAAGTGGCCGTCAATTAGAAACTTACACTACAGAGCCCGGCTTGTTGATCTATACCGGTATCGGGCTTTCAGAAAAGATTGTGGCCAAAGGTGGTCCACAACAGAAATATGGTGGCCTGATATTGGAAACCATCCATCATCCGGACACGCCACATCATCCTGAATTTCCATCCTGTGTGTTGCGTCCTCATGAGAAATATTATTCCGTTACGGAATATAGATTTTCTGTGCAAAAGTAATTTAATGGAGTATACTACGGAATTACTTATCTTTTTCCGGGAAAACTCTGACTTCTATCAAAAAAAGTAATAATTTTGGCATTGATTTGTAGATTGCCTAAATTACGAAAGATAGAATGTTAGATTTAAAACAACTTACAGCTGATGTATGCCGGATTGCTACAGAGGTTGGACATTTTTTGAAAGAAGAACGAAAAAACTTCCGTCGTGAACGTGTGGTAGAAAAACATGCGCATGATTATGTGTCTTATGTGGATAAAGAATCTGAAGTGCGAGTGGTGAAAGCTCTTACTGCTTTACTGCCTGAAGCGGGATTCATCACAGAAGAAGGCTCTGCTACTTATCAGGATGAACCCTACTGCTGGGTGATTGACCCCTTGGATGGAACCACGAATTATATTCATGATGAGGCTCCTTATTGTGTGTCCATCGCCTTACGTAACCGTACCGAACTTCTTTTGGGGGTCGTTTATGAAGTTTGCCGGAATGAATGCTTCTATGCCTGGAAAGGCGGAAAAGCTTTTATGAATGGCGAAGAAATTCATGTGTCGAACGTTGAGGACATCAAAGATGCATTTGTCATTACAGAATTACCTTATAATCATCTGCAATATAAACAGACTGCTCTTCATCTTGTCGATCAACTTTATGGGGTAGTGGGAGGTATGCGCATGAATGGCTCGGCCGCTGCCGCAATCTGCTATGTGGCTATTGGGCGTTTTGATGCATGGATGGAAGCATTTCTCGGAAAATGGGATTATTCTGCAGCGGCACTGATTGTTCAGGAGGCGGGAGGAAAGGTTACTGACTTTTATGGCGAAGATCATTTCATAGAAGGACATCATATTATTGCAACGAACGGAGATCTTCATCCTTTCTTTCAGAAACTCCTGTCAGAAGTTCCTCCGTTGAATATGTAAGTGCCATTGCAACCTTAAAATCTCTATTATTATGAAACACACACTTCTTATAAAAGACTGGCTTAGTTCATTCTTGTCTTTGCTATTTCCTCGTTGCTGCGTTGTTTGCGGCCGACCGTTAGCAAAGGGTGAAGAATGTATCTGTACAGTATGTAATATCAATCTACCCCGTACTAATTATCATCTTCGGAAAGATAATCCGGTAGAACGGCTCTTCTGGGGACAAATTCCTTTGGAACGGGCTACATCTTTTTTCTTTTATGAGAAAGGAAGTGACTTCCGCTTGATTCTTCATCGGTTGAAATATGGCGGACAAAAGGAAATAGGCGCGATTATGGGGCGGTATATGGCTGCCGAACTTTTGTCTTCCAATTTTTTTCAGGGAATTGATGTGATAATCCCCATACCGCTTCATAAGAAAAAACAGCAAATCCGTGGTTATAATCAGAGTGAGTGGATTGCCCGTGGTATTGCTGCTGTAACAGGAATCCCTATTGATACAGATTCTATATTGCGTAAGAAAAATACGGAAACGCAAACGCGTAAATCGGTATTTGAACGTCGTGATAATGTGGAAGGTATCTTCGAACTTCAACATCCTGAAACACTTGCAGGGAAACACATACTGATAGTTGACGATGTGTTGACCACCGGTTCTACCACTCTGGCATGTGCTTCCTGTCTGGTAGATGTGGAAGATATACGGATTAGTATATTGACGTTGGCAACGGTGGAATAAATATGAAGGCAATGAATAAATAATAAAGAGGCTTTCAATATGATTCATGATCCCAGAATTCCGATATAATCCGAAAAACATTGGATCAGAAAAATAAAAAAGAGATAAATCTTCCGATTTACCTCTTTTTTTGCTCTTCCTCTTGGACTTGAACCAAGGACCCTCTGATTAACAGTCAGATGCTCTAACCGACTGAGCTAAGGAAGAATGTTTGCAATCAAGATTTTCAACTTTGCTCTTCCTCTTGGACTTGAACCAAGGACCCTCTGATTAACAGTCAGATGCTCTAACCGACTGAGCTAAGGAAGAATGTTTTTCTCAATTGCGATGCAAAAGTACTAGGTTTTTTTGAAATATGCAATATCTTTGCAAAAAAAATATTAGTAATGGACAAAATAATAGGATTAGGCAACGCCTTGGTAGACGTACTTGCAACCCTAAAGGATGATGCTCTCTTGAATGAAATGGGTTTACCCAAAGGAAGCATGCAACTTATCGATGATGCTAAGTTACAGCAGATTAACGCAAAATTCTCACAGATGAAAACCCATTTGGCGACAGGTGGATCGGCAGGAAATGCCATACTTGGCCTGGCTTGTTTGGGAGCCGCAACCGGGTTTATAGGAAAAGTAGGAAATGATCATTATGGAGATTTTTTTCGTGAAAATCTGCAGAAAAATAAGATTGAAGACAAATTATTGACCTCGGACCGGCTACCTTCCGGTGTGGCATCCACTTTTATCTCGCCGGATGGAGAGCGCACTTTTGGAACCTATTTGGGAGCAGCCGCTTCTTTGAGGGCGGAAGAACTGACGCTGGATATGTTTAAAGGTTACGCATACCTGTTTATAGAGGGCTACCTCGTTCAGGATCATGAAATGATTCTTCATGCCATTGAACTGGCAAAAGAAGCAGGTTTGCAGATTTGTCTCGATATGGCTAGTTATAATATTGTGGCCAATGATCTGGAGTTCTTCTCTTTATTAATAAACAAATATGTCGACATTGTCTTTGCGAACGAAGAAGAAGCAAAAGCCTTTACCGGTAAGGAGCCGGAGGAAGCTTTGAGAGTGATTGCCAAGAAATGCAGTATTGCTATTGTAAAAGTCGGGGCAAATGGTTCTTATATCCGCAAAGGGACAGAAGAAATAAAGGTTTCGGCCATTCCGGTTCAGAAAGTGGTGGATACTACCGGTGCAGGTGACTATTTTGCGTCCGGATTCTTATATGGATTGACCTGTGGATACTCGTTAGATAAATGTGCAAAAATAGGTTCTATTCTCTCGGGAAATGTTATTCAGGTAATCGGAACAACGATCCCACAGGAACGCTGGGATGAAATTAAGTTAAATATTAACAGGATTCTGGCAGAATAACAAAGGATTAAGCTACTTTTACGACTCATTTAGATTAAAAAGAGGTATGAAAAAATTGCTGAACGGGCGAATAGCTATTGTTGCAGTAGCGGTGATAGCCACAGTTGCTTTCTTTAGTTTCAAGAGCGGAGACGACCGTAATTTCCAGATTGCAAAGAATCTGGATATATTTAACGCGATTGTGAAAGAACTGGATATGTTCTATGTAGATACCATCGATCCGAATAAAACGATTCGGGAAGGAATCGATAATATGCTTTACACCTTGGACCCTTATACGGAATATTATCCGGAAGAAGACCAGAGTGAGTTGGAGCAGATGATTAAAGGATCATTTGGTGGTATAGGTTCTTACATTGCTTATAATACAAAACTAAAGCGTTCGATGATTTCTGAACCTTTCGAGGGAACGCCAGCTGCAAAAGCCGGCCTGAAAGCGGGAGATATCCTGATGGAGATTGACGGAAAAGACCTTGCCGGTAAGAATAATGCAGAAGTCAGTCAGATGTTGCGCGGACAGGCGGGTACCAGCTTTAAGTTGAAGATTGAACGTCCGAATGTGAAAGGCGGACGTACACCGATGGAGTTCACAATTGTGCGTGAGTCTATTCAGAATCCGGCAATACCTTATACTGCCGTACTGGATAATAATATAGGTTACATCAGCCTTAGTACTTTTTCCGGTAACCCTTCCAAAGAATTTAAGAAAGCACTGCTGGATTTGAAGAAACAGGGAGCCACTTCATTGGTGATAGACCTTCGTAGTAATGGCGGTGGATTGCTGGATGAAGCAGTAGAAATTGCGAATTATTTCTTGCCGCGTGGAAAAGTGATTGTGACGACCAAAGGAAAAATCAAACAGGCCAGTAACACTTATAAAACGTTGCGTGAACCGTTGGATTTGGATATTCCGATTGCCGTACTGGTAAATAGCGGAACGGCTTCTGCTTCTGAAATCTTATCAGGTTCTTTGCAGGATCTCGACCGTGCTGTTATCGTTGGTAACCGTACTTTTGGAAAAGGACTGGTACAGGTTCCCCGTTCTTTGCCTTATGGCGGAACGATGAAAGTGACTACCTCCAAATATTATATTCCGAGCGGCCGTTGCGTGCAGGCTATTGATTACAAGCATCGCAATGAAGACGGAAGTGTCGGCACTATTCCCGACAGTTTAACTAAGGTATTCTATACAGCTGCCGGACGTGAGGTTCGTGACGGAGGTGGTGTAATGCCGGATATTACGATCAAACAAGAGAAATTACCGAACATCCTATTCTATCTGGTACGTGATAATCTGATTTTCGATTATGCAACGCAGTATTGTTTGAAACATCCCACTATCGTTGCTCCGGAGAAGTTTGAGGTGACAGATGCTGATTATAACGATTTTAAAGCATTGGTGAAGAAAGCTGACTTCAAGTATGACCAACAGAGCGAGAAAATTCTGAAAACGTTGAAAGAAGCTGCCGAGTTTGAAGGATATATGGATGACGCTTCAGAGGAGTTTAAAGCACTAGAGAAGAAGTTGAATCATAATCTCGACCGTGACTTGGATTATTTCTCTACTGACATAAAGAAAATGATTGCTACTGAAATCATCAAGCGTTATTATTATCAACGTGGTACTATAATCCAGCAGTTGAAGGATGATGACGGTTTGAAGGAAGCGATGAAAATACTGAATGATCCGGTGAAATACAAAGAAATGCTTAGTGCCCCGGCTGCTAAGAAATAAAGAAATATTTTTCAAATATAGATAATACAGAAAACGCGGCTTTGTCATCGGCAGGCCGCGTTTTCTGTATTATCTGTATCTAATTGTAAATAGTCATATAAGTGTCATCCTCGGATACAGTCATTTATATTCTCAAACTGACATATTCATTGGCGAATCAAAGGGAGAGTGAAATAAAACCTGCTTCCCTGCCCCTCCTGGGAGCGCAGCCAGATACGTCCTCCCATTTTTTCTACTAACATTCTGCAAAGAGTCAGTCCCAACCCGGTTCCCTGAACAAAATCGTTGACCTTTCCAAAGCGGCGGAAAATAGTGGCAACTCTTTCTGCCGGAATACCGATGCCGCTATCTTTCACGTAGAACTCTACAAAATCCTCTTTTTCCCGATACCCGAAATGAATTTCTCCTTTGGGGGTAAACTTCGTGGCGTTACTAAGTAAGTTACTTATGATTTGTATAATACGATTCCAGTCACCGGAGGCATACATGTCCGCATCTACATCATCTAAAATAAGTTTGACTCCGTTTTGCGTCTTGTGGCAAAACTGTTGCTCCAGTTGCAAACAGATATCTGTTAACTTGATCGGACGGATGTTGAATTTTAAAGAGTCGGCCTCCAGTGAGGCCAGATCCAGAATATCGTTGAATAGATTCAGTAACATTTCCGAATTGCGTTCGATGATTTCCGCATATTGATTTTTCTCTTCCGTAGATGTTGCGTTAGTGATTAGTTTGGAGAATCCGACAATCGCATTGAGCGGAGTGCGTATTTCATGGCTCATGTTTGCAAGAAAGGCAGATTTCAGCCGGTCCGATTCTTCTGCCTTGACTCTGGCGGCCTTCAGCTCTTTCTGTTGTTGCGCGTTCGTCTGTTCTGCCTCCCATTGTTGGGATATATCACGGCACATACATAACAGATATTCATTATCCAAAGGAAAGATGCGGTTTTCGTAGTGATGTAAAACACCGTCCAACATCAGGTCATGTCTGGCTGTGGAGCTTTCTCCCGTGAGGATCACTTTATCCATATTCTTGCGGACGCTTTCATAAGCTTCTTCCGGCAGGATATCTTTTACGTTAGTGGTGGTGATATTACTGGCATTGATACCTTCTACGTGGTTGGTAGCTGGTGAAGAAGCAAGCTCTATAATATTGGCATCATGGTCGAAGACGGTGAGCATATCGGGGAGGGCATCCAATATCCGGGTGCTATATTTATCGCGAAAACGTTTTTGGGAGGGAGGCGAAGAATGAGAGGAAAGAAAATCAATCTTCTCCTCTAATTGTTCGATTATTTCTAAAAGTTCCTCCTTCGTTTTGCTCTCGTAATGTCTCATAGAAGATTTATTGTTATTCATTAGAATGTTGTAGAAATTGTTTCATCTGTTGCAAATATAAGACAATATTCTGAGACGCGGATTGCCTCCCAAGTTATTATAACATAAAAAAAACGGATAGCTTTTGCCCTACTAATCAGAATGTTCTATCTTTGCACCAATTATATATAAATGATTTACAATATGTCTACAGAATTATTCTCTACTCTGCCCTATAAGGTGGCAGATATTACACTTGCTGATTTCGGACGCAAGGAAATCGATTTGGCAGAAAAAGAAATGCCCGGCCTGATGGCTCTTCGCGAAAAGTATGGAGAATCCAAACCGTTAAAAGGTGCCCGCATTATGGGATCGTTGCACATGACCATTCAGACGGCTGTGCTGATTGAAACATTAGTGGCTTTAGGAGCTGAAGTACGTTGGTGCTCTTGTAATATATATTCAACGCAGGATCATGCTGCTGCTGCAATAGCTGCTGCGGGTGTGCCTGTGTTTGCATGGAAGGGGGAGACTCTTGCTGATTACTGGTGGTGTACATTGCAGGCATTGAACTTTGCCGGTGGTAAAGGGCCGAATGTGATTGTAGATGATGGCGGTGACGCTACGATGATGATTCACGTAGGTTATGATGCGGAGAATAATGCTGCCGTATTGGATAAAGAAGTACATGCAGAGGACGAAATAGAACTGAATGCAATCTTGAAGAAAGTATTGGCGGAAGACAGTACTCGCTGGCATCGTGTAGCGGAAGAAGTGCGTGGTGTGTCTGAAGAAACTACGACAGGCGTACATCGTTTGTATCAGATGCAGGAAGAAGGCAAGCTGTTGTTCCCGGCATTCAATGTGAATGATTCGGTCACAAAATCTAAGTTTGACAATCTGTATGGCTGTCGCGAATCGCTGGCTGACGGTATCAAGCGTGCAACGGATGTGATGATTGCCGGAAAAGTGGTGGTAGTATGTGGTTATGGTGATGTGGGTAAAGGCTGTTCTCATTCTATGCGTTCTTACGGAGCGCGGGTACTCGTGACGGAAGTAGACCCGATCTGTGCATTGCAGGCTGCCATGGAAGGCTTTGAAGTGGTGACTATGGAAGAAGCTTGCATGGAAGGTAACATTTTCGTGACTACCACAGGTAATATCGATATTATCCGTATCGACCACATGGAGAAAATGAAAGATCAGTCTATCGTTTGCAACATCGGTCACTTCGATAATGAAATTCAGGTGGAAGCCTTGAAACATTATCCGGGCATCAAATGTGTGAACATCAAACCACAAGTAGACCGTTATTATTTCCCGGATGGTCACAGCATCATTCTGCTTGCTGACGGTCGTTTGGTAAATCTGGGATGTGCAACCGGCCATCCGTCATTTGTGATGAGTAATTCATTCACCAATCAGACATTGGCGCAGATAGAGCTGTTCAACAAGAAATATGATATCAATGTATATCGCTTGCCGAAGCATCTGGACGAAGAAGTTGCCCGCCTGCATCTTGAAAAGATCGGCGTGAAACTGACTAAGTTGACTCCTGAACAGGCAGCTTATATTGGTGTGTCAGTGGACGGACCTTATAAAGCAGATCATTATAGATACTAATTAGATTTACGATTTGACGATTTTCTATTTACGATTGATAAATGTGGGAGATCGGTATTCTACCGTTATCAATTGTAAATGTTAGATTGTCAGATCGTAATTTATTTTATATTCAAACTTCAATCGTAAATAGTAAATCGTGTCATTGTAAATGAAAAAGTTTCTTCCCGACTTAATAGCCATTCTGGCTTTTATCATTCTTTCTTTCGCCTATTTTTTTCCGGCTGATATTGAAGGTCGTATCTTGTTTCAGCATGACACGGCTGCCGGAGTCGGCGCGGGACAAGAATCGAAAGAGTATCTCGAACGTACCGGAGAACGTACGCGCTGGACGAATTCGATTTTTGGAGGTATGCCTACCTATCAGATGTCTCCGAGTTACGACTCGACAACATCCCTGAAAGGGGTGGAGAAGGTTTATCGCCTCTTTCTCCCGGATTATGTAGTGCTGACTTTTATTATGATGCTGGGATTCTATATTCTCTTGCGGGCCTTTGGTATATCGGCCTGGCTGGCAGGATTGGGCGGAGTGATGTGGGCATTTTCTTCCTATTTCTTCATTCTGATACCGGCAGGGCACATTTGGAAGTTTGTGACGTTGGCTTATATTCCACCTACGATTGCGGGTGTCGTTCTGGCTTACCGGAAGAAATACTTGTTGGGCGGAATTATTACGGCGCTGTTTATCGCCCTTCAGATTCAGTCGAATCACATTCAGATGAGCTATTATTTCATGTTTGTGATCCTGTTTTTCGTGGGAGCGTACTTTGAAGATGCTTATAAAAAGAAAGAACTGCCCCATTTCTTCAAGGCCAGCGCAATTTTGGCATTGGCTGCCGTGGTAGGAGTTTGCATCAATATCTCCAATCTGTATCATACTTATGAATATAGTAAGGAGACGATGCGCGGCAAGAGCGAATTGAAGCAGGAGGGCGCTGCGGCCAGCCAGACAAGTAGCGGGTTGGACCGTGACTACATAACCAACTGGAGTTATGGTATCGGCGAGACATTGACGTTGCTGGTTCCGAACGTAAAAGGAGGAGGATCGGGGTCTACGATGTCGCAAAGCGAAGTTGCTATGGCAAAGGCCAATCCAATGTATAGCGGTATTTATTCGCAGTTGCCGCAATATTTCGGTGAGCAACCGTGGACAGCCGGTCCTGTATATGTCGGGGCATTTGTGATGTTCCTGTTCGTATTGGGCTGTTTCATTGTGAAAGGTCCTCTGAAATGGGCATTGCTGGGAGCTACTATCTTCTCGATTCTGCTTTCATGGGGAAAGAATTTCATGGGATTGACGGACTTCTTTATTGATTACGTCCCGATGTACAATAAGTTCCGTGCCGTATCTTCCATCTTGGTGATTGCTGAATTTACCATTCCTTTGTTGGCGATTTTTGCCTTGAAAGAGATTTTGAGCAAACCGGATACTCTGAAGTTGAAAGAGAACCGCGGAGGGGTGATTGCCACTTTGGTACTGACTGCCGGTGTTGCGTTGATTTTAGCCGTTGCTCCGGGTACTTTTTTCTCCAGTTTTATTACGACACAAGAGATGGCTGCTTTGAAACAAGCACTTCCAGCCGAACATTTGACTCCGTTTGTGACAAACCTGACTGAAATGCGTGAAGCTATTATCGCTTCGGATGCATGGCGTAGCTTCTTGATTATCGTGATAGGTTGTGTGCTTTTATTCCTCTATCAACGGCGGAAGTTGAAAGCTTCTTTCACACTGGCCGGCATTGCGCTTTTGTGTTTGGTAGATATGTGGAGTGTCAATAAACGCTATTTGAACGACGAACAGTTTGTGCCAAAATCCAAGCAGACGGAAGCGTTTGTTAAAACACAGGCGGATGAGATGATCCTTCAGGATACTACTTTAAATTATCGTGTGTTGAACTTTATAGGCTTTCCCGGTAATACGTTTAATGAAAACAATACAGCATACTGGCATAAAAGTGTCGGTGGCTATCATGCAGCGAAGCTCCGTCGCTATCAGGAAATGATAGATCATCATATCGTGCCCGAAATGCAGGAGACCTATCAGGCGGTGGCTACTGCCGGTGGACAGATGGACAGTGTAGACGCTTCCAAATTCCGTGTACTGAATATGCTGAATACAAAATACTTCATTTTCCCTGCCGGAGAGCAGGGGCAGGCTGTTCCTGTGGTAAATCCTTATGCATATGGTAATGCGTGGTTTGTTGATAAGGTGCAGTATGTAAATAATGCAAATGAAGAAATTGATGCTTTGAATGATATTCTTCCAACGGAAACAGCCGTAGTGGATGTGAAGTTTAAAGAACAATTGAAAGGTGTGACAGAAGGATATAAAGATTCTCTATCTACCATCCGATTGACTAGTTACGAGCCGAATCGTCTGGTTTATAAAGCTTCCACTCCTAAAGATGGAGTTGTTGTTTTCTCCGAAATATATTATCCGGGATGGCAGGCGACTATTGACGGTCAGCCCGTTGATATTGCCCGTGCAGATTATATCTTACGTGCGATAAATGTACCGGCAGGGGAACATACCATCGAAATGTGGTTTGATCCGCAAAGCATACAGGTTACAGAAAGTATTGCTTATGCAGCGCTGGCTTTGTTGCTGATCGGGGTTATGGTCCTTGCATGGATGCAGCGGAACAGGATAGTGAAGAAGTCTTGAATGAAATAGCATATAAACCTATTGTATATATCATAAGGTTATTAAATAAGGGCGGCTCTCTTCATCACGAAGAGAGCCGTTACTTTGCATTCACTAAAAAATTATGAAAAACAAACGCTGTTCATAGAAACATATAAAGTGTGATATTTATAGACTTTTCTGTTCAAAATCCGGGTTTTCGTCGGAATGAATCTCTTTATGCATTCTTCTTTGAGAAGCTTTTTTTCGCGCGGCACTTTGTTCAGCCTGCCATTTCTCATACTGCTCTTTTGTTAGAATCTTTTTTATTTTCTTCTCTTTGGCTTCTGCGGCTTTCTTTAGTGAGTCGGCAGAATTGGTATCTCTGCGCATCATCGGACCGCCTCCCATTCTGCCTGGGAAACCACTTTCTCCCATCATGGGTGGTTGACCTCCGCCCATTGGCGGACGTCCTCCCCGCATGCCAGGCCCTTCTCCCATTGGCGGACGTTGGTCACCCGAATTTTGCATAGCCTTGAAGAATGCTTTCTGCTCTTTCAAGTTTAACTTATATATTTTTTTATATTGTTTATCTGTCAGTTGAAGTGACTTGTTCATTTGGTCTGTCATCTGGGTTGCTACCTTTTCCGGATTCAGAACTTCGCGTGGAAGACGCTTTTCTTGTTGCCGCCTTTCTTGCGTTTTATTGGCTTCTTGTGCATTGGCAAAACCTGCGCAACACAGTAAGCAGGCTATCAATCCTATCAGTTTCATGTCTTTTCTCATCTTTCTTATGCTTTTATTGGTTTTAATACTTCAAAACTAGGCAGATATTGGAATAGATAAAAATAAAATCGACTAAGGACGGAGATTTGTCTATCAACAGCCTGACTTTTCTTCGTCCTATGGCTTTATATTATTATGCCTTGGGATGAATAGAAGTTGTATGTAGGGAGACAAGTCGTTTCGTATAGGGAAACTAATCGTTTCAAGGCTTGAAACAAGTGTTTCCCCAGTGAGAAACCTTAGTTTCCTAGTTGTGAAACTTTAGTTTCATCACTAGAGAAACTATAGTTTCGCACTGAGGAAACTAAAGTGCCAAGCCATAGAAACTAAAGTTTCCAAGTATGAAACTGAAATAGCCTCTTGTTGGCGCTTCTTTCTGCGATGAGCATATCACAGGTTTTAGGTGGTGATAGGTGATAGATGCAGATGATAGATTAAAAGAGGATTTACGTTTTTATCTATGGGAGTGGTTGTTTATTGTTTCTTCGTTGAAAAAGGAAAATATGAATATAAACAAATAGTTTGTGGATAGTCTTATTATGCTGTAAGCTACTAAATTTGTAGCCAATAATAGAGCATTATGTTATGAAAAGACTACTATTCATTTTTTCCTTTTTTTTCTTGTTCGTGTTAAACGGGAACACACAGGAGGTAGAGATTCTGACATTAGAGGATTGTCTCCGTATTGGTATTGACAATAACTTGTCGTTAGAAGGGAAACGTAAAGAAATACAGAAAAGTAAATATGGCGTATCTGAAAACCGTTCGAAGCTGTTGCCGCAAATTAATGCGATGGCCGGTTATAATAACAATTTTGATCCTCCGGTGTCAGTCACAGACGGTTCATCTTACGGAGTTCCCTATAATATAACGAAAACATTGCAACATTCTGCTAATGCAGGGCTGGAAATGCAGATGCCGCTTTTCAATCAGACTCTTTATACTTCTATGTCCATAGCTAAAGTGATGGAAGAAATCAGTCGTCTGTCTTATGGAAAAGCCAGGGAAGATGTTATTCTTCAAATCAGTAAGATGTATTATCTCGGACAGGTCACAGCTGAACAAATCATGCTGATAAAAGCAAATATCACTCGTTTGGAAGAATTGAGAGATATTACACAGGCTTTCTTTGATAACGGAATGTCTATGGAAGTCGATCTGAAAAGAGTCAATATCAATTTGGAAAATCTGAAGGTGCAATATGATAATGCACAAGCCATGATGAAACAGCAATTGAATATGCTGAAATACATTATGGATTATCCGGCTGAAAAGGAAATCGCACTGACACCGGTAAATGCCGATAGCATTACTACGGTAGCCCTGACCGGCTTGTCGGAAAACATCTATGAACTTCAACTCTCACAATCGCAAGTGCAACTGGCGGAACGACAAAAGAAGATCATTACTAATGGATATATCCCTTCTCTTAGTCTGACAGGCAGTTGGCGATATGCTGCATATACGGATAAGGGTTATCATTGGTTCCACTCCGGTCCGTCCAATCAATGGTTTCGTTCCTATGGGGTGGGGCTAACCTTGCGTATTCCGATTTTTGACGGACTGGATAAAACCTATAAAATAAAAAAGGCGATGATTGATATAGAGAACAGAAGACTGGCATGGGAAGATGCCCGGAAGAATTTGCAAACTCAATATCTGAATGCTGTGAACGACCTGATGAACAATCAGCGTAACTTTAAGAAACAGAAGGATAACTACTTGCTTGCCGAAGATGTGTACGCAGTCACTTCCGACCGTTACCGGGAAGGCATCGCTTCCATGACGGAAGTGCTGCAAGATGAAATGCAGATGAGTGAAGCTCAAAACAATTATATCAGCGCACATTATAACTATCGGGTGACTAACCTGATGCTGCTTAAACTGACCGGACAAATAGAATCATTAGTCAAATAATACGCAAAATAACAATCATAAATATGGAAACAATGGAAAATAACATTCCTTCCGCTACTCATCAGGAGAAAGCAAAAAAAATGAAGAAACTTCGTCGCTGGCAGATTGCTATCAGCCTTCTCGGAGTGGCTATTATTGTTTGGGGAGTGATTGAAGTGATCTGCCTTTTTTTGAATTATAGCCAGACGGAGACTAGTAACGATGCACAAATAGAACAATATGTGTCTCCTATCAATCTACGTGCCTCGGGTTACATTGACAAAATCTACTTTACAGAACATCAGGAGGTACATAAAGGAGATACTTTGCTGATACTGGATGATCGTGAATATAAAATCCGCGTAATGGAAGCTGAAGCTGCCTTGAAAGATGCGCAAGCCGGTGCGACAGTCATCAATGCAACACTCAATACCACGCAGACAACAGCATCTGTTTATGATGCGTCTATTGCCGAAATTGAAGTACGGTTGGCGAAACTGGAAAAAGACCGGAAACGGTATGAGAACCTCGTGAAACGAAATGCGGCTACTCCTATCCAACTTGAACAGATCGTCACTGATTATGAAGCTACGCATAAGAAACTGGAAGCTACGAAAAGGCAGAAAAAAGCAGCTCTTTCCGGTGTAGATGAAGTGTCCTACCGTCGCATGAATACCGAAGCGGCCATTCAAAGAGCAACAGCTGCGCTTGAAATGGCCCGGTTGAATCTTTCCTATACGGTTGTAATAGCTCCTTGTAACGGAAAGCTCGGCCGCCGCTCATTAGAGGAAGGACAGTTTATTTCGGCAGGGCAGACCGTCACCTATATTCTTCCTGATACCCAGAAATGGATCGTTGCCAATTATAAGGAGACACAAATCGAGAATCTGCATATCGGACAGGAAGTATTTGTCACAGTAGATGCCATTAGCGATAAAGAGTTTAAAGGCAAAGTCACCTCTATATCAGGAGCTACCGGGTCTAAATATTCATTAGTGCCGACGGATAATTCGGCAGGTAACTTTGTGAAGATTCAGCAACGTATTCCCGTACGAATCGATTTCACCGATTTGTCGAAAGAAGATAACGAACGATTAGCCGCAGGCATGATGGTAGTAGTGAAAGCCAAACTCTAATCCCTCCGACCTTTCTGTCTATATACACTGCCTTATAATTTTTAATTTGTAATTTTTAATTAATCCGATGCCCTCTTATCCTAAAAATTATCCTTTCTATAGCTGGATGCCCAAGCCGTTGGGTATTATCATTCTGTTATTCTTCTTTCTGCCGATTCTTACGGTAGGCGGGGTTTATTCGGTGAATAGCACCGAAATGATGAGCGGGCTTGGCATTATATCCGAGCATATCCAGTTTGCCAATTTTGTAACTTCTATTGGTATGGCAGCCTTTGCGCCTTTCCTATATCAGTTGGTGTGTGTACGGCGGGAGAAGATGATGTGTATTGTCGGGTTTGCGTTCATGTATATATTCAGTTATATCTGTGCAAAGACAGACAGCGTTTTTCTGTTGGCGCTTTGTAGTCTTCTGACGGGTTTCTTGCGTATGGTACTGATGATGGTCAATCTGTTCACACTCATTTGGTATGCGGGTGGAATGGAAGCTACCCGCAATATAACTCCGGGCTTGGAGCCGAAAGATACTGCCGGTTGGAATAAATTGGACATTGAAAGATGTGTGAGTCAGCCGGCTGTTTATCTGTTTTTTATGATTCTGGGACAGTCAGGCACAGCATTGACGGCTTGGCTGTCCTTTGAATATGAGTGGAAATATGTGTATTACTTTATGATGGGGATTCTTTTGATCTCTATTTTGCTCCTGTTTATTACCATGCCGAATTATAAGTTTCCCGGAAGGTTTCCTATTAATTTCCGTAAGTTCGGCAATGTCACTGCATTTTGCATCTCGCTGACTTGTCTCACGTATGTGCTGGTTTATGGAAAAGTACTCGACTGGTATGATGACGAATCTATCCGTTGGGCGACAGCTGTAAGTATTCTTTTTGCGGGAGCTTTTCTTTATATGGACGTAACGCGCCGGTCGCCTTATGTTTTGCTGGATGCGTTCAAACTGCGTACTATACGTATGGGAGCATTACTTTACTTATTATTGATGGTGATAAACTCCAGTGCTATGTTTGTCAATGTGTTTGCAGGAGTGGGGATGCATCTCGATAATCTGCAGAATGCTTCATTAGGTAATTGGTGTATGGTAGGTTACGCTGTTGGTGCCGTGATTGCTATGGTGTTGGGAGGTAAAGGATTACATTTTAAGTATCTGTTTGCGATGGGATTCTTCTTCCTGTCTTTATCAGCTGTTTTCATGTATTTCGAGGTGCAGACAGCAGGAGTTTACGAGCGTCTGAAATATGCAGTTATCATCCGTGCCACAGGCATGATGATTCTGTATGCGTTGACGGCAGCTTATGCCAATCAACGTATGCCTTTTAAATATCTTTCCACTTGGATCTGTATTATGCTTACCGTACGTATGGTTGTGGGACCGAGTATTGGCGGAGCAATTTATACAAATGTTTTGCAGGAACGGCAGCAACACTATATCACCCGTTATGCGCAAAATGTGGACCTGCTTAATCCGGATGCTTCCACTTCCTTCCTCGGTACGGTACAGGGTATGAAATATCAGGGAAAGAGTGAGACGGAAGCCCGTAACATGGCTGCTATATCTACTAAAGGGCGTATTCAGGTGCAGGCCACGCTCTCTGCACTCAAAGAGATGGCGGGATGGACAATTTATGGTGGATTAATTTGTATGATATTTGTGCTTGTTGTTCCTTATCCTAAACGAAAATTGCTAACTTAGTGTCGTTTTTGATAATGATCTGTTAATATATTAGTATGATGGATGGCGGACAAAATCGTTTATTGCAGTTTGATCGCAATTTGTTAAGTGGGAAAAATATATGTAGTTCCGAAGGGATATTTGTAAATTTTCCACCCTCACTGAAGAAACCTTTTCAAATGAAAGGACTGGGGCTGATTATTTGCCACCAAGGTAATTTCCAGTTTTCGCTTAATCAGAAAAAGCATTCCGCTGAAGCGGGCGAAAGTTTGTTTATTCCCGAAGATGGCGAGTTTCAGGTTTTGCAAGAGTCGGAAGACATGAAGGTGCAGATTTTGATCTATCAGATAGAACCTATCCGGGATATTATGGGGAATCTGGTTGTTTCCATGTATATGTATTCTCGCCTTACTCCCGAAGAACCTTCTTGTGTATGGTCTACTGGTGAGGAAGAAGAGATAGTAAAGTATATGTCTTTATTGGACAATGTGTTACAGTCGGAAGAAAATTCATTTAAACTTTATGAACAGAAATTACTTCTACTTGCATTGACGTACAGGATTTGTTCCATTTATAATCGCAAACTCGTTAATGGCGGGAGGGAAGTGGGAGGACGCAAAAACGAAGTCTTTATTCATCTGATCCAGTTGATCGAAAAATATTATATGCAGGAACGCAGCGTTGAGTTTTATGCGGATAAATTGTGTTTGTCTCCTAAATATCTTTCTGCCGTTTCTAAAAGTATCTGCGGATATACCGTGCAGGAACTTGTATTCAAAGCTATCATTCGTAAGAGTATTTCGTTACTTAAAAATACGCAGAAGGATATTCAGGAGATTTCAAATGCCTTCGGCTTCCCCAATGCCTCTTATTTCGGTACGTTCTTTAAGAAGCAGGTTGGGGTTTCACCGCAGCAATATCGGAAGAATCTTTAAACGTTTATTCTTTTTCACCGTAGGCAAGATCGCCTGCATCGCCCAGTCCCGGAACAATGTAAGAATGTTCGTTGAGTTCGGGGTCGATGGCTGCGCACCAGATTGTTGTCTTGTCTTCAGGAAATACATTCTTTATATGATCGATAGCCTTTTGGCTGGCGATAATCGAAGCAACATGAATTTCGGCAGGGTGTCCTTTCGTCAGCATTGCCTGGTAACTAAGTTCCATACTACCCCCAGTTGCCAGCATAGGGTCGGTGATAATCAGCGTTTTGTCATCAATGCGGGGAGAAGCGATATATTCTATGTGTATATCGAATTTTAGCGTATCTTTATATTTGCGATAAGCGGAAACAAACGCATTCTCCGCCCCGTCGAAATAACTAAGGAAACCTTGATGGAAAGGCAAACCTGCACGCAGAATAGTGCTGATTACTAGATTATTGTCCGGCGTACTGACCGGAGCGATTCCCAGTGGTGTCTGGATGTTCTTTACCGAGTATTTAAACTCTTTACTCATTTCATAAGCCATGATTTCTCCGATCCGTTCGATGTTACGGCGGAAACGCAGGCGGTCGTTCTGAACTTCTACATTTCTAATTTCGGATATGTACTGGTTTAGAATCGAATTAGTTTGGCCAAAATCAATTACTTTCATATTATTTTTTAATCAGATTTTAATCTCATTTTCACAGTATTGTCAGCATACTGGCTTGCAAAGTAAACGATAATCTTTCAAATTGCAATATTCAGTTTGCAGATATTGTTAGGAATTTATAAAAGAGTTTCAATTAGGGAAAAATTTCTCTAATACCTTCTTCCTTTCCAAAGAAAGTATTACTTTTGTAGCCGGATTTACAAGGGGGTATTCTAAGCTCCCCTATGTTAAGGTGAAAAGAGATAGAAAACAAAATACCAATTTTAATTAATTCAAAGAAAATGGCAAATTTAGATTTAAGCAAGTACGGCATCACAGGTGTGACCGAGATTTTGCACAATCCGTCTTATGATGTTTTGTTCGCTGAAGAAACAAAACCGAGTCTGGAAGGCTTTGAAAAAGGTCAAGTAACTGAATTAGGCGCTGTGAACGTGATGACAGGTATCTATACCGGTCGTTCTCCTAAAGATAAATTCTTCGTTAAGAATGAAGCTTCTGCTGATTCTGTATGGTGGACTTCTGAAGATTACAAAAACGACAACAAACCATGTACTGAAGAAGCTTGGGCTGATTTGAAAGCTAAAGCTGTAAAACAACTTTCCGGCAAACGTTTGTTCGTTGTTGATACTTTCTGTGGTGCTAACGAAGCTACTCGTATGAAAGTACGTTTCATCATGGAAGTAGCTTGGCAGGCTCACTTCGTAACTAACATGTTCATCCGCCCGACTGCTGAAGAACTTGCTAACTACGGAGAACCTGATTTCGTATGTTTCAACGCTTCTAAAGCAAAAGTTGACAACTACAAAGAACTGGGCTTGAACTCTGAAACTGCTACAGTATTCAACCTGAAGACTAAAGAACAAGTAATCCTGAATACTTGGTACGGTGGTGAAATGAAGAAAGGTATG
The DNA here is from genome assembly GCF_009193295.2 of Bacteroides luhongzhouii. Taxonomy (NCBI): domain Bacteria; kingdom Pseudomonadati; phylum Bacteroidota; class Bacteroidia; order Bacteroidales; family Bacteroidaceae; genus Bacteroides; species Bacteroides luhongzhouii. The sequence goes on along the minus strand of NZ_CP059973.1, from coordinate 738,662 downwards.
TTCTCTATCATGAACTACATGAACCCGCTTCGTGGTATCGCTTCTATGCACTGCTCTGCTAACACGGATATGGAAGGAACTAGCTCTGCTATCTTCTTCGGTCTGTCCGGTACAGGTAAGACTACTTTGTCTACTGACCCGAAACGTAAGTTGATTGGTGACGACGAACACGGATGGGATAACGAAGGTGTATTCAACTACGAAGGTGGTTGCTACGCTAAGGTTATCAACCTGGATAAAGAAAGCGAACCGGATATCTACAATGCTATCACACGTGACGCTTTGCTTGAAAACGTAACAGTTGACGCTAACGGCAAGATCGATTTTACAGATAAGAGCGTGACTGAAAACACTCGCGTTTCTTATCCTATCTACCACATCGAAAATATCGTTAAACCGGTGTCTAAAGGTCCTCACGCTAAACAAGTTATCTTCTTGTCTGCTGATGCATTCGGTGTATTGCCTCCAGTATCTATCCTGAACCCTGAACAAGCTCAGTACTATTTCTTGTCTGGATTTACTGCTAAATTGGCTGGTACAGAACGTGGTATCACTGAACCGACTCCGACATTCTCTGCTTGCTTCGGTGCTGCTTTCTTGTCATTGCACCCAACTAAATATGCAGAAGAACTGGTTAAGAAGATGGAAATGACTGGTGCTAAAGCATACTTGGTTAACACTGGTTGGAATGGTTCCGGCAAACGTATCTCTATCAAAGATACTCGTGGTATCATCGACGCTATTCTTGATGGTTCTATTGACAAAGCTCCTACTAAGGTTATTCCTTTCTTCGACTTTGTTGTTCCTACAGAACTTCCGGGTGTTGATCCGAAGATCCTTGACCCACGCGACACTTACGAATGTGCTTGCAAATGGGAAGAAAAAGCAAAAGATTTGGCTGGACGTTTCATCAAGAACTTCGCTAAATTTACTGGTAACGAAGCTGGTAAAGCTTTGGTTGCAGCTGGTCCGAAACTCTAATTGGAGAATCAGATATAATATGGAAGGCGGTTCGATTTCGAACCGCCTTTTTTATTGCTATACTTGCTTTCTATTAAAAGGAATGCCGCCTTTTTAGTTTTTTTCCTATATTTGTCAAAACGGGACTATTTACTTTTAAAGACGGCTACGTCCGGACTGCTTCCTATGTCGGTTGCTCTGATTGCTTCGGCTGCATTGCTTATGATGAATAGAGAATATTTTATGGACTATAAAAGTATTGGTATTTTTGCGGCAGCCTTTTGGGGTACATGGAAATGGAATCTTCATCCTATCCTGTTGATTTGTCTGGCGGGTGTGGTAGGGTGCTGTTGTATTAGTAATGCGTGCCATATTTGCAGAAAAAATAGAATCCCGGTAAAACACAGCGTTTCACCGGGATTTCTACTATAATATAATGAAAGAATGGTTAGTTCTTGTTGGCACGTTTACGTTCGATTTCGTCCAAAATCACTTTACGCATACGCATTGCCTTTGGAGTAACTTCTACATATTCATCTTCCTTAATATATTCCAGCGCTTCTTCAAGTGAGAACTGGATAGGCGGAATCAGGCGTACCTTGTCATCCGAACCGGAAGCACGCATATTCGTCAATTTTTTCGATTTGGTTACGTTGATAACCAGGTCGTTGTCATGAGAGTGCTCGCCTACTACTTGTCCTGCATAAACTTCGTCCTGCGGGAAAATAAAGAACTTACCGCGATCCTGCAATTTGTCGATGGCATAAGCAAAAGCTGTTCCGCTTTCCATAGCAATCATAGAACCATTGGTACGGCGTTCTATTTCTCCTTTGTGTGGCTGATATTCTTTGAAACGGTGCGCCATAATGGCTTCGCCGGCAGAAGCTGTCAGTACGTTGGTACGCAAACCGATGATACCGCGTGAAGGCATATTGAATTCAAGATTGATGCGTTCGCCTGTATTTTCCATCTTTACCATTTCACCTTTACGGCGGGTAACCATATCAATAATCTTGCTGGAATATTCTTCCGGTACGTTGATGGTCAACTCTTCAATCGGTTCGCATTTCACACCGTCGATTTCTCTGAAGATAACCTGCGGCTGACCTACCTGCAATTCATATCCCTCGCGGCGCATTGTTTCAATTAACACAGAAAGGTGGAGTACGCCACGGCCGGAAACAATCCATTTACCGTCTTCTTCACTCTTTCTTACGCGGAGAGCCAGGTTCTTGTCGAGTTCCTTCATCAAACGATCGTGGATATGACGTGAAGTCACAAACTTACCATCCTTACCGAAGAAAGGAGAATCGTTGATAGCAAACAACATACTCATGGTCGGTTCGTCAATTGCGATTGGTGGCAATGCTTCCGGATTGTCGAAATCACACACTGTATCTCCAATCTCGAATCCGTCGATACCTACCAGTGCGCAGATGTCACCGGAAGAAACCTCATTTGTTTTCACGCGGCCTAAACCTTCGAAAACATGGAGTTCCTTAATTTTGCTCTTGAACATATCACCGTTACGTTTCGCAAGCGTTATATTCATACCTTCTTTTAATGTACCACGATGTACGCGACCTACGGCGATACGGCCGGTATATGAAGAATAATCCAAAGAAGTAATCAACATCTGGGGAGTACCTTCCAATTGTTGCGGTGCCGGAATGTTTTCGACGATACAATCCAGTAACGGAGTGATGCTGTCAGTTTGTTGCTGCCAGTCGGTACTCATCCAGTTGTTCTTGGCGGAACCGTAAATCACGGGGAAGTCCAGCTGATCTTCCGTTGCGTTCAAGCTGAACATCAAGTCGAAAACCATCTCGTAAACTTCTTCCGGGCGGCAATTAGGTTTATCTACCTTATTAACTACCACAATGGGCTTCAGACCAATTTCGAGCGCCTTTTGCAGTACGAAACGAGTCTGGGGCATCGGACCTTCGAAGGCATCTACCAACAGAATACAGCCATCGGCCATATTCAATACACGTTCTACCTCACCACCGAAGTCGCTGTGTCCCGGAGTATCAATAATATTAATTTTTGTACCGTTGTAATTGATGGATACGTTTTTGGAAAGAATCGTTATACCACGTTCGCGTTCCAAATCGTTGTTATCCAAGATAAGTTCACCACTATTTTGGTTGCTGCGGAATAAATTTCCGGCCAATAGCATCTTGTCAACCAGCGTTGTTTTCCCATGGTCAACATGGGCAATGATTGCAATGTTTCGAATATTTTGCATATAATACCTATTATTTGGCTGCAAAGGTACGAAAATAGGATTAGAAATATGCGTAATGATAGCAATTTTTTCTTGTAAATCGTTGTGTGATATAAAGATAATGCCTATCTTTGCACGCTCAAAAGAATAATTTATCAATTAAAATTCTAAGAATTATGTATTTAGACGCTGCTAAAAAGCAAGAAATCTTCGGAAAGTACGGAAAGTCTAACACTGACACCGGCTCAGCTGAGGCCCAAGTGGCATTGTTTTCCTACCGTATTTCTCACCTGACTGAGCACATGAAGCTCAACAGAAAAGATTATAGTACTGAAAGAGCGTTAACAATGTTGGTAGGTAAGCGTCGTCGTTTACTCGACTACCTGAAAGCAAGAGATATCGAAAGATATCGTGCTATTGTTAAAGAGCTCGGTTTGCGTAAGTAATCTACTTGTCGCGAAAAGATTTAAAGCCGTTCCTCATTATCGAGGAGCGGCTTTTTTTTAGTTTCTTCTTTTTCTTCCTGACAATCGTATTTTCTTCGGTTATAATTGTATTCATCTAAAGATTTTGCTATTTTTGCAGCTTAATTATTATAATTTATCACCTTTGATAACTAAAATGCTTTCAAAATGGATACAAGTAAGATTGTTGGCGAGAAAATTAAAGCCCTCCGCGAAGATAAATCAATAACCATAGAAGAGTTGGCGCAACGTTCAGGTTTGGCTATCGAACAGGTTGAACGTATTGAGAATAACATTGATATACCTTCTCTCGCACCGCTGATTAAGATTGCGCGTGTGTTGGGAGTACGTCTGGGTACTTTCCTTGATGATCAGGATGAAGTGGGACCGGTAGTATGCCGCAAGAAAGAAGCCAAGGATGCGATCAGTTTTTCCAATAATGCGATTCACTCTCGCAAACATATGGAATATCATTCGTTGTCCAAGTCGAAGGCGGACCGTCACATGGAACCGTTTATTATTGATGTGATGCCGACGGAAGATACTGACTTCGTGCTTTCTTCTCATGAAGGAGAGGAGTTTATCATGGTTATGGAAGGTGTCATGGAAATCAGCTATGGCAAGAACACCTATCTGCTGGAAGAAGGTGATAGTATTTATTATGATTCCATTGTTCCTCATCATGTACATGCTTATGAGGGACAGGCTGCAAAAATACTGGCAGTAATTTACACACCGATTTGATTGAAATAGTAGGAAACAAGATTTAAGTATAATTACATGCAATTATTTGATCGTACTTTGGGACAGTGGCTGGAGCACTGGGCTGAAGAGACTCCCGATAAGGAATATATTGTATATTCCGACCGTAATCTCCGTTTTACCTGGAGCCAGTTTAACCAGCGTGTAGATGATATGGCGAAAGGTCTGATCGCCATTGGTGTGGAACGAGGTACCCATGTGGGTATCTGGGCTGCTAATGTTCCTGATTGGTTGACATTATTGTATGCTTGCGCGAAAATTGGTGCAGTATATGTTACAGTAAATACGAATTATAAGCAATCGGAATTAGAGTATCTTTGTCAGAACTCGGATATGCATACGCTTTGTATAGTGAATGGAGAAAAGGATAGCGACTTTGTACAAATGACTTATACGATGCTTCCTGAATTGAAAACCTGTGAGCGCGGACATTTGAAGAGTGAACGTTTTCCATATATGCGCAATGTAGTGTATGTAGGTCAGGAAAAGCATCGTGGTATGTATAATACGGCGGAGATTCTGTTGTTGGGAAATAATGTGGAAGATGACCGTTTGAGCGAACTCAAAAGCAAGGTTGATTGTCATGATGTGGTAAATATGCAATATACGTCGGGCACTACCGGTTTTCCGAAAGGGGTGATGCTGACACATTATAATATTGCTAATAATGGATTCCTGACCGGTGAACACATGAAGTTCACGGCAGATGACAAGCTTTGTTGTTGTGTTCCGCTGTTCCATTGCTTTGGGGTAGTATTGGCTACCATGAACTGTTTGACTCATGGCTGCACACAAGTGATGGTGGAGCGTTTCGACCCGTTGGTTGTGCTGGCTTCTATTCATAAAGAACGTTGTACGGCTCTTTATGGTGTGCCGACTATGTTTATTGCCGAGTTGCATCATCCGATGTTCGATCTCTTTGATATGTCTTGTCTTCGTACAGGTATTATGGCGGGTTCGCTGTGTCCTATCGAACTGATGAAGCAGGTAGAAGAGAAGATGTATATGAAGGTGACCAGTGTATATGGATTGACAGAGGCAGCTCCGGGTATGACAGCTTCTCGTATTGATGATCCGTTTGATGTACGTTGTAATACGGTAGGACGTGATTTTGAATTTACGGAGGTGAAGGTGATTGATCCTGAAACAGGTGAAGAATGTCCGGTTGGTGTACAAGGTGAAATGTGTAACCGTGGTTATAATACCATGAAAGGATATTATAAGAATCCGGAAGCAACGGCGGAAGTACTTGATGAAAACAACTTTTTGCATTCCGGCGACTTGGGTATCAAGGATGAAGATGGAAATTACCGGATTACCGGACGTATCAAGGATATGATTATTCGTGGTGGTGAGAATATTTATCCGCGCGAAATAGAAGAGTTTCTTTATAAGCTTGATGGAGTAAAAGATGTTCAGGTGGCAGGTATTCCTTCTAAAAAGTATGGTGAGGCAGTCGGAGCATTTATTATTTTGCAGGAAGGAGTACAAATGCAGGAAGCCGATGTACGTGATTTCTGCAGAAATAAAATATCTCGTTATAAGATTCCGAAATATATCTTCTTTGTGAATGAATTCCCGATGACAGGTAGTGGAAAGATTCAGAAGTTTAAATTGAAAGATCTGGGACTGCAACTTTGCAAAGAGCAGGGAATAGAGATTATTTAGAAACTCATGATTATTTAAAGACACACAAAGTTTTTCGATTATAAACAGTGAACGGTGAACTCTCTGCAATTAATTATGCAGTTTGTTCACCGTTCGCTATTTGTATGATCTTATCCGGTTTTTGCTCCGGCGTCAGGTTGCGTATTATTAAATGAAATCATCACCCAGTTGCATTTGGGCATCGTTTACATATTTACGGATGGCATGTTCTTCATCTTTGCGGCAAATCAAAAGAACGTTCTCCGATTCAGCTATCAGAAATCCTTCCAGTCCATCGATAACGGCCAGTTTGCCTTTCGGAAGTACTACCATGTTGTCTTTACTATTATATATAAGTGAATGGCACTTCAGAGTAACATTGCCTTCCGGGTCTCTTTCCGATAAATCATAAAGTGATCCCCAGGTTCCAAGATCGGACCAGCCAAAATCTCCTAACGATACATACACATTATCCGCTTTCTCCATAATGCCGAAGTCGATGGATACATTAGGACATGCTGGGAAGTTCTCTTCGATAAATGCTTTCTCCTTATCGGTGGCATAAATATCTTTTCCCGGTGCCAGTTTGGAAGCTAATTCAGGTAGTAAATCTTCACTTGCTTTGATAATTGTATTTACATTCCACATAAACAGGCCGGAATTCCAGTAAAATTCTCCACTCTCTACGAATACTTTAGCTAATTCCAGTTCCGGTTTTTCAGTGAATGTTTTTACTTTATAGAAGCTTCCTCCTGCGGGTTCGTCTATTTGTATATATCCGTACCCTGTTTCCGGGCGATTGGGTTTAATTCCTAATGTCAGTAACTTTTCTGAGCGTGAAACAAAATCAAGTCCTTTCTCAATAGCGGCAAGAAACTCATCTTCTTTTAAAATTAAATGGTCTGAAGGAGCGACTACGATATTGGCGTTCGGGTTCAGTGCTCGGATGTGGTAAGAGGCCCATGCTATACATGGAGCGGTATTTCGTCTTGCGGGCTCCAGCAGAATCTGTTCTTCGTTGACTTCGGGCAATTGTTCCTTCACTAAGTCCGCATACATTGCATTGGTAACGATAAGAATATTTTCTGTTGGGATAACCTTTTGGAACCGGTCAAAAGTCTGTTGCAAAAGTGAACGACCCGTTCCGAAGAAATCTAGAAATTGTTTGGGCAATGTTTTGCGGCTAAACGGCCAGAAGCGGCTTCCAATGCCGCCACCCATAATCACGCAATAATTATCCTGGTTTGTCATGATAGTGACTCTATTTTAAAGTTTCTGCTAATGTACGGTTTATTCTCTGAATAGAGAAGTGTTTAAGATATGTTTTATTATTTTTTTCTCCTTTTTTTTGCCAAACTATTGTAGAATCAAAATAATGTCGTATCTTTGCACCGCAATTGAGAAATCAAGTATGCGCCCAGATGGCGGAATCGGTAGACGCGCTGGTCTCAAACACCAGTGGATTCACTTCCATCCCGGTTCGACCCCGGGTCTGGGTACAAGGAAACCTTCATAGATAGCTGATTAAAAGCTTTTATGAAGGTTTTATTTGTTTTGGGCTGAAACATTACTGAAACTTTCATGGATCAACGTAAAAAATAAGCCATAATAGGAGTGTCAGCTCCATTGCCAGGTGTAAATGTTTCCATTAGAATCTTCATTTTGTCTATACGTACTGTATCTGTGAAAAGTGGTGTATTATTGTTTGTGGGATAGAAACAGGTAATGCGCAAACTATCTGCTCCATATGGTATTGCCATAAAGTCAAGTGTCTCGATGCTGTCAACTAATATGAAATGGATGAAGTTGGGGAGAAGTTCACATGCTGTGGAAACTCCGTTGTTACATGATATTTTCTTTATTTAGGCACGTTTACTATTGAAATCTCCTTTAATAGTCAGATGTAAATGCTGCACACCTTGCATTTGAAAATATTGTTGCATTAGTTCAGGAAGAGAATTTACTTTGTTTTCATATTCCACTTTAATCTGTTGTGCTTGAGCTACCATACTTATTATGATGAGCAGCATTGCGATTATTGCCTTCTTATTCATATAAATTTCATTTTCTTTGTGCATTATATCTTACAAGGATAGAAAAAGTGTGCTCCGTAATCAAATGTGCCGCGCTTTTTTCTATATCTTTAAACCTTTGATTCTGTGACAGATTCCTCAAAACTGTTAATTGTAAGATTTTCGTTTAGGTAGTATTATAGATGAAAGGAGATCATAACGAAATTTCTTCTGATTATCTGCTATAAAATAGTGACACTATCCGACATAAATAGTGATGATATATAATAATGATTCCGTCATTATTCTTATATGCTATCGCTGTTTTCTTGAATAACTTCTTATTAATGCGAATCAGCAGTTGAATCTGAGTCATTAGTAATTCTAATACATCCCTCACACTTTGCCCACATCTTTCTATGAAAGATAACGGGGAATCTAAAAAAAACAACCGTCTTTTTCTGATTTCCCACCACGTTTCCGAAATCTATCCTGAACAACCTATATTTGGTTCAAAACCGTGAGAAAAGGATGAATTCAACTACTGATTCACATTATTTATTAATAATGTGAAAAAGTCATATTTCGTTTCAAGTTAGAATTAACTTTCACTTATTTGTGAGGTCTAACATTCATAACTAACTTAATATGAGAATTAAAATTATGAGAAAGCAAATTTTAAGTTTAGCAGTTGCGTTGTTGATTGGCTCAACTGTATGTATGGCTCAAAATCGTCAGAAAGGAAAAGCTGATAGAGAGAAACGTATAGAGCAGATGGTTACCGATCTTGGATTGAATGAAAAGCAGGCTAAAGATTTTAAAGCAGCAATGGAAGAAATGAGACCTGCAAAAAATAAATCGAATGAAAAACCTTCGAAAGAAGAAATGCAGAAGAAAAAGAAGGAAGTAAATGCTAAAATAAAAAGCATTCTGACTGATGAGCAATATAAGAAGTATCAGGATATGCGTAAGAAGGATAACGCTGATAAAAAGAAAAGAGCAAAATAAGTACTGTTAGTTTAAGCTAAACCTTTCATGCAGAGAACTATAAAAGATAATCTGTGATGAAGCTATATTTATTTTCTGTTCTTTCATAAATTGTTCATTTAATCTACATTACCGTTTTCGTTCTACTAAAGTTGAATATAGGTTTCATTTAAATGAGTCTGTTTTCAACTTAAGTGGAACGAAAATTTATTAGGCAATGGATAATGTGAAATTGTAAATAGAAGTTGCTTAAAACAAGATTCATAGAAAATGTCTATGAAATACAGGAGAAATTGATGCAGAACTTTTGGGGATGAGTGTAGCTGCAGGCATGGAACGTAGTAAAGTAGTGGCTTAAGCTAAAAGCGGATTGATTTCATGGGAGACTGCGTTTGACTTATTGAAATGCATTGGCGGAGCACTTATTATCGGGCTTTTCATTTGGATCAATTTGCATCTTATGTTATTGGGAATCGGAACAGTAAGTCTTGTATTAAGTAGTCTGATTGGTTCGGCAACGCTTGGCCTCATAGCTGGTGTGTTGATTGGTGGATACGGAATGTATAAAGCTCTGAACTGGCTTTATGACAATGTTGAGGAGTCTATCTTGAATGGATTGGGTGATGCTTATGATAAGGTTATAGAGTATTTTTCCGGTTTACATATCATCTCCCGAATAAAAGAGGGATTAAAAATTTTCTGGACTTATATTTCAGAGAATGTAGCTAAAATCTTCAGACCGGTGGTGAGTAAAGAAAATCCTGTTATTATAGGTGCATAAATGTAATTCTGACAAAATTGATCCGGCTGTGCTTCGTACAGGAAGAATAGATAAGTTGATCTATGTTCCTTTACCAGATGTTTTCCTAAGTTCAACATTTGAAGATATGAAAGAATATCGTAAGGCAATCCGTCCGAACCATGTAGATTCCGAACGAATTATTCATAAATTTTATTCAAAAGAAGAGAAAAGAATAAAATAAACAAGAGACGTCGTAACAACCTATCCATAAAAAGATTATATTTATTGCAGCAAGAGAGCACTTTAAGTAATGCTTAAGAGGAAAAACGAAAAGTAGTATATATACTATATATTTTCTATTATTAATTACTTAAACACATTTTTTATGGAAGCCAAGAAATCAAAAAAGGCTGCAATTGAGAATCAACGGGGTTCTTGGTTGTTGATGGGTTTGGTTGTTGCGCTAGCCTTCATGTTCGTTTCGTTCGAATGGACACAACATGATGTCAGGGTTGCAGCACTATCACCAGATGATGAATCCATCTTTGTAACAGAGCTAGTTCCGATCACATTCCCTGAAGAGAAACTGGAACCGCCTCCTCCTCCCGAAACTAAGGTAACAGAATTGTTCGAAATAGTGGAAAACAATATGGAGGTGACGGATAACGTTTCTACAGTGTCAGAGGATATGAATGCAGTTCATGACGTTATTTGGATACCACCAGTGGTAGAAACAGAAACGGTAGTTGAAGACATTATTCACGTAAGTGTTGAAGTCATGCCGGAGTTTCCTGGAGGTACAGCTGCTTTAATGAAATATTTAGGTAGCAATATCAAATATCCGACGATTTCGCAAGAAACAGGCTCACAAGGAAAAGTCATTGTTCAGTTTGTAGTAGATAGAGACGGAACGATTTCTAATCCTGAAGTGGTACGAGGGGTTGATCCTTATTTGGATAAAGAAGCTATCCGCGTGATAAGTTCTATGCCGAAATGGACTCCCGGAGTGCAAAATGGTAAGAAAGTTCGAGTGAAATATACTGTACCTGTGTCATTCAGACTGCAGTAGTAACTTGGAATAAATGAATAAGGGTTGGTTCCTGCAAAGAACCAACCCTTTTTCAATAAAAAAATATATCTTTGCGAAGAGAATAAAAAATGAACGATTATTTTATGAATCTTCTACTCTGTATAAAAAGACCTTTTATCTGGCTTTCCCGCTTCCGTCATCGTTGCGGATATGGTGTCCATTCCCCATTTGCTTTCAGTCTGATTACCGATGTGATTTATGAAAAGATGCCATATTATGCTTATTCTTCCTTGAAAGAGGAACAAAAAAAGATGATAAGAGAGCGTGGGTGGACCAAAGGTTCTCAAAAGGTAAACCGTTTTTTGTTCCGGTTGGTAAATAGAGTGCAGCCTGATACGATTATTGAGGTTGGGCGTCCTACCGCGACAGCCCTGTATCTGCAGTCCGCTAAACCATCAGCTTCCTATCTCTTTGCTTCCGACTTGTCGGAACTGTTTCTGGATGCGGATACTTCAGTCGATTTTCTGTATCTGAACGATTACCGTAATCCGGACTTACTGGAAGAGGTCTTTCGGATTTGCGTATGCCGTACTACCCTTAAAAGTGTATTTGTTATTCATGGAATCTGCTATTCCAAAGAGATGAAAGCGCTTTGGAAAAAGTGGCTGGCTGACGAAAGGGTCGGCATAACCTTCGACCTGTATGACGTCGGTTTACTATTTTTTGATAAAACGAAGATAAAACAGCAGTATATCATCAACTTCTAAGAACCTTTGTACGTTTACCTTATAATAATAGTAAAAAAGAAAATTATGAAAAAGAGCCTTGTATATACAAAGACCGGAGACAAAGGAACTACCAGTCTTGTCGGCGGAAGTCGTGTTCCAAAGACTCATATCCGTCTGGAAGCTTACGGAACGGTGGATGAATTAAATTCTCACCTGGGATGGCTGCACACATATCTGCAAGAGGAGTCCGACCGAAATTTTATCTTGGGTATTCAGCATAAGTTATTCGCCATCGGTTCACACCTGGCCACTGACCTGGAGAAAACACAATTGAAACCGGCCAGTATCATTACCTCCGAACACGTGGAAAGTATCGAGAGGGAGATTGATAAGCTGGACGAGCAATTGCCCGAACTTTGTGCTTTCATCATTCCCGGCGGAAGTCGTGGAGCAGCCGTTTGCCATGTTTGTCGTACTATTTGCCGGAGAGCTGAAAGACGCATTTTGGCTTTGTCCGAAACTTGTACAATATCTCCCGAAGTATTAGCATTTGTCAACAGATTATCAGATTATTTGTTTGTATTATCCCGAAAAATTAATTTTGATGAACAAAATAATGAAATATTTTGGGATAATAGTTGGAAATGATAGATTTTATTATACTTTTGCCGAAAAATAGAAAACGAGACAAATTTAGTATTCATTTAAAATACTCAAGATTATGTATTGGACATTGGAACTAGCATCAAAACTTGAAGATGCTCCCTGGCCGGCAACCAAGGATGAATTGATTGATTATGCCATGCGTTCGGGTGCTCCTCTTGAAGTTATTGAGAACCTCCAAGAGATGGAAGATGAGGGCGAAATCTATGAGAGTATCGAAGATATTTGGCCGGATTATCCTAGTAAGGAGGATTTCTTCTTTAATGAGGAGGAGTATTAAGAGATTTGAAATAGGTTAAATAATTAAATATCAACGCGATAAGCAAAAATAATTTGTTTGTCGCGTTGGTGTTTTATTGCCTCAAATGGTGTGGTTTGTTTGTCTAAATTGCGGCTTTTTCTTCCAAAATCGGAGTTTGTTTGTCTAAAATTCCATATCTTTGTTTCTCCTCAGGAATATCACTAAAAGGAGGAAAACTATGGGAAGACCGAAAAGATTATATCCGTTGGGCAAATATCGACTTCGTACACCAAAGGAGGTTGATAAAGATAAAGCCTATCCTGTTGAGTTGGAATATACTTGGAACAGGCAAATAATTCGTAAGACTACAAATATCTTTGTTAAAGTTGCAGATTGGAATCAGAACGGAAATCAGGGACGGGGTGAGATTCGTGCAAGTTATGGCAATGAGGCCAAACGGTTGAATCAACTTCTATTGGCTCGTGTTGAACGGATTGACAGTCTGCTTGCGGAGTACAACGAAAAGCATCCGAATCAGATAACGGTGGATATTGTATCCGGTTTTCTTGCTGACAAGCCTCTTGCCCGACGAGACCAGGGAAAAGATTTTGTGGAGTTCACATTGGAACGCCTCGCTTCCGATTATTCAAGGAATAGAATCGGGAGAAGCCGATACGAGAACGGCAAGAGTTGCATGAATATATTCCAGACTTTTCTAAGAGCGACCAAACAGGGAACCTATCGTCTTGACTGCATCTATGTAGGCGATATGACTCCGGAGCTGTTAGATAGTTATATATCGTGGCGCAGGGAAATTAAGAAGAACAGTGATGCCACTATCAACCATTCTCTTACTCCGATATTAAAAGCATGTGCATACGCCTGTGAAATGGGGATGATGGAGCCTGCCGTCAATGCACGGATTCAGGATATGCGCATTGTAACAAAGGTATCGCTTTCTGAAGAAGAGGTAGAGTTTGATGGTAAAAGTCTTAGTAAGGCACAGATGGCGGCATTGCTTGATTATTACAAGACCTGCACTGAACCACGCAGAAAAGAATTTTTGGAGATGTTCTTCTTTGCGTTCCACGCCTGCGGACTCCGTGTGGTGGATGTGATGACCCTGCAATGGAAACATATTGACTTCGCGAGGAAAGAGTTGCGGAAGATTATGATAAAGACAAACAAACGGCATGTCATACCGCTTACTGAACCGGCATTACATATATTACAGCAATGGCGAGAAAAACGTGAGGGATGCCGATATGTGTTCAATCTTGTAAAAGAGACTTTGGATCTGGATGATGCGGAAGCACTGTACAAAGCCCGCAACAATGCCACGAAATGTATCAATCAGTCGCTGGCCGTTGTCGGTGAACAGATCGGCCTTCCGTTCAGTCTCTCGATGCACGCTGTCCGGCATTCGTTTGCTGTCTTTGCGCTGAACAAGGGGCTTTCCATGTCGGTAGTCAGCCGTCTGCTCGGACATAGCAGCACGGATATTACAGAGAAGGTTTATGCCCGTTTCCTGCCGGAAACGCTGTCGGCGGAGGTAGCAAAACTAAGCGGAGAATTAATTAACTTGACTATATAATCACTGTGAAAAGATAAAGAAACATGATATCATTGCCATTTCGAGTTGCATGTATCCTGATAGCAGGATTCCTTATTGTACTGGCTGTAACCTATATATACAAGTTAAACAGCCGTAAGGTGTTCTGGGGTGTGGGACTCACTACCATTATCGGTATCCTCATCCTTCTTGGCTTAGGGGTGCTTCGTCCATCTTGGGGAACAGAAACCGGTACGGCTGTCATTGTGGGAATCAGTACCGCTATCGGATGTGCAATAACGTTGATATATGCAGCAGAGGACTTATATCAAAAGAAGCGAATTAAGGGAAAGAAAATCGCTGAAACTGAATCTGTGCAAGAAGATATGGTTCCAGACCACCATAAAGTGACATTACCGTCTCGGCTTGATACTGAAGTAGCAAGAAGAATCTTTGCCAAAGCGATTGAGGAGGGATATATCGTTGCCGATGGTGACCATTATGAGTGGACTTTGAACAAAGTTCTTTTTGCGTATATGTGTGGACGTATCTATTGCGAAGATTATCCTGAAAAAACCAAGTATGATGATAAGCTGTTCTGGATGCCAGGCAGAGTGGAACTATTTCCAGGCACTGAATTAGATAAGTTATTTAACATGAAAGATCTGACTCAATCAAGGCATTCAAGAAAAAACAAAGCTGCGCCTACAGGCTCCGAGAAAATTGACAAATTATTTGAGTAGCCAATATGCTACTCTTTTTTTGTTTGATAAGCAGCAGGTTATAAATTCATCACCTCCGTGTTATATACAACTCTAACACGACCTCTAACATAGTATCTAATTCATTCTAATACCAAAATTCCTAAGGAGTTTGAACCTTTGCACCGTGCTTCTGGTACGATGTGCACAGTCGTATCATAGCACGTAAACCCGGCTTACAGTCCGAGTGTGCATAAGGAAGGTTAAGCCATAATATGATAAACTATGGCTCAAAAATTAAATGGAGAAAAGAAACTATGCGACCGGGAACTGCTTGAAAAGATCCTCAGCATAGTTGAGAGACAGGAGAAACTGCCGCCTCCGGCTCATGAAGGCGGACACCGTCTATATGACAATAAGTCTTTGATGGAGAAATTGCACATCAAAGAAAAGTATCTGAAAAAGTTGCGAGACAACGGCTATCTCGGCTACTCGCATGAAGGTGATAAATACTGGTACACGCAGGAAGACGTGGACCGCTTTCTGCGTCGTTTCCATTATGAAGCTTTCGCTATTGGCGATGAACTTCCAAAACAGGAAAGAGGTGGCTATGTTTGATACCATTCATTTGACCAACATGCTTCGTTCGGAAGTGGAAGGCATTCCGGAAACAGGTCTTCCGTTGGATGCCTTCCCGGACAAGATACAGGAGATTATTCTAAATCTTGCCAGGTACGAAAATTTCAATGTGGAATATACTGCGTCTATTGTTCTTTCTGCCGTTGCTACTGCAATAGGCAACTCTTGTCATATCCGTATAAAGGGCGAGTGGAAAACTTGCCCATCCCTTTATATGATGCTGGTCGGACGTCCCGGGCTTGGAAAGACTCCTCCCCTCGGTTTTATCTATAAGCCGATTAATGAGTATGATGACCGGTTGCATGAGAAATATAACGAGGAATATGACGAATATGAAAGAGCCATGTCAGCAGGCAAGCACGGAAGTGACGGGGAAGAACAACTGCTCAAGAAACCGAATTTTGTAACTACGGTTATTTATGACTCTACCCCGGAGGCGATGATGAATATTCATCAGCATAATCAGCGTGGGATAACATTGGTCGTCGATGAAATCCTGGCTTTGTTCAATTCCGTCAAAAGGTACAACAGCAAGAACAACCTCATTGAAGATCTGCTGACAGCTTATAGCGGACAGCCGTTAAAGATTATCCGCAAATCAGAATCACGTCCTGTTCTAATCAAGAATCCATGTATAAATGTCATCGGTTCAGTACAGACGAATATGCTGCAGGAAGTCTTCCGTGCAGAGTTCCTTGCCAACGGATTGCTTGACCGTTTTCTATTTGTCTATCCAAAAAACAGGAAGATATCCGGATGGAGACGGGAAGAACGGAATACAGCCCGTCCTGACATTATGAATCAATGGAGGACAATAATCAACAGAATCTTAAGCATCCCCTGTATCCTTGATGACAAGGGTACAACGGTCAATCCCCGTATTCTTACAATGTCTGACGCTGCGGAAGAATACTTTTATGAATGGTACAATGGAATTATCGATGCTGTAAATGCCATTGAGGATGATGCGGATGTTGAAAGCCGCAAGATGAAACTCAACGGCCATGTAGCACGTCTTGCCCTGTTGTTTCAGGTAATGAAATGGGCTACTGATAGTGGAGATATGCAATATATTGAGCGCGACTCTGTAGAATCGGCAATCCGTATGATTGATTATTATGAGGAAACATACAGGAGGATTCAGGAAACCATTGTCATAAACAGTATTGGCGAAACGAAAGAAGCCTGGCTCTCCCTGCTAGGAGAGAGATTTACTTCCGGGGATGCTGTTATTGCCGGTAGAAAAGTTGATATGTCCCGACGTACCGTCTATTATGCGCTTGACCAATTATGCCGGCTTAAGCACCCTCTTATAGAAAAGCTTCAGCATGGAGTCTATCGCAAACTTATGACAGAAAATACTGATGCACCTTGCACTATTGCACTTTCATCTTGTCAAGATACCGTGCAATCATCTCAAAGTGCAAAAGTGCAGAGTGCAACCACACTAAAATCAGAGGACCATGAGTGAATACAGATTCCATTTACAGAAATACCGCCCTGGAAGCAAGACTACTTGTCCGAACTGTGGTAAAAGCTGGTGTTTTGTCAGGTATATTGATGAACAAGGCAGCATTAGCTTTCCCGGTAATGTCGGCAAGTGTGATCATGAAAACAGTTGTGGCTACCACTATACACCTAAGGAATACTTCAAGGATAATCCTGATGTGTTGGAAATGGATGAGGGAAACTGCAAGTCTCTTCTTTCTGCCCCTTATAAGACGGCAGAAAAAACTCCGTCTTGTATTGTTCCTTCGTATATTCCATCATCTTATGTGTTAAGGAGTCTGTCTCATTATTCAATCAACCCCTTATATCAGTATTTCTGTCATGTATTTGGTGAAAATGAGACAAGCAGATTGTTTGAAATGTATCGCATAGGAACATCTTCAAAATGGGGAGGCGCAGCAGTTTTCTGGCAGATAGATATAAATGGACAGGTAAGAACCGGCAAGGTAATGTGCTATAACGCCGAAACTGGCCATCGGGTTAAAGAGCCTCAGGCTTTTGTCAGCTGGGCACATTCTGAGTTGAAGTTGCAGGATTTTCATTTGAAGCAGTGCCTGTTTGGAGAACATCTTCTTATAAACTCATCGTCTCCAGTAATGCTGGTGGAAAGTGAAAAGACCGCTGTTGTAATGAGCCATTTTATCCCCGATTATATATGGCTGGCAACAGGTGGAAAGAACGGTTGTTTCAATAGTGAAGCTATGCAGGTTCTCAAAGGCAGAGAGGTTACTCTCATCCCTGATTTAGGAGCAACCGAACAATGGAAAGAAAAGTCTGCTTTGTTGTCTGGAATATGCAAACGGGTTGTTGTGTCCAATGTCTTGGAATGTACATCCGATGAAGAGCAACGCAGCCAAGGATTGGACATTGCAGACTTCTTTCTGTATTCACCATCAAAGAGGCAGATACTCCACCAGATGATACAACGTAATCCAGCATTGCAGTTGCTCATTGATGAACTAGATCTGGAACTTATTGAATAGTAAAGGAACTTGTTCCGTGGATTTATAGAAAGTCCTTAACACAATAAGGACTTTTTGCCTGGCGGCAATAAAATCCGGTCATTGTTCAGCAGAGCGGACTGGCACAAGAGCAAGCTCAAATATTAATCATTTATCAAAAGAATACCATATATGAATACAGATATTAAACAGGCCATGCATGTTGAAGCCGGGAAGTCATTCGGCACAACAGAGGCGAATGAAAACGAAAGGCATTGGAATGACGACAAGATTGACAGAAAGAATCAGGATCCGACCAATCACTATGACAAGACCCGAATGAAACTGAATTTCGAGATTGGGCCCGATGGGAAAGTTCATCCGTTGGGCTATCAAGAGAAATCGCTTGAAGTCCGTTTGCAGGAGCGGTTGACTGAGCTGGGCTGGAAACCTTTTAAGCCGGACAGCAAAATTCAACCAAACTGTTGTGCGAAGTTTATCTTCGGAGGCAATCATGACCGTACACTTGAGATGGCATTTGGAACCCCAACCGTAAATCTGGACAAGGGTGCAGACAACAGCCATCTCCAGCGATGTCCGGAAATTGAACAATGGGCAAAAGATATCTATGATTGGTGCGCCAAACGATACGGACAGGAAAACATAATCGGTTTCCAGGTTCATCTTGATGAGAGCAGCCCCCATATCCATGCCTTGATCGTTCCTGTCGGACAACGAGCCAAAAGCGAACGCGAATGTGTCATGTGGTCGGCGAAGTTCGGGAAAGACCGATTTGAATACGGACGTATATTGAAAGAGATGCACACCTCCTTATATGAAGATGTCGGCAGTAAATACGGTCTTGAACGTGGCGACAGTATTGGCGGGCACAATGTGCAGCACCTCCACAAGCGCGAGTATATCCGCAAACTGACCAAAGAGGCGAAACAGGCAGAGAAAGCGGTCAAGGGGCTTCAGACCATGATGCTTCATTTGGAATCAAAGATTTTCAGTTACAGCCGCCAGCTTGAAGATGCGGAAAAGGAACTGGCTTCCGGCAGGATAACCCTCGACAGGTATGAAGCGCAGAAAGCTAATATAGGGAAACTCATTGCCGAGTATCAGGCCAAACTCGAAGACAAAGCCGACAAGCTCAACGAAAAGGAGCAGGAACTGGAACGGCTTACCAATGATGCGATAAAGGCGCGTTCGGTTGTCCAGCCATTCCGAAACCATAAAGTCGATTTCACGCCACCGAGAATTACTGAAAAAGTTCCCTTGTTCGGTACGGACAAGTGGGTCGAACGGCAGAACCGGCACATCGTCAAACAGTTCACCGAGATTGTCCGCAAGATAGAATCTTTATATAAGAATGATGCGGAACAACAGGTCAAAGCAGCCCAGCGCAATGTTCTGGCGGATTACGGCGAGTTCTACCGGCTGAAAAGAGAGAACCAATCCCTTTCAGAGATCAACCAAGAACTAGAATCCGAACTGGATACTTTGCTCAGCCAACTGGCAGTACCGTCAATCCGCAATATGATTTTTGCCGTTGCCGATGCACTCATCGGTGGCCAGCCTGTACCGATTGCCTCCGGTGGCGGAGGTGAAAATCCTGACTCTAATCTTCGTTGGGACGGACGAAGACCTGACGAGGAGGAAGAAGCGTGTCGGAGAAGATGCCTGTTACATGCTTTTAAGATCGTAAATACTTGCACTAGGAAAACTTATAGGAGATAATCGGATGTAAATGCTTAAGAGTATCTTGTTTTCTTTCCTCATTTTGTTGGGGAAGTGAAGCGTTATCACTATATTTGCACAATACTGCGAGAATTTCCTTAGCAGTAATACTTGGAATTAAATGAAAAGATTAGACACATATCCGGCAAGGCCATTTATCAAGTGGGTTGGAGGGAAAACTCAACTTCTTGATGATATAAAAAAAACTCTACCTCGTGATTTATCACGTAGGGATGAGATGACGTATGTCGAACCATTTGTTGGGGGAGGAGCAGTATTGTTTTGGATTTTACAAGAATACCCAAACATAACAAGAGCTGTTATAAATGATATCAATGCAGAGTTGATCTGTACATATCGAGTAATAAAATATGATGTCGAAAATTTAATTCTCAAATTGAGCCGACTTCAAAATGAATATCTTCCACTTAATGAAGTTGATAGAAAAAAGTATTTTCTTGCTCAACGTGAGCGTTTTAACGAAAGAGACACCTCAGAGGTTGAAATCGCTGCACTATTTATTTTTTTGAATCGTACTTGTTTCAATGGATTGTATCGTGTAAACTCTAAAGGTAAGTTCAATGTTCCACATGGAAGATATGCAAATCCTAAAATTTGTGATGAGGAGACATTAAGGGCAGATTCTGCCGTCCTTCAGCGAGTTGAAATTCTTTGTGGTGATTTTGCACAAACTGGTAAATATGCCCATGATAATGTTTTGTTTTATTTTGACCCTCCGTATCGTCCTCTGACAGATACTTCTGCATTTACATCTTACGCAAAAGAAGGTTTTGATGATGCCGAACAGATACGGTTGCGCGATTTTTGTGATATAATTGCGAAGCAAAAATCTTTATTCGTGGCAAGTAATTCAGACCCGTTAAACGTGGATAATGAAGACGATTTTTTTGATCATCTTTATAAGATGTTCTCTATTAAACGTGTATCTGCTGCAAGGATGATAAATTCAAAGGGAAATGGACGTGGTACTATTTCTGAAATAATGATTTCAAATGTTGCTAATGCTTACTGATATGAGGGACTTTGATGCTTGGCTTGCTGGTTTCAGACCATCTATTGCCGATTATAAATATTATGTTGATTTTGATAAGGTATTTAATAATGTGGAGGCTATTAAAATTCCACTCAATATCTTAAATGCGCTCATTGGCTCCAAGAATATCGAGGATGAATTCAGGAATATTTTGGTACAATATCCGGAAACACTAAAATGTATCCCTATCCTTTTAGCTAAGCGTGAGCTTGATATTATGGCTATGGATGAAGAAGGACAGATTGACTTTCATTTTGACAAGCCAAATTGCACAAATGAAGATTACGTGAAATTCATGCGGAAGACTGGTCTTTTTGATTTGATGGAGAATCATATTGTCAACAATCTTGTGGATTACGTGACAGGTATAGAAACAGGTCTTGACTCGAACGGACGTAAGAATCGTGGTGGTCATTTAATGGAAAATCTTGTAGAGAGTTTTCTTTGTAAAGCAGGACTTGTGAAAGGAGAAACATATTTCAAGGAAATGTATATCCATGAGATTGAGGCTAAATGGGGAATTGACTTGTCTTCTATTTCCAATAATGGTGGTGCGGAAAAGAGATTTGATTTTGTTGTAAAAGGAGAGAATACTGTTTATGGCATAGAAACAAACTTTTATACAAGCAGTGGTTCCAAGTTAAATGAAACGGCACGTAGTTACAAAACTATCACCATGGAAACCAAAGAATTGGGATATTTCAAATTTGTTTGGTTCACCGATGGTTGTGGCTGGCGCAGTGCAAAGAATAATTTGAAAGAAACCTTTGATGTTCTGGAATATTTGTACAATATTGCGGATCTTGAGAATGGAATAATTTCAAAAGTACTTATCTAAATGCCGACAGCCTATTATAAGTCAGTAAACAGGGATTTTACTCTTTTGAAAGGAAATTGTATCAAACTGCTGAATTCGTTTGATTTCAAGTTTGATATGATTTTTGCTGACCCACCATATCATCTTTCCAATGGAGGCATAAGTGTTCAAAGCGGTAAAATGGTCTCTGTTAATAAAGGCGATTGGGATAGGTCTAAAGGATATGAGGAAGATTATCTGTTTGATAAATCATGGATTACCGTTTGTCGGAATAAGTTAAAAAGTAATGGAACAATTTGGATAAGTGGTACTTATCATAATATTTTTTCGGTAGCTCGATGTTTGACAGAATTAGGTTTCAAGATATTGAACTGTATTACATGGGAGAAAACAAATCCTCCTCCAAATTTATCTTGTAAATATTTCACCTATTCAGCTGAGTATATTCTTTGGGCTCGTAAAGAGCCTAAAGTTCCCCATTTTTTCAATTATGAGTTAATGAAAAAGATTAATGGCGGCACTCAAATGCGTGATGTGTGGAGGTTGCCAGCAATCGCATCATGGGAAAAGTCGTGTGGGAAACATCCTACACAAAAACCATTGTGTGTTCTTTCTCGTATCATTCAGGCATCGACTCTTTCTGGCGCATGGATTTTGGATCCATTCACAGGTAGTAGTACGACTGGTATTGCTGCAAATCTATTGGGACGCCGATTCCTTGGCATAGACCAAAATGAGGAGTTCTTAGAACTGAGCAAGACTCGTCGTGAGGAGATTAACGATGTGTCAAAACGAACATTATATTTGGATAAACTTCAAAAGCAAGCACAACTGTTTGAAGATAACGGAATTCAAGTTCTTAATGAACCTTTTGTAGAATATGGGCAGGACTTACCGTTTTAATCCCAAATCTTACTTAGCCCATTATATAGCATAGCTCTTCCGCTTCGATTCCAATATGTTATATCCTGTTCTATGAAAAGCCATTTTAATGACTTGAAGATAATTTCTATGGAGTGTCCAGATGTAAATGAAAATTGGAAATATTCGGAATCTTTGATTTGGTCACAAGTATAAGTCTTATTCAACAATTCTCTTAAATGAGAAAATTCAGTAGGATTTTCTGCTTTTTTATTGATTAAATCATTTGCTATATCATCATGGCTTGGACGATTTCCAGTTGAAATGATATTGCCATGTTTTCCATATCTAAATTGTGTATTCTCAATCCTAACTTCAAAATCAACACCTTTGTTTAGGGCTGTAGGGCGCTTAAGATAAATGCGATTATTATTTTGCAATGTTTCCACAAAGTAATAATATTCTGTAACTGAGTTTATTGTACCAGGTTGCTCATTTAAAAACTCTTCAATGAGTTGTTTTCGGTAGGAAGTTTTATTGGTTGCTGTAATATTAAGCGTGATATTTGTAGCCATATTATTGTTGTAAAAGTTCTTGTATCTGAATATTCAGTGCTTTCGCAATTTTTTCTATGTTGCAAAGAGTGATATTCTTTTCAGCACGTTCTATCATACCAATATATGTTCGGTGCACTCCAGCAAGTTCTGCAAGTTTTTCTTGAGATAAGCCTTGGCTTATTCGATATTTCTGTACGTTCTTGCCAAATAGGAGCAGAATCGGTTCTTTATTCATTGATAAATTACTATTGTTTTGTACTCTATTAACTTAATACAAAAGTACTAGTGCTAACCAAAGTTATCAACATACTATAATTAGCATATTAATAAAATCTACATTATATGATGTTACAAACCTTTGTAATATCAGTTTCTTGAATAGTTATCAATTTGATTTGTTTGTAGTTAGTCCTATTTTAATCTAAAAAATGTATCTTTGCAACCATAATAAAACCAAGGAGATAAATATATGGAGCCAGTTTATGTTGATGTACATATTCATACATCAGAGAATCCTGATAGTCTAAATCAGAATTATGATATAGATACGCTGTTTGAAAAAGTAAGAGCACAAGCACAAGGGCAACATGGGCTTATTTCACTTACAGATCATAATACAATAAATAAGAAAGCATATCTTGATGCTATAGCAAAGTGTGGAACGGATATACATTTATTGCTTGGTGTTGAACTACATATTCATTATTCAGTAGATACAGAAGCTTATCATTGCCATATATTTTTTAAGGATAACATCTCTGAACAAAAAATAGATGAAATAAATAAAATTCTGGATAGCCTATATGAACAAAAGACTGTTGTAAAGACAGATAAAAACATTCCTACTCTAGACAAAGTTATCAATGAGTTTGATTCATATGATTTTGTTCTGCTCCCTCATGGTGGGCAATCGCACGCGACATTCGACAAAGCTATCCCCAAAGGGAAGAAGTTCGACACAATGATGGAACGTAGTGTTTATTATAATCAATTTGACGGTTTTACAGCAAGAAGCGATAGTGGTCGTGAAGAAACGGATAAATATTTTCAACGTCTTGGGATTAGTGGATTTGTGAATCTTATTACATGTTCAGATAATTATATACCTAGTAGTTATCCTGATGCAAAAGCTAAAGATGCAGAACCGCTTATCCCAACTTGGATGTTTTCTAAACCAACATTTGATGGCTTCCGCCTTTCTTTGTCAGAGAAATCACGTTTGGTATATTGTAATCAGAAACCAGAATCTTGGTCTGAAAAAATTGATTGTGTAAAATACTCAAATGAAAAAATTGATATAGATGTAAAATTTTGTTCTGGATTAAATGTTGTTATTGGAGGATCGTCAAGTGGAAAAACTCTATTGGTTGATTCAATTTGGCGTAAGTTGTCACATACAAATTTTGATGATTCTCATTATAATAGTTTTGATGTCGAGAATTTAAATGTTGTTAATCCGTCAGGAATACATCCCCATTATCTTGGACAAAATTATATCATGAAAGTAGTAGGTGATGAAGAAGGACATAATATTGAAGATATTGATATTATCCGCAGTTTATTCCCGGATAATAAAGAGGTTGTTAATAGAGTAAATACGAGTTTGGCTAAATTGAAAAATGATATTACACAATTAATTCAAACTGTCAAAGATATTAAATCTATTGAGGATAAATTAAATACTACATCTCAAATTGGACGTTTATTGGTTTTTAATGCCGTTAAACAAAACATTATTACAGGGTTTGTACCTCAAGAAGAAAACCGTGATATCATCAGATACAGCAAAGACAAGAAAGAAGCACACATCACGGCTTTGCTTGAAATTAAAGAGGTGTTAAGTCGAAATCCATTCGTAAAAGAGCAGAATGTAACGATAGACGGACTTATTGCTATGCTGCAGGAGATTTATCGTTATAGTGAAATGGAAGCCATGGTATATAAAGAAATAAAAGATGCCTCAGATAATTATGCTACGCAGTTAAGGACAGAAAGCCAAGAAGATCAAACAAAAACACAGGAATTCAATAATTTATTAGAGAGTGCGAAACAATATATCTATTTAAATAGAAAATTCATGAAGCATCTTAATTCTATAGCTGCTTATCATGACGAAATTGAAACAAAGGAAATTGTATCATCTGGGCATCACCTATATATTAGCAATCAATTTAAGATGAATAAAGATGTCGTTTTAAATGCGTTTAACTACATGCTGAAATCTGGTAAGAAAATTATTTGTTTTGATGATATTCGTCCGCAATGCTTGTATGAATCAAATTTTAGCAAACAAAAGCCTAAAGTACAAGATTACAACGATTTTATTGACAGGGTATACAATGAGTTTGTTTCAATGAATAAAACAGTCTATAAGATAAAGACAAAAGACGATAAAGATTTTGAAAGCCTTAGTGCAGGTTGGAAGACTTCTGTTCTTTTGGATTTGATTTTGGGTTACGATAAAGATATTGCGCCTATTATCATTGATCAACCAGAAGATAATTTAGCTACGAAGTATATTAATGACGGTCTTGTAGAGGCTATAAAAAAAGTAAAAAAGAATAAGCAGATCATATTGGTCTCTCATAATGCAACAATTCCAATGATGGGAGACGCTCAACAAATAATTTATTGTGAAAATAGTCAAGGAAAGATTGTTATTCGTTCTGCTCCTTTAGAGGGGGAGATTAACGGAACACCTGTTCTTGATTTGATTGCCTCAATAACTGATGGAGGTAAACCTTCAATTAAGAAAAGAGTAAAAAAATACAATCTTAAAAAATTTACAGAATAATATGAAACTACATTTTTGCAAAAACGAAACCGGAAATATCCAAGTTCAAATTGAGACAGGAACTGTTTTGTCGGAGTTTAATTATATCGAAATGTTGAAACAACTGACTCAAGATAATCAGATAGAGTGTGATTGGGGGGCTCTTGATGAAGGTGAACGTACGAAGTTAAAGGAACTTCTTGATAAAATCAAGGAAGCTGTTATCATTGGTATGAATAAACCTTTAGAATAAGAGTCTACTCTTTATATAACATATATTTGTTTGTCCACCATTTCCTCCCATCGCCTCAGACAGTCTCAGACGGTGCAGTTTGTTTGTGCAAATTTCATTGATTATTGCATAATATGCTGATAATCAATACAGATAAATTTCTTTAATGAGGAAGGGTATTGATTTAAAAAGACCGAACATATAAGAATACCCGATAACCTTTGCAAGAAGGCTATCGGGTATTTTTGTGATATAATGATGATGTTGTTTTTTTAGAATACAGGCATCTGCCAGATGAATCCTACGGAAATCCGGTTGGTACTGTAATTCTCCTGCCCCAGCACTTTGGCGCGGGAGGTGAAATCATACGAACGTCCTACATACGTCACAAAGAAATGCAGGTTGGTTTCCATCGGGTAATATTCGATACCGGTCAGATATCCCCAGGAAGTACGGTAATTACCTTTCTCTATTCCTTCGGATGCCTTGCTCACGGAAGCCGTCTCATACATACCCTTTACAAAAACATTCCATTTCGGCAGAAAGCGATAATTACATTTAGCAACCACGGAAAGATAATTCGCATCAAAAGCATTGTGTCCGCCCGGACGGCCTACGATACTGGTAATAATACCTTTGCGGTCAATATCCTCTTTTGAATACATGAAATCGACGAAAGCATTCCATTTGCCGAGATTCAACTCGTTACCTAAAGCATAATAATACATATTGTGACTTTTGGCCTCGTTCATGACAGAAGCCGACCAACGGGTCTTGAATACATTGTTGAAATTACCATTCCAGTTCAACGTGTAAACCAGCGGCATTTTGCCAGATTTCAGATCGGGAAGATTTCCTTCGGCATCTTCCGTGATTCCGTAAGTGCTGTCGAACGAACTATTGCGGCTGTTCAGTATTTGCAGGTTAAGTTGCTGTTCGGGAGTAATGTTATAACCTACATTCAGTCCGGTCATAAAGTTACTCATATAGTCGATCATATCGCTGTACTGATAGATGTCGATCGGGTTGAGATCGAACTCGATACCACCGTATGCGGCACATTGCTTTCCTGCGAAGAGGCTGAACTGGTCATTCAGTTTGATACCGATTCCGGCATAGTCGATGGAAGTAGGCAGATTGTCAATCATGCCGTTTGCATCGTTCGAGCGGTTGAGGCGCTGGCGATAGCGGTAAGAAAGCCAGTTGTTGATATTTCCTTTGGCTTCGATACGGAGCTGGTGCATATTGAAGTCACCCTCTTGAAAACCATTTTGGAAATGAGCGTCAAAGCTTCCTTGCATATTCAGATAAAGATTGAACTTATCTGTCTTCTTTTTCACGTCCGTCAGTTCTTCAAACAGGGGAGTGTTCGGGTTGAATTTATCCTTCTTTTCCGTTTTTTGAGCATATACTCCCTGTATGCTGCCCGCCAGGAGCAACATAAATATCCATTTTTTCATAAGCAGGTCAGGTTTTTAGTATTCGTTAAAATATTGCTGAATTTGTTTCCAGTCAGTCGTTTTGGTTAGTGCAAGCATTAACAAAACACGTGATTTCTGCGGATTCAGTTCCTGTGAAGCCACAAATTGATACTTAGCGTCGTCTACCTCTGCATCCAGAGTGGTAGGACCTGTCGGGACACGGGAAGAACGAACTACAAGAATTCCTTTTTGGCGAGCGTCTGTCAGTACCGGGAAGATATTCTGATGGATATTTCCATTTCCTACTCCTGCGTGGATAATACCTTTATAGCCGTTGTTGAGCATGGGAGTTACCATATCTGCTTCAATGTTAGAATAGCTGTATACGATACCTACTTTAGGAAGTGCGTTCAGATGAGTAACGTCGAAAACGGATTGGGTGGTATGTTTTTTAAGGGTTACCTGGTTATAGAATACTTTTCCGTTCAACACATAACCCAGTGCGCCGGAGTTGGGAGCTTGGAAAGTTTGCACGTCGACTGTGTTCATTTTAACTGTACTTTGTGCTCCCAGGATCAGTCCGTTCATGGCAACCAGTACACCTTTGTCTTTGGATTCTTTTGCGGCGGCGGTAACTACGGCGTTGTAGAGATTCAACGGGCCGTCGGCACTTAGAGCAGTAGACGGACGCATGGCACCTACCAGTACCACCGGTTTATCACTTTTAACGGTCAGGTTCAAGAAGTAGGCAGTTTCTTCCATTGTATCGGTTCCGTGAGTAATCACGATGCCGTCAATGTCCGGGCGTTTCAATAGTTCATTTATTTTTTTGGCAAGTGTCAGCCAAACTTGGTCGTTCATGTCCTGCGAACCGATTTTGACAATCTGTTCTCCGGTCACGTTGGCGATGTCCTTAATTTCGGGTACAGCATCGAGCAGTGCGCCGATAGCAACTTGTCCTGCTGTGTAGCTGGTTCCGGTAGCTGAACTTCCTGTGCCTGCAATCGTTCCTCCGGTGGCAAGGATATGAATGTTCGGTTTTGCGGCAAATGCCATTGTTACAGAAAATAGTAGTGTGACTACTACCAGTCCAAAGCTTTTGAATTGTTTCATAACTGAATGATGTTTAGGTTAATAATATATGTATATTAAAATATTTGTATAAAGAGCAATCCCAGGGCAATGGCAACAATCGTCGATATCAGGCCGGGCATCATGAACGAATGATTCAACACGTATCTACCGATTTTTGTTGTCCCGGTACGGTCGAAATTAATGGCGGCCACTACGGTAGGATAATTCGGAATAAAGAAATATCCGTTCACAGCCGGGAACAAGGCTATCAGCATATAAGGAGAAATCCCCAACGCAATACCCAGAGGTACGAGTGCCCGAACGGTGGCAGCTTGGCTGTACAGCAGAATAGACATCACAAACAGCGCGACACCAAACAGCCACGGCATTTGTTGTACGATCCCTTCAATAGAAAGAGTCAGCTGTCCCATATTTCCCTGGAGGAAGGTATCTCCCATCCAGGCAATGCCGAAGATGGCAATCACCGCTTGCATACCTGCCGGAAATACGGAGCCTTGCGTTGCTTTGATTCCGTCGGTCTTGGTCACTAGCAGGATGATGGCGGCAGCCGATAACATTACGATTTCAATGATAGAAGACATTCCTAATGTAACGATTTCTCCGTCGATCAGGAAACTGGGACGCATTCCTTCAAAAGAGCCGAAGAGTACGATAAATGCGGTTGCCAATATAAATATGAGTACGGAAAGCATAGCCGAACGTTTGTTCTTCACATCTTTAATCTCCACCTTTTTATTGTTGAATAGTCCTTCTTTGAGGCGTTTCTGATATTCGGGATCTTCCACCAATTCTTTACCGACTTTCATAGAGAATAAAGCCCCGACCAAGACTCCGACAATGGTAGCGGGAATCGTAATCTTGAGAATGTCGAACAGGGTAATATCGAATCCGGCTAAGAGCCCGAGAAGTGCTACGGTGGCGGCAGAAATCGGGCTGGCTGTAATGGCTTGTTGGGACGCAATGACGGCAATACCCAACGGACGTTCCGGACGGATTTTTGTTTCGGTGGCAACTTCCGCGATGACCGGCAACACAGAATAGGCAACGTGTCCCGTTCCGGCTACAAAAGTAAACAGGTAAGTCACCAGCGGGCTAAGCAAGGTGACGTGTGAAGGATTTTTACGAAGCAAATGTTCTGCCAGTTTCACCATATAGTCCAGTCCGCCGGCTGCTTGCATACAGGAGGCGGCCGAAATCACTGCGGCAATCATTAACATAACGTCGATAGGAGGTGCGGTGGGTTGTAAACCAAAAACGAACGTAAGTATAGCCAACCCAACTCCTCCCATCACGCCGAGACCGATACCTCCCAGGCGTGCGCCAATAATAATAGCTGTCAGAACAAATGCTAATTGTAATATCATAGAATGCTGTTTTAAGTTCCAAACAAAGATAAGTGATTTCTTTCTTTGTATTTTCTTTTTCTTGTATTAACAACAAAAAAGTTATTGAATAGTTTTTGCATATTTATTAAAACAATAACTAAACTCATTGGTTATTATAAGAACTAACGAAACTGTTATTATTATAAAACAACCGATATGGAACAAAATTTATCAAAAAAAACTCGTACGGAGAGTGACCTGATAGGTAGTCGTGAAGTGCCGGAAAGTGCACTGTACGGAGTACAGACACTCCGCGGTATCGAAAACTTTCGCATCAGCAAGTTTCATTTAAATGAGTACCCATTGTTTATTCAGGCATTGGCTATCACAAAGATGGGAGCCACCGTCGCCAATCGCGAACTGGACTTATTAACCGAAGAACAAACGGATGCTATCTTGAGAGCTTGTAAAGAAATACTTGAGGGAAAGCATCATGAACAGTTCCCCGTAGATATGATTCAGGGGGGAGCCGGTACTACCACGAACATGAATGCCAATGAAGTGATTGCCAACCGGGCCTTGGAACTGATGGGACATCAGCGTGGAGAGTATCAATACTGTTCGCCTAACGATCATGTCAACCGTTCGCAATCTACCAACGATGCTTATCCCACCGCTATCCACATTGGGCTGTATTACACTCATTTGAAACTGGTTAAGCATTTGGAAGTTTTGATCGAGGCTTTCCGGAAGAAAGGAAGTGAGTTTGCGCATGTCATCAAAATGGGACGTACCCAATTGGAAGATGCCGTACCGATGACTCTCGGACAGACCTTCAACGGGTTTGCAAGCATTCTTGAACATGAAGTGAAGAATCTTGATTTTGCCGCACAGGACTTTCTGACAGTCAATATGGGAGCGACGGCCATCGGAACCGGAATCACCGCCGAACCGGAATATGCGGAGAAGTGTATTGCCGCTTTGCGCAAGATTACGGGACTGGATATAAAGCTTGCCGATGATTTGGTAGGAGCCACTTCGGACACTTCCTGCATGGTAGGTTATTCGGGAGCGATGAGGCGTATAGCTGTCAAAATGAATAAGATATGTAATGACTTGCGGTTGCTGGCCTCCGGTCCGCGTTGCGGATTGGGAGAAATCAATCTGCCGGCTATGCAACCGGGATCTTCCATCATGCCGGGAAAAGTGAACCCGGTGATTCCTGAAGTAATGAATCAGGTAGCTTATAAGGTCATAGGAAATGATCTTTGTGTGGCTATGAGTGGCGAAGCCGCTCAAATGGAGCTGAATGCGATGGAGCCGGTGATGGCGCAATGCTGTTTCGAGTCTGCCGACTTGTTGATGAATGGCTTCGATACCTTGCGTACGTTATGCATCGACGGCATAACAGCCAATGAAGAAAAATGCCGGAAAGATGTGCACAACAGCATTGGAGTGGTGACAGCCCTGAATCCGGTGATTGGTTATAAAAATTCTACCAAGATAGCTAAAGAAGCATTGGAAACAGGAAAGGGAGTTTATGAACTCGTTTTGGAGCATAATATCCTTTCCAAGAAAGATTTGGATACCATTCTGGAACCTGAAAACATGATTAAACCAGTCAAACTGGATATTCACCCCAACCGTTGATAGATAGTAAGTGGAAATCGATTCAATAGGGAAATCGCCGGGCAGATCACTGATCTGTTCCGGCGATTTTGAGTATTTGTTATTTTATTCTTATATGGGAATAATTGCTAATTTATCCGGTAAAATGGTTATTGTTCATTACTTCAAAAGTTGTGAACTTTGCAATATCATTCGTAGTGAGCATAATAAGTGAACTTAGAACCAATTTAAAGTATATAAATATGAATGCATTTGATGTTATTATTATCGGTTTTGGCAAGGGCGGGAAGACCCTTGCGGCAGAGTTTGCAAAGCGTGGGCGAAAAGTTGCCATTGTTGAACGTTCTGATAAAATGTATGGAGGAACGTGTATTAATATCGGTTGTATTCCGACCAAGACGTTGGTTCATCAGGCTAAAATTGCTTCCGGTATGACAGATGCTACATTTGAAGAAAGGAGTGAGTTCTATCGCAATGCCATTTCTGTGAAAGAAGCTGTGACAAGTGCATTGAGAAATAAGAATTACCATAATCTGGCAGATAATCCCAATGTAACAGTCTATACAGGTGTAGGCTCTTTTGTCTCTTCCGATGTGGTTTCTGTCCGTACATCTACTGAAGAAATAATGCTGACATCGAAGCAAATTATTATCAATACGGGAGCAGAGACAGTTATTCCACCTATTGAGGGAGTTGCGGGTAATCCATTGGTTTATACAAGTACCTCAATCATGGAATTGACCGAGCTTCCCCGTCGGCTGGTCATTATCGGTGGCGGTTACATCGGTTTGGAATTTGCGTCTATGTATGCTTCATTCGGTTCACAAGTGACAGTACTCGAGAGTTATCCTGAACTGATTGTGCGTGAAGACCGGGATATTGCTGCAAGTGTAAAAGAAACATTGGAGAAAAAAGGCATTATTTTTCGAATGAATGCAAAAGTACAATCTGTGAAGCATATCGAAGATAGTGCACTCGTTGTTTTTTCTGATTCACAAACAGGTGAGGTGGTGGAACTTAAAGCTGATGCTGTCTTTTTGGCTACAGGACGCCGGCCGAACACGAAAGATCTGAATTTGGAAGTTGCCGGAGTAGAGACGGATGCACGCGGAGCGATTATTGTGGATGAATACCTGCAAACAACCCATCCGAATATACGTGCTGTTGGTGACGTGAAAGGTGGTTTGCAGTTCACTTATATTTCATTGGATGATTACCGGATTATCCGGGAGGATTTGTTTGGAGATAAAGAACGGACAACCAGTGATCGCAATCCGGTTAGCTACTCTGTTTTTATTGATCCTCCATTAGCACGTATCGGATTGAATGAAGAGGAGGCTCGTAAGCAGAATCTGGATATTATTATCAAGAAATTGCCTGTTATGGCGATACCAAGAGCGAAGACATTGGGAGAAACGGACGGCCTGTTGAAAGCTGTTATTGATAAGAATACAGGAAAAATATTGGGCTGTATGTTGTTTGCACCTGATTCCAGCGAAGTTATTAATACAGTTGCTGTTGCAATGAAAACAGGGCAGGATTATACTTTCCTGCGTGACTTCATTTTTACTCATCCTAGTATGAGCGAAGCGTTAAATGATTTATTCTCATTGTAGTAAGAATGAATATACTTAGTAATAACTCTGTGTTTGGATTATCCTGATTATTTCATTTGACTGATTAAGCTGTGTCTTTTCCATGATTACTTGCTGGCTAATTATCGATTAACGGCAGCTTAAGTTTGTTTCACACCGAAGAACACTTTGTTTGCAGGCTTGAAACAATCTGTTTGGCGCCTTGAAACTAAAGTTTCCTCTATAAGGAAACAACAGTTTCACTACGGTGAAACTATAGTTTCACACTAATGAAACTTTTAGTATCAGCGTATGAAACTTTATTTGTACTATTGGGGACGGTACACAGGGTGAGAGTAAAAGTTACTCTCACCCTGTCCTCACCTTTACCTTCACACCTGTAATGCCGATGAATAAGGAGGTTGAACTATGGGGTGAGGGTGTGAGAGTAAAACCTGCTACAACTTTTATTTCGATAATCAATTTCAGTAATCAGGAATAAGAAACAGGATTATATTTTATCAAATTCGTTTTAATACATAACTTCCTATATTTATTTCCATATTTCTACTACGTTTTAAAAAAAACATATATCTTTGTCATACGCTTTCAGCCCATCAGCGTGATGAAATAGGCAGAAAGCGGTTTTTATTTCCTAATATGGAGTAAAAGCGTATTATCTCTCATGACTGAAATTAGCACTTGATGTAGAGAGAGATGATACGGCAGATACTCCACGTGAACGGATATATTCAACATATCGGTTAATGATGTGTTATATATAAACGATTGACGTGGGTGTCTGTTGTTATCATTGTCTTCTACAAGGGTTTGCTAGCCTCAGTCATAGATAATGGTACAGCAGCATCTGCGTCTTTCTTGTATTCGGTCGGTTATCAATTACCCCACAATTTAACCTAGCCAATTCCGATCCGGCGGACTGCAAAAAGAGTGGATGCTCGTTGTGCTAATATACATGAATAAAACATTATTCATCCCTTATTGTATCACACATAAAAAAACAAACGCTATGGCACAATGGATTAGTATAGAAGAAGCGGCTGCAAAGTACGGATTCGAGACAGAATATATCTGGGTCTTGATAGAGATAAGAGAAATCACCGTGGACTACCAAAGGACCGACATCGACATCATCGACGATGAAAGTATTCAGGATTTTATCAACCGGAATAAAAAGGGGAGTACATTGATGTATATCGAAAAGTTGGAACGATATTGCATGGATAAATCTCAAATCTGTTCAATATACGCATCACTTTTGGGCAAACAAGATAAAGAAATCACCATATATAAAAGAGCTAAACTCTTGTATGACACATTGCAGGGCAAATGGTTGAAGCAATGTGATCGGGTGAGGCACTTTGAAAAAGAACTTACATTGGAACAGACCACTTGCCGTACATGTTGGCTGAAAAGGTTATGTATGATAATTAGGAAGTAAATTTGATTAACTATCATTTTCCCAATATCTATAATGATAAATAGGATGAAAATTGAACTAATAAGAATCTCTTATTAGCCTGTGAATGGTGGATGAAACAGATGCTCTATTATAAGTTCAATCTCCAAAAGAACAAATATAAAAGTACGGACGCCGGATTAAGTGAACAACAGCGACTTTGAGCGAACAAAAAACAGATAAATTGTGTTTATTTATTCTAATTATATATCTTTGTCCCGAATTATAAACACGTAAATTTATGAAAAAGATTTTTGGTGCTTTAATGATTGCCGTATGTATCGGTATGGCAATGCCTGCCCAGGCGCAAATACACTTTGGTGTAAAAGGAGGTTTGAACTTGTCGAAGGCGAGTTTCTCTAATGTGAGCGAAAACTTTAAGAAGGATAATTTCACAGGTTTCTTTATTGGTCCGATGGCTGAGTTTAATATTCCAATCGTAGGGTTGGGAGTAGATGCTGCCTTGCTTTTTGCTCAAAGAGGTATAAAGGTTTCTGAAGGAAACGAGGATTTGACTATCAAGCAAAACGGTATTGATATTCCTGTAAACCTGAAATATACAATCGGTTTGGGAAGTATGGCCGGTATTTATCTTGCTGCAGGTCCTGATTTTTATTTCGATTTTGAAAAGAAGTCGGGTATCGATAAGAAGAAAGCGCAAGTAGGTATTAATGTCGGTGCCGGTTTGAAATTGCTGAACCATCTGCAGGTAGGTGCTAACTACAATATCCCATTGGGTGACACTGCTGATATTGAAGGAACAGACGCTTCTTATAAGACTAAGACTTGGCAAGTATCTGTTGCCTATATTTTTTAAATAGTCTGTCACTTTACATCGTATATAAAAAAGAGTTTCCGGTTAACGGGGACTCTTTTTTTGTTCGGAGGCTACCTTCTTGCAGTCTCGAAACTGTTTCTGACCAATCCTGCCTTAAGAAGCGTTTTTCTTTTGAGTGTTCTCTCTTTCTTCTTTTTCATTCCCCATTTTTTTATTGTATTTTTGTACCTGCAATGAAAAAATATGTAGATGTCATATTACCGCTTCCGCTTCCGAAGAGTTTTACTTACTCTTTGCCGGACGAATGTGCGGAAGATGTGAAGATAGGCTGCCGTGTGGTAGTTCCTTTTGGGCGGAAGAAATTTTATACTGCTATCGTCCTTAACGTTCATTATTGTGCTCCAACAGGGTACGAAGTGAAAGATATATCTGCATTACTGGATGCTTCTCCCATTTTACTACCTGCTCAATTCAAATTTTGGGAATGGATAGCCGATTACTATCTCTGTACGCAAGGAGATGTTTATAAAGCGTCACTTCCTTCCGGTCTGAAGCTGGAGAGTGAAACGATTGTTGAATATAATCCTGACTTTGAAGCGGATGCTCCATTGCCGGAACGCGAACAACGTATTTTGGATTTACTTGCCATAGACTCGCAGCAGTCCGTCACTAAACTGGAGAAAGACAGTGGCATAAAAAACATTCTTACTGCCATCAAGTCCCTGCTCGATAAAGAAGCTATTTTTGTAAAGGAAGAATTGAAACGTACTTATAAGCCAAAGACAGAGGCACGAGTGCGGCTTGCAGGTACGGCAGATGAAAAGCAACTCCATATCTTGTTTGATATTCTGTCTCGTGCTCCAAAGCAACTGGCGTTGCTCATGAAATATGTAGAGTATTCAGGCATTTTAGGAGCCGGAACTCCGAAAGAAGTCTCCAAGAAAGAATTGTTGCAACGGGCTAATGTAGCTCCTTCGGTACTGAACGGGCTGGTGGATAAGAAAATTTTTGAAATCTACTATCACGAAATCGGCCGATTGAATAAACAGGAGAAAGAAGTGGTCGAGCTGAACGGCTTGAACGAGTTTCAGCAACGGGCACATGATGAGATAGTTCAGTCTTTCCAGGAGAAAAACGTTTGTCTGCTTCATGGGGTAACATCCAGTGGGAAGACGGAAGTGTATATTCATCTGATCGAAGAAACGATTCGTCAGGGAAAGCAAGTCTTATATTTGTTGCCGGAGATTGCTTTGACTACTCAAATTACGGAGCGTCTGCAACGTGTCTTCGGTGCTCGTTTGGGTATCTACCATTCTAAATTCCCCGATGCCGAGCGGGTTGAAATATGGCGGAAACAACTGGGAGAGAACGGGTACGATATTATCCTGGGTGTTCGCTCTTCCGTGTTTCTTCCTTTCCGAAACCTGGGATTGGTGATTGTGGACGAAGAGCACGAAAATACATATAAGCAACAAGATCCCGCCCCCCGTTATCATGCCCGTAACGCTGCGATTGTGCTGGCTGCCATGTATGGAGCTAAAACCCTGTTGGGAACGGCTACTCCTTCTATCGAGTCGTGGCAGAATGCAGGAGAGGGAAAATATGGCTTTGTGCAACTGAAAGAACGATATAAAGTAATTCAAATGCCGGAGATTATTCCGGTGGATATAAAGGAATTGCATCGCAAAAAGAGGATGGTCGGACAATTCTCACCGCTCTTGATACAATACATGAAAGAGGCCTTGGAACAGAAAGAGCAAGTGATTCTCTTTCAGAACCGTCGCGGGTTTGCTCCGATGGTGGAGTGTCGTACCTGCGGTTGGGTGCCCAAGTGTAAGAATTGCGATGTAAGCCTTACCTATCATAAAGGAATTAATCAGCTGACCTGTCACTATTGCGGTTATACTTACCAACTGCCGAAATCCTGTCCTGCCTGCGAAGGTACGGAACTGGTGAACCGTGGTTTTGGTACGGAAAAGATTGAAGATGACATTAAAATCCTCTTTCCCGAAGCGGCAGTGGCACGAATGGACTTGGATACCACCCGCACCCGCTCGGCTTATGAAAAGATTATTGCGGATTTCGAACAGGGAAAGACGGATATATTGATTGGTACGCAGATGGTTTCGAAAGGATTGGATTTCGATCATGTCAGTATTGTAGGTATACTGAATGCCGATACGATGCTGAATTATCCGGATTTCCGTTCCTATGAACGTGCTTTCCAGTTGATGGCGCAGGTAGCGGGACGTGCCGGTCGTAAGAACAAACGGGGTAGGGTAGTGCTGCAAACCAAAAGCATCGAGCATCCTATCATCCATCAAGTCATTGCGAATGATTATGAAGATATGGTAGGCGGTCAATTGGCGGAACGGCAGATGTTCCATTATCCTCCTTATTACCGGTTGGTATATGTTTATCTGAAAAATCATAATGAAGCGTTGCTGGATCAGATGGCGGTAGTGATGGCGGATAAGTTGCGAGCGGTATTTGGCAATCGGGTGTTGGGGCCGGATAAACCTCCTGTTGCCCGTATTCAAACGTTGTTTATCAAAAAGATTGTCGTAAAGATTGAACAGAACGCTCCGATGGGACGTGCCCGGGAATTGCTGTTGCGCATCCAACGGGAGATGCTGGAAGATGAACGCTATAAATCTTTGATTGTCTATTATGATGTAGACCCTATGTGATTCAATAATTTTCCCCCTAATAATAACCTTTAATCATTTAATTAACTAACCATGAAACGACTTACTATTTTTACCCTGACTTGTCTCTTTAGCGTGGGCGCTGTTTTTGCCCAGCAAGGAGTCACTCAATGTGGCGTTCCGACAGGACAACCGAAGTTCCCTCTACTGACTTATCAGGAATTGTCTGATCCTGTTGCGCCTTCTGATAAAGAATGGGCGGGAGTGACAACAACACAAGTATCTTGGGGCACAACAGACGTCCGATACGCAAAACATAGGCTTCCCCTGTTGAGGAACCAGCAAACGGTTGTTTTGAAAGGCTGGCGTGGTGAACGTGTGAACGCGCAAGCGGTTGTATGGACAGGCGTAGAACTGAAAGACCTGAATTTTAGTTTTGGTGATTTCAAAGACAAGAAAGGAAACATTCTTCCTCAGGATGCATTTACCGGTGGTTTTGTGCGTTATGTGATGACGGACGAATTGAACAAGGACGGCAGAGGTGCCTGCGGATATCGGAAAGCGATAGATTATGATTCATTATTGGTGGCCGACCCTATTGATACCAACCTGAAAGCGATGCCTTTGCCTGTTCGCACAGTTCAGCCTGTCTGGGTGCAGTGCTGGATTCCTCAATCGGCTGTTCCCGGAACGTATAAAGGGGAGTTGTTTATCAACGACGGCTCTCGTCTGTTGCAACGCCTGAATCTGGAAATTACCGTTTCTTCCCGTGAACTTCCTCCACCTTCGGAGTGGGCTTACCACTTGGATTTGTGGCAAAGTCCTTATGCAGTGGCACGTTACTATCAGGTTCCTTTATGGAGTCAGGAGCATTTAGACGCCATGCGTCCTTTGATGAAAATGCTGGCAGACGCCGGACAAAAGATTATCACGGCTACTTTGACGCACAAACCTTGGAACGGTCAGACGGAAGATTATTTTGATACAATGGTTACTTGGATGAAACGGGCGGACGGCACATGGTCTTTTGACTATACCATTTTCGACCGTTGGGTAGAATTTATGATGAGTGTGGGGATTGACAAACAGATTAACTGTTATTCGATGGTTCCTTGGGAGTTGTCATTCCAATATTACGACCAGGCAACCAACTCTCTGAAATTTGTGAAAACAGCACCGGGTGAAGAGGTCTACGAGGAAATGTGGGTAGCAATGCTTTCATCTTTCTCCAAGCATCTGAAAGAAAAAGGATGGTTCGATATCTGTACTATAGCAATGGATGAGCGTCCGATGGAAGTGATGCAGAAGACTTTGAAGGTGATTCGTAAAGCAGATCCGGATTTTAAAGTTTCCTTGGCCGGAAATTACCATGCGGAGATTGAGTCCGATCTATATGATTACTGTATTGTAATCGGACAGAACTTCCCGGAAGAAGTACGTCTCCGTCGCGTGGCAGAAAACAAACGTACCAACTATTACACCTGCTGTACGGAAGCTCACCCCAATACATTTACTTTCTCTGATCCTGCAGAAGCTGTCTGGATGAGTTATTATTCTTCTAAGAAACATCTGGATGGTTATTTGCGTTGGGCATACAACAGCTGGCCATTGGAACCGCTGCTCGATTCCCGTTTCCGTAGTTGGGCAGGTGGAGATACTTATCTTGTATATCCGGGAGCTCGTAGTTGTATCCGTTTCGAACGTTTGATTGAAGGAATACAGGCGCATGAGAAAATAAATATCCTCCGTCAGGAATTTGAGAAAAAGGGAAATAAAGCCGGATTAAAGAAAATAGAGAAAATGCTTGCTCCATTCAACTTGGGTAGTATGCCGGAAACTCCGGCAGCAGTGACCGTGAATCGGGCAAATCAGATACTGAATGCCTTTTAAATTATCATTTGACTTATTCTTGAATCTGTTAAAAGTGAAATTATGAAAAAGATATTGTTTGTCTGCCTTGGAAATATCTGCCGTAGTTCTACGGCTGAAGGCGTGATGCTTCATTTGATAAAAGAAGCGGGACTGGAAAACGAATTTGTGATAGATTCCGCCGGAATCCTGTCTTATCATCAGGGTGAACTGCCGGATAGCCGGATGCGTGCTCACGCGGCCCGTCGCGGATATCAACTGGTGCATCGTTCGCGTCCCGTCCGTACAGAAGATTTCTACCATTTTGATTTGATAATCGGTATGGATGATCGGAACATAGACGATCTGAAAGACAAAGCGCCTTCTCCCGAAGAATGGAAGAAGATTCATCGCATGACGGAGTACTGCACTCGTATTCCCGCGGATCATGTCCCCGACCCCTATTATGGAGGGGCCGAAGGATTTGAATATGTATTGGATGTTTTGGAAGACGCTTGCGCCGGTCTGCTTACTTCTTTAACTCCGGATAGCTGATCCGGGTATGATAAGCAATCTTTAGTTTTTCCTTGAATACAGCTTTCACTGTTGCTATATCCTTGAAAGTGATAGGACATTCCTTAAAGTAACCTTCAGTAACCTGTGAGTCGATAATCTTGTCGACCAGGTTGCTGATTGTTTCTTCCGTATATTCCGGAAGACTGCGTGAGGCAGCTTCCACGGCATCTGCCATCATCAGGATAGCCTGCTCTTTGGTAAACGGATTCGGACCGGGATAAGTGAATAATTCTTCATTCGGCTCTTCGTCCGGATGCTCGTTTTTCCAGGAAATATAGAAATATTTAGTTTTTCCCCGTCCGTGGTGGGTACTAATAAAATCTTTGACCGCTTTAGGCAGATTGTGTTTATCCGCCAGCTTCAATCCATCCGTCACATGACTGATAACGACCTGTGCACTTTGTTCGTAATTCAGATTCTTATGCGGATTAACCCCTCCCGACTGATTTTCCGTAAAGAAAGCCGGATTTTCCATCTTCCCGATATCGTGATATAAAGCTCCCGTACGTACTAACTGACTTTTTGCTCCAATCCGGATGGCGGCTTCGGCTGCCAGATTAGCCACCTGCATGGAATGTTGGAAGGTTCCGGGAACCGTTTCAGACATCTGCCGCAAAAGATCGTTATTGATATTAGAAAGTTCCACCAAAGTTACATTGGAAGTAAATCCGAAAGTCTTTTCCAATAAGAATAATAAAGGATAAGTGAATAATAACAGGATTCCGTTAATGATGAAGTAAGTGTACATGCGTATGTTCAACTTCGAAAAGTCGGTGGAAAGACCATTCTCCGTCATCAGTTCGAAAGCGAAATAAATGGCTGCATAAGTCAGTATCACTAATAAGGCCGTTCGGAAAAGCTGGGATCTCTGCGATAGTTCCCTTAGGCTGAATATCGCCACTAATCCGGCCGCTAACTGCGTTAGAATAAACTCATGAGGGAAGCGCAAGGAGATGGAGCATATCAATATAGTGATGACATGCGTCAGGAAAGCGGTTCTTGAGTCAAGAAAGACACGAATGATAATCGGTAGCATCGCATAGGGGATGATGTACACATTAAATATATTATGTGTCACCATGAAAGCCGTTATGACGCTGTAGAACACAATCAGGGTGAATAGTAGCGACAGACTGCCTTTCCGCTGATAATAGTCTTTCCGGAATAAATCGAGATAGAGCATGAAACAAAGCATCAACATGCCCACAAACAGAATCTGACCACCGAGAATCAAACGGTTTTGTCCCATAGACTTGTTGCGTTTGATGGATTCTTTGCGCAATGATTCGAGGATGTTATAGGTCTGCGGACTAATGATTTCTCCACGGTCAATAATCTTCTGCCCGCTGACTACCAGTCCGTTTGCCCAAGAATAATTATTTAATATCTCCTCTTTGGCGGTCTGGGTGCGTTCTTCGTCAAAAGTGAGGTTGGGAGTAATGTATTCGTTCAGCGCGCATTGTCTTAATACTTCCCGGTTGAAATGGGTCGAGTCAGCTGTCAACAGGTGTTCATACGCTTTCTTTACCGTGTAAATGTTTCCGGTGGCCTGCGGGTTGGCTAGTTTGTCGTCAATCACCATGACGGATGAAGTGCTGTCTTTTTGAAGTTGCTGTATATTCTCTGTCGATACGATACCAGCCTGATAGATTTCTTTTAAGGTACGCTCGATGTACCGCAAATAATCGATGGAAGGAAGAATACCTTTCAGATTAGTGTGGTAATTCTCTTTCAACTTGGCGATTGCGTCTTTCTCAATTTCTTTATTCAATTGATAGTATGGCTGGAAGAAAGCCATCAGACTGTCCTGTTCTCTTTTGACTACCGCGTCGTCTTTATAAATAGGAAAGTCGAAAGTAGCTATTAGCTGCCCGTATTTCCAAGGCTTATTGATATCAAACTGGTAATTGAATTTTCCGTCACGTGGCAGGAAATAGACAATTAGCGTCACAGTGCTCACAAATAGCAGTGATTTATATAGTAAATCTCTCCATGAAAAACTTTTTTTCTTCTTCAAATGTTCCATATCCACTGAAATTTTTGCGAAAAGTACAAAAAAAAACAATAGTGTGGAAAAAAAGGTTTAATTTTGCCACGATTTACCTATACTAACCCAAATTATGGCAGAAAGAAAAGTAAGAGTTCGTTTTGCTCCAAGTCCTACGGGAGCATTGCACATCGGTGGTGTGCGTACAGCTTTGTATAATTATCTATTTGCACGTCAACACGGCGGAGACTTGATATTT
Organism: Bacteroides luhongzhouii; assembly: GCF_009193295.2. Classification (NCBI taxonomy): domain Bacteria; kingdom Pseudomonadati; phylum Bacteroidota; class Bacteroidia; order Bacteroidales; family Bacteroidaceae; genus Bacteroides; species Bacteroides luhongzhouii. Next base: position 696,203 of record NZ_CP059973.1, on the reverse strand, counting down.
CGTATTGAAGATACTGACTCTAACCGGTTTGTTCCGGGAGCGGAAGAGTATATACTCGAATCTTTTAAGTGGTTGGGTATCCACTTTGATGAAGGAGTGAGTTTCGGTGGTGAGTGTGGTCCGTACCGTCAGTCGGAGCGCCGCGAAATCTACAAGAAATATGTGCGGATTTTGCTGGAAAATGGAAAAGCATACATCGCTTTTGATACTCCGGAGGAACTGGACGCTAAGCGTGCCGAAATTGCTAACTTCCAATATGACGCATCTACTCGCGGAATGATGCGCAACTCATTAACCATGCCGAAGGAAGAAGTGGATGCACTGATTGCTGAAGGCAAACAATACGTCGTTCGTTTCAAAATTGAACCGAATGAAGACGTACATGTGAATGACATGATTCGTGGCGAAGTAATTATCAACTCATCTATTCTGGATGATAAAGTGCTTTATAAATCGGCTGATGAACTGCCTACTTACCATCTGGCAAATATAGTGGACGACCATTTGATGGAAGTTTCTCACGTGATTCGTGGTGAAGAATGGTTGCCTTCCGCTCCTTTGCATGTGTTATTGTACCGTGCTTTCGGGTGGGAAGATACAATGCCGGAATTTGCTCACCTGCCTTTATTGCTGAAACCGGAAGGCAATGGAAAATTAAGCAAACGTGACGGTGACCGTCTCGGATTCCCTGTATTCCCATTGGAATGGCACGATCCGAAATCGGGAGAAATCTCTTCAGGTTATCGTGAATCGGGTTATTTGCCGGAAGCGGTGATTAATTTCCTGGCTTTATTGGGATGGAATCCGGGCAATGACCAGGAAGTGATGTCAATGGACGAATTGATTAAATTGTTTGATCTTCACCGTTGTAGCAAGTCGGGTGCCAAGTTCGACTTTAAAAAAGGAATATGGTTCAACCATCAATATATACAGCAGAAACCTAACGAAGAAATTGCGGAACTGTTTTTGCCTTTCCTGAAAGAACATGGGGTGGAAGCTCCTTTTGAAAAGGTAGTAACTGTGGTTGGCATGATGAAAGATCGTGTAAGTTTCATTAAAGAACTGTGGGACGTATGTAGCTTCTTCTTCGTTGCTCCTACCGAATATGATGAAAAGACGGTGAAGAAACGTTGGAAAGAAGACTCTGCAAAATGTATGACCGAATTGGCAGAGGTGATTGCCGGCATTGAAGACTTTAGTATTGAAGGACAGGAAAAAGTCGTTATGGACTGGATTGAAAAGATGGGTTACCATACGGGTAATATCATGAATGCTTTCCGTCTGACATTGGTCGGTGAAGGAAAAGGACCACACATGTTCGACATTTCTTGGGTATTGGGTAAAGAAGAGACAGTGGCTCGTATGAAGCGGGCTGTAGAGATTTTGAAGTAATCGGCACAGTACTATGCTTTACGACCTGGCAATAGTCATTTATGACTTTATCGTCCATTTGGCTGCTCCGTTTAGCCGTAAGCCTCGAAAGATGATGAAAGGGCATTGGGTGGTGTATGAACTCCTGCGGCAGCAAGTGGAGAAAGGGGAACAGTATATTTGGTTTCACGCTGCTTCACTGGGGGAGTTTGAACAAGGACGTCCTCTGATAGAAATGATTCGTGCGAAGTATCCTAACTATAAGATATTGCTGACATTTTTCTCTCCTTCCGGTTACGAAGTGCGTAAGCATTACCGGGGGGCGGATATTGTCTGCTATCTGCCGTTTGATAAACCGCGGAATGTGAAGAAGTTCCTGGATATTGCAAATCCTTGCATGGCGTTCTTTATCAAATATGAGTTTTGGAAGAATTATCTGGATGAACTTCACAAACGTCGTATTCCGGTATATAGTGTATCGTCTATCTTCCGCCGCGAGCAAATATTCTTTAAATGGTACGGTGGAACTTATCGCAATGTATTGAAAGATTTCGATCATCTGTTTGTTCAGAATGAGGCATCCAAACGTTATTTGTCGAAAATCGGTATCAGCCGTGTGACCGTAGTGGGAGATACCCGCTTTGACCGCGTATTGCAAATCCGTGAAGAAGCGAAAGAGCTCCCGTTGGTGGAGAAATTTAAAGGAAACAATTCCTTCACTTTTGTTGCCGGAAGTTCATGGGGACCTGACGAAGACTTATTCCTCGAATATTTCAATAATCATCCGGAAATGAAACTGATTATTGCTCCGCATGTGATCGACGAGAATCACTTGGTTGAAATCATCAGTAAATTGAAACGTCCGTATGTGCGCTATACTCGTGCCGACGAAAGGAATGTATTGAAAGCGGATTGTCTTATTATAGACTGCTTCGGACTGCTGTCTTCTATTTACCGTTATGGCGAAATAGCTTATATCGGTGGTGGCTTCGGAGTCGGTATTCATAACACATTGGAAGCGGCTGTATATGGTATTCCGGTGATTTTCGGACCGAAGTATCAGAAATTTATGGAAGCCGTTCAATTGCTCGAAGCAAAAGGCGCTTATTCTATCAAAGATTATGATGAACTGAAAACTTTACTGGATCGTTTCCTGACGGATGAATTGTTCTTGCGTGAAACAGGAACAAATGCAGGTTATTATGTGACTAGTAATGCCGGTGCTACAGAGAAGATAATGCACATGATTAATTTCTAAATATGTAGTGTAGATCAATGTGAATTCGATATAAGAGGGCAATACAAAACCTTAATAAACAAAGAATCACCTTTATCACAATTATCTGTGGTAAAGGTGATTCTTTGTTTATTAAGGAGTTTTGGCACACTTCTCATTGCTTTCGGCTCTTTGTCAAATTGGGTGATAAATTCTTTATCTTTTTATTTCCAAGTTGATATTTATTCTTTTTTTTGATTGCTTTGATAAGAAAAAACAGGCATCTACTGAATTATATAAATGAATAGAGGACAACTTTTCACCAGATTTGACGAAGAACCTGTTTCCTGCATTTGTAGCTAGGCACCTTATCTGTTGACTTCTAACTCTAGCAACTCTTTCAACTCTTTGGCTGTTACGTGGGTGAATTGTTTTGCGATATTTCCTTTTTTATCTATTATCAGGTACATCGGTAATCCCGTCATCTGAAAATGATTTCAAAGATAACCCCACTGTTCTTTGTTCAGCCAGTAATGTTCTCCGGCAATGTCTTGTATTAGTATATCCCAAGTCTTTTTTATAGAACTGGGGCCTGTGAGGTAAATGAAAGCAACTTTGTCTTCACCTATTTCTTTCTTTAGTGGTTCATATTCCTTGATGATTTGCCGGCAGCCACCGCACCAGGTAGCCCAAAAGTCGATAAACTGTACCTTCCCTTTGTGGCGGGTAATGAGAGCAGTCAACAGTTCCTTTTCCGGAACTTGTGGTGCTTCGCAAATAGTGAATTTCTTTGTTATCGTTTGCTGTCGGGGTTGCATCTGGCGGTTCATGTCTTGAATGATACCTAAGAAAATAGGATTGGTAATTTCCGAAGCCATGAGCTCTTGTCGGGGTGTCAGAGGTTGTAAATTGTAAAAACTGGAACGCATATAGATTGCCCGTATGTAGTCAACTATTAAACTTGTGCTGTCTTGTATGATATTACTAAGACGTTCTTTAGCTTTGGAGAATGACTCCCATCTGAATTGGTCATTTTCTTTGAAGTATTTTGCACTAAGTGCCATTAGCTCGCTTTCTTGCTGAAAGGAGATACCTGCTTTGAAAGCCGTTTCATATTGATGGATAAGTGTCTGTTCCTCTTTAGTGAGTGGTGCATTTTTCAATAGATTTTTTTCGTAAGCAAGTGGGTCTTTGTGGGTATCATATAAATCCATGACTACATTGCGGTAATTATAACAATAGAGTGCTAAAGGGTGATTGACTGGGAAATCCTTCAAATAATTGTGGAAATCATCGGGCAAATATACATCAAGAAAAGCAGCAAAAGCTTGTTCCCGCGTAATGTTTTCCTTCTTTTGATAAGCAGTTTGCAAGCAATAGTGGGTGGCCTGTAGATTTTCCAGGCAATCAAATGCGCATGAGAGATTGGCGAGTGTGCGAGTGTCTTCGCTGAATTGTAACTGTGCGTTGTTGTGCGTTACATATCGTTTGTATTGGTTGATACATCGTTTTTTGAATTCATTGGCACTAATGCCTACAATGGAATCCAATAGGTCGCCATCACTATAAACAGGTGGTATCTTTGTTATCAGTTCCGGTTGGCACCATTCATTGTTAATGGTAGCATATTGACCGCTAAATACAAACTGTTTTTCTGGTGGATTACTTAGATTGATAGCTACATTTGTTTCTTTTTCGGGACTTAGCAGAATGACTAAATCAGCATTTCCTATCATCATTCGTACTTGTGTATGATGGTAGAGAGGAATATTAATAGTAAAGCTTCCGTCTGACTCAACAGTCGGATAAAGAGTTTCGGCTGTTCCCATCACGATATTGGGAGCTCCGATCTTGAATATCAGATTATTATTCGGATGGTAATTGGCGATTGTGCCACTTAAAATGGCCTTTCCCTTCTGATATTCGGGGATGGGTAATTGTGCTTGTGCCAGGTTGAATAACAAGGACAAACAAAGACAAGTAAATAGTCTGTTCATGTTCATAGTAGTTCTTTTATTGCATTTATTATTTCTTTATCTGTATTCTCATTACTATAACCTCTGATTACTTTTCGTATGATTCGTTCTTGGTCTACTATGAAAAAGTAAGGTGCGGCACCACCGGTCTGATATTGTTTGATAACCTCATTTGTTGCATTCAGAATGGTATAATTCAATTCCTTTCGCTTTGCGTAATTTCGGATAGCAGATACTTTACGGCTCCAGGATTCTATTGCAATCAGCTCAAACTCTTCACTGGTGAATGATTCTTTTAGCTGTTTCAAGAAGGGGATGGCTGCCTGACAGGCACCACAACCAATGCCTGTGAAGTTGATTAGTATGATTTTGCTTTTGTAGTCGGCTAATGATACCGGCTGTGCTTCTATATTTTCTAATATCCAGCCGGGAGCTTTTTTTCCTATAAGACTGGATGCTGTTGGTTCTGCTTTTTTCTTGTAGAGGTCGCTGTATTTTACTATCTCATAATCTTTGGGGAAATAATCAGACGCGTTAAAGTCGTAAATTGTGTGTCTATTGATTGCAAGATTTGAGCAAGTTGAAACGGAAATATCATGCGACATCTCTCTCCGTTTTTTATAAGGCAGGTCATTCGATTTGTTGATCCATAACTCATAAATAGAAGCTGTACTGCCGATATCGAATGGAGGAAGTGGCATGTGATAAGCTTTTCCAAAGAACTCAACCTGTTGATTCTCATCAATGACTAATTTAAAATAATAATTATCACCCTCATCTTTCAACTCTGTTACAATATGATCCTTAGTGGTAAGTGCATATCTGATGATATTCTTTGCGTGATTGAAGAATGGAGGACTTACTAGCCTGAAAGGAAGTGGTTTGAATGTGAAATCATCAATTGCTAATTTCTTATTTTCGTGATAAGGTAATGCTCTTATGTTGCCGTCATAACAAAATTCCAGTTTTGTTGTATCATTGGCATCTAGTGAAACATAACTTGCTCCTATGGTTGAGTCCATTGGATTATCGTACTCTTTAATGAAGCCGTGCAAGGTAGATAATGCGGTTGAATCACCAGGTTGCCAGCTTTCGTTGGTGACATAGTAGGTTGCAGATTCAATCTTTTCTAAATTGGTAAGTACTTTCTTTAAATATTCTTTTTCTGCGTTTTGTGCATTGGCGGTTATTGTTTCTGCCAATAAAAGAATTGTAAGTAGTAGTTTAATTTTCATAATGAATAAGTGTTTGTTGGTTCACTGCCCGGATTTAATGCTTTACAAATCTACGAATAATTCGTAATATATCTATTTTCAGATGGTTAAATAATATGAATATAGATTTTAGGAATCAATGATGATTAGTTTTAGTAGTATGAATCTTATGGTAAGTGTTTGTAAATGGTTTGTTTTATTAATGTGGCTATTGAAGTGTCAATGGAGATCTGAAAAAAAACGTTCCCCCTTTTTCTTAAAAACATAAGAGAAAGGAGGAACGAAGTTTAGTTTTCGGTTTTACTTAATGTTATTCCTTATACCATTGTGAGTACATCAAATAATTGTGAGCAATCTTCTGATTCAGTTCTTTGGCTTGTTCAGGATCTACCTTTTTAATGAATTTCGCGGGTACCCCTCCCCAAATGCTTCCCGGCTCAATGATGGTATTGCTTAATACCAGCGAACCGGCGGCAACGATTGCTCCTTCGCCAACTACGACGTGATCCAGGACGGTTGACCCCATCCCTACCAATGCATAATTTTTGATGGTCGCCCCATGAATGGTAACATTATGCCCTACGGATACGTGATCGCCAATTTCAATAGTCGATTTCTGATATAACGTATGCAAGACACTTCCATCCTGAATGTTGACACCATTGCCGATTCGTATGGAGTTGACGTCACCTCTTAATACCGTATTAAACCAAATGCTACAATCATTTCCTATTTTTACATCTCCTATAATAGTTGCATTATCTGCGAGGAAGCAGTTTTCTCCGATTTCGGGAGTAAAACCCCGTACTGATTTAATTAAAGCCATATAATATTTGTTTCTAATAAAGTTTTTTATTTAATGCAGTTCTATGTTGTACGACACCCGGGTGTCGTGATGTATGAGACCCGGGTCTTGAGCAGTCTGACACCCGGGTGTTGGTATGCTTGACACCCGGGTGTCAGACAAGTTCTTTTTAAAGGGAAGCAGTTGCCTCTTGTAACCAAACTTTTTCTTCTTCGTTAAGATCCGGTGACAACTTCTCGTAGACAGTCTGATGGTAATTGTTTAACCATTCAATTTCTTCATTTGTCAGCATCTCCTTGATGATCCCTTTTTTACAGATTGGGCATAAAGTGATAGTTTCAAACTTAAGATATTCTCCAAACATTCCCTCTCCATCTTTGCAAACCAACGTCAGGTTTTCCGTACGTATCCCGTGACTGCCTGCTTTATAAACGCCAGGCTCATTGGAGGTAACCATACCGGGCTGCAAAATGACAGGATTCTCATTCATGCGAATGCTTTGTGGACCTTCGTGTACACTCAGGAAATGTCCGACGCCATGTCCTGTGCCATGAAGAAAATTCATTCTGTGTTTCCAGATAGGCATACGGGCTAGTACATCGAGCTGGGCTCCACGGGTTCCGGCAGGGAATTTAGCCATAGCCAACGCGATGTGTCCTTTTAATATAAGAGTATAGTCCGTTTTTTCTTCTTCTGTAAGTTCACCTAAGGCAATGGTCCGGGTGATGTCAGTGGTTCCGTCCAGATATTGGGCTCCTGAATCTAAGAGTAAAAATCCTCTGGACTGAAGAGTTGCGTCGCTTTCCGGGGTAGCCGAATAATGTACGATTGCCCCGTGCTCTTTATATCCTGCGATCGTGTCGAAACTTTCTCCCATGTAGAGAGGCTGTGCAGCTCTAAACTCATGCAGCTTTTTATCTATACTTAATTCTGTCTCTTTTTCGGTAGGTACGGATTCTTCCAGCCATTTGAGGAATTTAACAAGTGCTACTCCATCCCGTTGCATGGCAGAATGGATGCCGGCAATTTCCTGCTCATTGCGAATCGCTTTCAATAATGCGACAGGCGACTCGCCACGAAGAATAGAACATTGCGGGTTAATGGATGAATAAATAGAATAATTCGTTTTTCGTGGGTCAATCAGAATGTTTTTTCCCGGGAAAGAATTTAGGAATATCTCTACCTCATCATACTTCTGTACTCCAATCTGTCGCTCCTTTAGATAAGTCTCTACCTCTGCCGTCACTTTCTCCGGTGAGATAAAATAAGTCACTTCATCCTGTGTGATTAATAGGTAACTTACTATAACCGGATTGCAATGTACATCGTTTCCTCGTAAATTGAGAGTCCATGCGATCTCGTCGAGCGCGGATATGAATAAAGCATAGACACCTTTCTTTTTTAACTCCGCACGGATGGCGGATATTTTCTCTTCACAGCTTTTTCCTGCATATTTGATATCATGAATAAAGGCAGGAGAATCAGGCATGGCAGGACGGTCTTTCCAAATGCTTCTCAATGGATCTCCAAATATGTCGACCTGTAACTGATGTACTGCCAGTTCTTCTTTCATCTGTTCGACCTGTTGCACAGAGAACATTTTCCCATCAATACTTACAGATTCTCCGGGTTTTAAGTGTTGGCAGAGAAATTCTGTAATACTGGGAGTTTCCGGCAACATCTCTTTATATAATGTAATGCCGCTGCCCTCCAATTCCTCCGTAGCTTGTAAAAAGTAACGTGAATCGGTCCATAATCCTGCTTTGTCCATCAGGATAACCGCTGTTCCGGCAGAACCTGTAAAACCGGAAATCCACTCGCGTGACATCCAGTGGGGAGCCACATATTCGCTAAGATGAGGGTCGGTGCTGGGAATAATGAACGCTTTGATAGAATTGGGATGAAAGGTCATGCGCAGTGCATGCACTCGCTCTTTTATGCTCTGTTTCATACTTTATTATATTATTATAGACATGTAAGTGTTTCAAAGGTACTAACTTTCTGCGTTTAATGACTTGTTTATGAATAGTTTTTGAGAAATATTTGCCGAAAGTTTTGTGAATAAAGAAAGTATGTGTAATTTTGCGGCGCAATTTGACTGCGGAATTTTTTAATCATAACATATTAATAGTAACAAAATGATTGTAGTACCTGTAAAAGAAGGCGAAAACATTGAAAAAGCGCTGAAGAAGTTCAAAAGAAAATTTGAAAAGACTGGCATTGTAAAAGAGTTGAGAAGCAGACAACAGTTTGACAAACCGTCTGTAACTAAAAGACTTAAGAAAGAACGTGCAGTTTATGTACAACAACTTCAGCAAGTAGAAGATTAATAATTCGTAAATTCCTTTGAATTATTGAATTCTTTTCATACATTCGTTGCACGATTTTAGATGTAGCGATATTATGTTGATAGAATCTTTTCTTGATTATCTCCAGTATGAGCGGAACTATTCTGAAAAAACCGTTCTTGCGTACGGTGAAGATATAAAGCAACTGCAGGAGTTTGCTCAGGAAGAGTATGGAAAATTTAATCCGTTAGAGGTCGAGGCGGAACTGATTCGTGAATGGATTGTTTCATTGATGGATAAAGGATATACCTCAACTTCTGTAAATCGTAAGCTAAGTTCACTCCGAACGTTTTACAAGTATCTCTTGAGGCAGGGAGAAACGACTATAGATCCTTTACGTAAAATAAAAGGGCCTAAAAACAAAAAGCCGTTACCTGTGTTCTTAAAAGAGAACGAAATGAATCGGTTGTTGGATGAAACGGACTTTGGTGAAGGATTTAAAGGCTGTCGGGATCGGTTGATTATTGAAGTGTTTTATGCTACCGGCATAAGGCTTTCGGAACTGATAGGCTTGGACGATAAGGATGTAGATTTTTCGGGCTCTCTTCTAAAAGTGACCGGGAAAAGAAACAAGCAACGGCTGATTCCGTTTGGTGACGAACTGCGGGAGTTGATGCTTGAGTATATTAATGTAAGAAACGAAATGATTCCGGAAAGGTCGGATGCTTTCTTTATTAGAGAGAACGGTGAACGGCTTTACAAGAATCTAGTCTATAATTTAGTGAAACGGAACCTGTCAAAGGTGGCGACGTTGAAGAAAAAGAGTCCTCACGTGTTGAGGCATACTTTTGCTACCACAATGCTGAACAATGAAGCAGAATTGGGGGCGGTAAAAGAACTTTTGGGTCACGAGAGCATAACAACTACCGAGATCTACACACATGCCACATTTGAAGAACTTAAAAAAGTGTATAAACAAGCTCATCCAAGAGCTTAAAAAAAAGGAGGTAAGTATGGATATTAGAATTCAATCAATTCACTTTGATGCGTCGGAGCAATTGCAGGCATTTATTCAGAAGAAAGTGTCCAAGTTGGAAAAATATTACGAAGATATAAAGAAAGTAGAGGTGTCATTAAAGGTAGTTAAACCAGAAGTTGCTGAAAACAAGGAAGCGGGCATTAAAATATTGATCCCAAATGGAGAGTTTTATGCAAGCAAAGTATGTGATACATTTGAAGAAGCAATTGATTTGGATGTGGAAGCGCTCGGGAAACAGCTGGTTAAATACAAGGAAAAGCAACGTAGTAAATAAAAAAATCCCAAATATTTTGCGGGAAAGAAATAAATAACTAAATTTGCAGCCGTTTCGCTCGCGTTAGAACGTGGCGGTTGCATTTTTTTAGTAAGTTTGCCTCTTTAGCTCAGTTGGCCAGAGCACGTGATTTGTAATCTCGGGGTCGTTGGTTCGAATCCGACAAGAGGCTCAAAAAGAAACCGAAGAACAAAGATAGAACATCTGTCTTTATCATATTGTTTGAAAATAGTTCTTCAATTTCTTGATTTAGAAAAGGGCAAATACCAGAGTGGCCAAATGGGGCAGACTGTAAATCTGCTGGCTTACGCCTTCGGTGGTTCGAATCCATCTTTGCCCACAATCAGAGTGACAACTTTGGCAAGAATGCGGAAGTAGCTCAGTTGATAGAGCATTAGCCTTCCAAGCTGAGGGTCGCGGGTTTGAGCCCCGTCTTCCGCTCTCTTTTCTTGCTGTTATAGCTCAGTGGTAGAGCACTTCCTTGGTAAGGAAGAGGTCCCGGGTTCAAATCCCGGTAACAGCTCATAAAGGATGTAAATGCTGATTATTAATCAAATAAATAACAAGTAAAGCTATGGCTAAAGAGAAATTTGAACGTACCAAACCGCACGTAAACATTGGTACAATCGGTCACGTAGACCACGGTAAGACAACGTTGACAGCTGCTATCACTACTGTGTTGGCAAAGAAAGGTCTTTCAGAATTGCGTTCTTTCGATTCTATCGACAACGCTCCTGAAGAAAAAGAAAGAGGTATTACTATCAATACTTCTCACGTTGAATATCAAACAGCTAACCGTCACTATGCACACGTAGACTGCCCGGGTCACGCCGACTACGTAAAGAACATGGTAACTGGTGCTGCTCAGATGGACGGTGCTATCATCGTTTGTGCTGCAACTGATGGTCCGATGCCTCAAACTCGCGAACACATCCTGTTGGCTCGTCAGGTAAACGTACCTCGTCTGGTTGTATTCTTGAACAAGTGCGATATGGTAGACGACGAAGAAATGTTGGAACTCGTTGAAATGGAAATGAGAGAACTTCTTTCATTCTATGATTTCGATGGTGACAATACTCCTATCATCCGTGGTTCTGCTCTTGGCGCATTGAACGGTGTTGAAAAATGGGAAGATAAAGTTATGGAACTGATGGATGCAGTTGATAACTGGATTCCACTGCCTCCGCGCGATGTTGATAAACCATTCTTGATGCCGGTTGAAGACGTGTTCTCTATCACAGGTCGTGGTACTGTAGCAACAGGTCGTATCGAAACTGGTGTTATCCACGTTGGTGATGAAATCGAAATCCTTGGTTTAGGTGAAGATAAGAAATCAGTTGTAACTGGTGTTGAAATGTTCCGCAAACTGTTGGATCAAGGTGAAGCTGGTGATAACGTAGGTCTTTTGCTCCGTGGTATTGACAAGAACGAAATCAAACGTGGTATGGTTCTTTGTAAACCGGGTCAGATTAAACCGCACTCTAAATTCAAAGCTGAGGTTTATATCTTGAAGAAAGAAGAAGGTGGTCGTCACACTCCGTTCCACAACAAATACCGTCCTCAGTTCTACTTGCGTACTATGGACTGTACAGGTGAAATCACTTTGCCGGAAGGAACAGAAATGGTAATGCCGGGTGATAACGTAACTATTACAGTTGAGTTGATCTACCCAGTAGCATTGAACCCGGGTCTTCGTTTCGCTATCCGCGAAGGTGGACGTACGGTAGGTGCTGGTCAGATTACTGAAATTATCGACTAATACACAATAATTAATCAGTTCCCGGTTTTCCATCGGGAACTGATTATGTACACACGGGAGTAGCTCAGTTGGTAGAGCACCGGTCTCCAAAACCGGGTGTCGGGAGTTCGAGCCTCTCCTCCCGTGCTAATATTATTGAAATGAAAAAGGTAATAGCTTATATTAAAGAATCTTACGACGAACTTGTACATAAAGTATCGTGGCCTACGTATTCTGAACTTGCTAACAGTGCAGTAGTTGTTTTATATGCTTCCCTGCTTATTGCATTGGTAGTATGGGGTATGGATGTCTGTTTCCAGAACTTCATGGAAAAAATCGTTTATCCACATTAAAAAATTAGGAATTGAAAATGGCTGAGATTGAAAAGAAATGGTACGTTCTGCGTGCTATTAGTGGAAAAGAAGCTAAGGTAAAGGAATATCTTGAAGCTGATCTTAAGAACAGTGACCTTGGTGAATATGTATCTCAGGTATTGATTCCTACTGAAAAAGTTTACCAGGTTCGCAATGGTAAAAAAATTGTGAAGGAAAGAAGTTATCTTCCTGGCTACGTTTTAGTGGAGGCTGCTTTGGTTGGTGAGGTCGCTCATCACCTGCGCAATACTCCGAATGTGATAGGCTTTTTAGGTGGTTCCGAAAAACCGGTGCCTCTCAGACAATCAGAAGTGAATCGTATACTTGGTACAGTGGACGAACTGCAGGAAACGGGTGAAGAGCTCAATATTCCGTATGTAGTGGGAGAAACTGTAAAAGTTACTTTTGGACCTTTCAGCGGATTCAGTGGCATCATTGAAGAAGTGAATAGTGAAAAAAAGAAACTAAAGGTCATGGTAAAGATATTCGGGCGCAAAACGCCGCTTGAATTGGGCTTTATGCAAGTGGAAAAGGAATAACGCGGAATTGTTACGCTGTTGTTGTTCTTCGTTTAATGTTTATATATAAATCAATAAAAAAATGGCTAAAGAAGTTGCTGGACTAATCAAGTTACAGATTAAAGGAGGCGCTGCAAATCCATCACCTCCCGTTGGACCTGCTTTGGGTTCTAAGGGTATTAATATCATGGAATTTTGCAAGCAATTCAATGCCAGAACCCAAGACAAAGCAGGTAAGATTTTACCTGTTATCATTACTTACTACGCAGATAAGTCTTTCGATTTTGTAATCAAGACTCCTCCCGTTGCTATTCAATTACTTGAAGTAGCTAAGGTAAAGAGTGGTTCTGCTGAGCCTAACCGTAAGAAAGTTGCCGAGCTTACTTGGGAACAGGTTCGTACGATTGCTCAGGACAAAATGGTTGACTTAAACTGTTTTACTGTGGAAGCTGCCATGAGAATGGTTGCAGGTACAGCTAGAAGTATGGGTATCGCTGTAAAAGGGGAGTTCCCGGTTAATAATTAATAAACTTCAATTGTAATGGGTAAACTGACAAAAAATCAAAAGTTAGCTGCAGAAAAGATTGAAGCAGGGAAAGCATACTCACTGAAAGAAGCTGCATCTTTGGTAAAAGAAATCACTTTTACTAAGTTTGATGCTTCACTGGATATTGATGTACGTTTAGGTGTTGATCCACGTAAAGCTAACCAGATGGTGAGAGGTGTTGTTTCACTTCCTCATGGTACTGGTAAAGAAGTACGTGTATTGGTACTTTGTACACCGGATGCTGAAGCTGCTGCAAAAGAAGCTGGTGCTGACTACGTTGGTCTTGACGAATATATTGAAAAGATCAAAGGTGGATGGACTGATATTGATGTAATCATCACTATGCCATCTATCATGGGTAAAATTGGTGCGCTCGGTCGTGTACTCGGTCCTCGTGGATTGATGCCGAACCCTAAGAGTGGTACTGTAACTATGGATGTTGCTAAGGCTGTAAAAGAAGTAAAACAAGGTAAAATTGACTTTAAAGTTGATAAGAGCGGTATCGTTCACACTTCTATCGGTAAGGTATCATTCAGTCCTGATCAGATTCGCGATAACGCGAAAGAGTTCATCTCTACTCTGAACAAACTGAAACCGACCGCAGCAAAGGGTACATATATTAAGAGTATTTATCTTTCTAGTACAATGAGTGCGGGTATTAAAATCGACCCGAAATCAGTGGATGAAATCTAATAAAACAGAGAAATAATGAGAAAGGAAGATAAAAGTACGATTATAGAGCAAATTGCTGCTACAGTAAAGGAATATGGTCACTTCTACTTGGTAGACGTTACAGCTATGAACGCTGCTGCTACCAGTGCATTGAGAAGAGATTGTTTTAAATCAGACATCAAATTGATGTTGGTTAAAAACACGCTGCTTCACAAAGCACTTGAAAGCTTGGAAGAAGACTTCTCACCTCTTTACGGTTCTTTGAAAGGTACTACTGCTGTTATGTTTAGCAATACTGCAAACGTTCCTGCTAAGTTAATCAAAGACAAAGCGAAAGACGGTATTCCCGGACTGAAAGCTGCATATGCAGAAGAAAGCTTCTACATTGGTGCTGATCAATTGGATGCTCTCGTTTCAATCAAGAGTAAGAATGAAGTTATCGCCGATATCGTTGCCCTGTTGCAATCTCCGGCCAAGAATGTTATTTCTGCTCTTCAATCAGGTGGTAACACCCTTCACGGAGTTCTCAAGACTCTTGGTGAACGTCCCGAATAATTTTCAAAAATCAACAAAGTATTTAAACAATTAAAATCATACAAAAAATGGCAGATTTGAAAGCTTTTGCAGAACAATTAGTTAACTTGACAGTAAAAGAAGTTAATGAACTTGCAACTATCCTTAAAGAAGAATACGGTATTGAACCTGCTGCTGCAGCTGTAGCTGTTGCTGCTGGTCCTGCAGCTGGTGCTGCTGCCGCAGAAGAAAAAACTTCTTTCGACGTAGTATTGAAGAGCGCTGGTGCAGCTAAACTTCAAGTAGTTAAGGCCGTTAAGGAAGCTTGTGGTCTTGGTTTGAAAGAAGCTAAAGACTTGGTAGACGGTGCTCCTAGCACAGTAAAAGAAGGTTTGGCTAAAGACGAAGCAGAATCATTGAAGAAAACATTGGAAGAAGCTGGAGCTGAAGTTGAACTTAAATAACATTGGCCTGGTAATCAGGTAATTCGGTTAGGAATCCTTCACAAGAGGATTCTTAACCTTTTTGTGTATATATTTCAAATTAAGTTCTCCAAATTCATTGACAGATGTCTTCAAATACTGTAAATCAAAGAGTTAATTTTGCTTCGACTAAGAATCCGCTAGAATACCCGGATTTCCTGGAAGTACAATTGAAGTCATTCCAAGACTTTCTACAATTAGATACCCCACCTGAAAAGCGCAAGAATGAGGGATTGTATAAAGTATTTGCTGAAAACTTCCCTATTGCCGATACAAGAAACAATTTTGTTCTTGAGTTTCTGGACTATTATATTGATCCGCCGCGCTATACCATTGATGATTGTATAGAGCGTGGGCTTACTTATAGTGTTCCCTTAAAAGCGAAACTTAAGCTTTACTGTACGGACCCCGATCATGAGGATTTTGATACAGTGATTCAGGACGTATTCCTCGGCCCGATTCCTTATATGACTGATAAGGCTACTTTCGTCATTAACGGTGCCGAACGCGTAGTTGTGTCACAGCTTCACCGTTCTCCGGGTGTGTTCTTCGGTCAGAGTGTACATGCCAATGGTACGAAACTTTATTCGGCTCGTATTATTCCGTTTAAGGGTTCGTGGATTGAGTTTGCTACTGACATCAATAATGTGATGTACGCATACATCGACCGTAAGAAGAAATTGCCGGTAACTACATTGTTGCGTGCAATTGGCTTCGAGAATGACAAAGATATTCTTGAGATTTTCAACCTTGCAGAAGATGTGAAGGTTAACAAGACAAATCTGAAGAAGGTGTTAGGTCGTAAACTGGCTGCACGTGTCTTGAAAACATGGATTGAAGATTTCGTTGATGAAGATACCGGTGAAGTGGTTTCTATTGAGCGTAACGAAGTTATTATCGACCGTGAAACCGTACTGGAAGAGGTACATATTGATGAAATTTTGGAGTCGGGAGTTCAGAACATCCTTTTACATAAGGATGAACCGAATCAGTCCGATTTCTCTATCATATATAATACCTTGCAGAAGGACCCGAGTAACTCGGAAAAAGAAGCTGTGTTGTATATCTACCGTCAATTGCGTAATGCCGATCCGGCTGATGACGCAAGTGCAAGGGAGGTTATCAACAACTTGTTCTTCTCAGAAAAACGATATGACCTTGGTGATGTAGGTCGTTACAGAATCAACAAAAAGTTGAATCTGACGACTGATATGGACGTGCGTGTCCTCACGAAGGAAGATATTATTGAAATCATCAAATATCTGATTGAGTTGATAAACTCAAAAGCAGATGTGGATGATATTGACCACTTGAGTAACCGTCGTGTACGTACTGTCGGTGAACAGCTTTCTAATCAGTTTGCTGTTGGTCTGGCTCGTATGTCTCGTACGATTCGTGAACGTATGAATGTTCGTGACAATGAAGTGTTTACTCCGATTGATTTGATTAATGCGAAGACGATTTCTTCAGTAATCAACTCATTCTTTGGAACAAACGCATTGTCTCAGTTCATGGACCAGACAAACCCGCTGGCTGAAATTACGCACAAACGTCGTATGTCTGCCCTTGGTCCTGGTGGTCTTTCCCGTGAACGTGCCGGATTTGAGGTTCGTGACGTTCACTACACACACTATGGTCGTCTTTGTCCGATTGAGACTCCTGAAGGTCCGAATATCGGTTTGATTTCTTCATTGTGTGTATTTGCTAAAATTAATGAGCTAGGATTCATTGAAACTCCCTACCGCAAGGTGGAAAATGGAAAAGTGGATCTTTCTGATAACGGTCTGATTTATCTGACTGCTGAAGAAGAGGAAGAAAAGGTTATTGCGCAGGGAAATGCTCCGTTGAATGACGATGGTACATTCGTACTTAATAGAGTTAAGTCTCGTCAAGATGCAGATTTCCCGGTTGTAGAACCATCTGAAGTTGACTTGATGGACGTTGCTCCTCAACAGATCGCATCTATTGCAGCTTCTTTGATTCCATTCTTGGAACATGATGATGCTAACCGTGCATTGATGGGATCGAACATGATGCGCCAGGCGGTTCCTTTGTTGAGAAGTGAAGCTCCGATCGTAGGTACAGGTATCGAACGTCAGTTGGTAAGAGACTCTCGTACGCAGATTACTGCAGAAGGCGATGGTGTGGTTGACTATGTGGATGCTACTACTATCCGTATTTTGTATGACCGTACGGAAGACGAAGAATTTGTAAGTTTTGAACCTGCTTTGAAGGAATATAGAATACCTAAGTTCCGTAAGACTAACCAGAACATGACGATTGACTTGCGTCCGATTTGTGACAAGGGCCAGCGTGTGAAGAAAGGTGATATCTTGACTGAAGGCTATTCTACTGAAAAAGGTGAATTGGCATTGGGTAAGAACCTGTTGGTTGCTTACATGCCTTGGAAGGGTTACAACTATGAGGATGCTATCGTATTGAACGAACGTGTGGTACGCGAAGACTTGTTGACTTCGGTTCATGTAGAGGAATATTCTCTGGAAGTTCGCGAAACAAAACGTGGTATGGAAGAGTTGACTTCTGATATCCCGAATGTAAGTGAAGAAGCTACAAAAGATCTGGATGAAAATGGTATCGTAAGAATCGGTGCTCGTATCGAGCCGGGTGATATCATGATTGGTAAGATTACGCCGAAGGGTGAATCTGATCCTTCTCCGGAAGAAAAATTGCTTCGCGCTATCTTCGGTGATAAAGCAGGTGACGTGAAAGATGCTTCTTTGAAAGCTTCTCCTTCTTTGAAAGGTGTTGTGATTGATAAGAAACTTTTCTCACGTGTGATTAAGAATCGTAGCTCTAAACTCGCCGATAAAGCATTGTTGCCTAAGATTGATGACGAATTTGAATCTAAGGTAGCTGACTTGAAACGTATCCTGGTTAAGAAACTGATGATTTTGACTGAAGGTAAGGTTTCTCAAGGTGTGAAGGACTATCTGGGTGCGGAAGTAATTGCTAAAGGATCTAAGTTCAGTGCTTCTGATTTTGATTCACTTGACTTTACTTCTATTCAGTTGAGCAACTGGACGAGCGACGATCATATTAACGGTATGATTCGTGATCTGGTGATGAATTTCATTAAGAAATACAAAGAGCTGGATGCTGAATTGAAACGTAAGAAGTTTGCTATTACGATTGGTGATGAACTTCCTGCTGGTATTATCCAGATGGCAAAAGTATATATTGCTAAGAAACGTAAGATTGGTGTGGGTGATAAGATGGCAGGTCGCCACGGTAACAAGGGTATTGTATCCCGTGTTGTTCGTCAGGAAGATATGCCGTTCTTGTCAGATGGTACTCCGGTTGACATTGTGTTGAATCCGTTGGGTGTGCCTTCTCGTATGAACATTGGTCAGATTTTTGAAGCTGTACTCGGACGTGCCGGAAAAACTTTGGGCGTGAAATTCGCGACTCCTATTTTCGACGGTGCTACCATGGAGGATTTGGATCAGTGGACAGACAAGGCAGGATTGCCCCGTTACTGTAAGACTTATCTTTGTGATGGTGGTACAGGTGAGCAATTTGACCAGGCAGCTACTGTGGGTGTAACTTACATGTTGAAGTTGGGCCACATGGTTGAAGATAAAATGCATGCTCGTTCTATCGGTCCGTACTCATTGATTACTCAGCAACCTCTTGGTGGTAAAGCTCAGTTCGGTGGTCAGCGTTTCGGAGAAATGGAGGTTTGGGCACTCGAAGGTTTCGGCGCTGCTCATATCTTGCAAGAGATCTTGACTATCAAATCTGATGACGTGGTAGGACGTTCGAAGGCTTATGAAGCAATTGTGAAAGGTGAACCGATGCCGCAACCTGGTATTCCGGAATCCTTGAACGTATTGTTACACGAGTTGAGAGGTTTAGGTTTGAGTATCAACCTAGAATAAAATAATGAAAGAATGTGAGATGTCAATACACCGATGAAGGTCTGTTGGCATCCGCACTTTTTTCAATTTCCAATGATTCAATTATCAAATCTCAATTATATAGAGTATGGCTTTTAGAAAAGAAAATAAGACGAAAAGTAATTTCTCGAAGATCTCAATTGGTCTGGCTTCTCCGGAAGAAATCCTTGAGAATTCGAGTGGTGAAGTTTTGAAGCCTGAAACCATTAATTACCGTACGTACAAACCCGAACGCGACGGTTTGTTCTGCGAGCGCATCTTTGGTCCTATCAAGGATTATGAATGTCATTGCGGTAAATATAAGCGTATCCGTTATAAAGGTATCGTCTGCGACCGTTGTGGTGTGGAAGTTACTGAAAAGAAAGTGCGCCGTGAACGTATGGGACATATCCAGCTGGTTGTGCCGGTGGCTCACATCTGGTATTTCCGTTCGCTTCCTAATAAAATCGGTTACTTGCTCGGATTACCGACAAAGAAACTGGATTCGATTATATACTACGAACGTTATGTTGTTATTCAGCCGGGTGTGAAAGCTGAAGATGGCGTAGCCGAATATGATTTGCTTTCTGAAGAAGAATATCTGGATATCCTGGATACACTTCCGAAAGACAATCAATATCTTGAAGATAATGATCCGAACAAATTTGTTGCAAAGATGGGTGCTGAAGCTATCTATGATTTGCTGGCTCGTCTGGATCTGGATGCTTTATCTTACGAATTGCGTCACCGTGCCGGTAACGATGCGTCTCAGCAACGTAAGAACGAAGCTTTGAAACGTCTTCAGGTAGTAGAATCGTTCCGTGCATCACGTGGACGTAACAAACCGGAATGGATGATCGTACGTATTGTTCCGGTTATTCCGCCCGAACTTCGTCCATTGGTTCCGTTGGATGGTGGCCGTTTTGCTACATCTGACTTAAACGACCTTTATCGTCGTGTGATTATCCGTAACAACCGTCTGAAACGACTGATTGAAATCAAGGCTCCCGAAGTGATCTTGCGTAATGAAAAACGTATGCTTCAGGAATCTGTCGATTCTTTGTTTGATAACTCACGTAAGTCAAGTGCTGTGAAGACAGACGCCAACCGTCCGTTGAAGTCATTGTCTGACAGTTTGAAAGGTAAACAAGGACGTTTCCGTCAGAACTTGCTGGGTAAACGTGTTGACTACTCTGCTCGTTCGGTAATCGTCGTTGGTCCGGAATTGAAAATGGGTGAATGCGGTATTCCTAAATTGATGGCTGCCGAATTGTACAAGCCGTTTATTATCCGCAAACTCATCGAACGTGGTATCGTAAAGACTGTTAAGTCTGCAAAGAAAATCGTTGACCGCAAAGAACCGGTGATTTGGGATATTCTGGAACATGTGATGAAGGGACACCCGGTACTGTTGAACCGTGCTCCGACATTGCACCGTTTGGGTATTCAGGCTTTCCAGCCTAAAATGATCGAAGGTAAAGCTATTCAGTTGCACCCGTTGGCATGTACGGCATTCAATGCCGACTTTGACGGTGACCAGATGGCTGTTCACTTGCCTTTGAGTAATGAAGCAATTCTTGAAGCACAAATGTTGATGCTTCAATCACATAATATCTTGAATCCGGCAAACGGCGCTCCTATTACTGTGCCTGCACAGGATATGGTTCTTGGTTTGTACTATATTACCAAGTTGCGTGCCGGTGCAAAAGGTGAAGGTTTGACATTCTACGGACCGGAAGAAGCGTTGATCGCTTACAATGAAGGCAAGGTAGATATTCATGCTCCGGTGAAGGTTATCGTAAAAGACGTTGATGAAAATGGTAACATTGTAGACGTAATGCGCGAAACTTCTGTAGGACGTGTGATTGTGAATGAAATCGTTCCGCCTGAAGCTGGTTATATCAATACAATTATCTCTAAGAAATCTCTTCGTGATATTATTAGTGATGTAATTAAGGTATGTGGTGTGGCTAAGGCTGCCGACTTCCTGGATGGAATCAAGAATTTAGGTTATCAGATGGCGTTCAAGGGTGGTTTGTCATTCAACTTGGGTGATATTATCATTCCGAAGGAGAAAGAAACTTTGGTACAGAAAGGTTACGACGAAGTTGAACAGGTCGTAAACAACTATAACATGGGTTTCATTACCAATAACGAACGTTACAATCAGGTAATCGATATTTGGACACATGTGAACTCCGAGTTGTCTAATATCCTGATGAAGACTATTTCTTCGGATGATCAGGGTTTCAACTCTGTATATATGATGCTTGATTCTGGTGCTCGTGGTTCTAAAGAACAGATTCGTCAGTTGTCAGGTATGCGTGGTTTGATGGCAAAACCGCAGAAAGCAGGTGCTGAAGGTGGTCAGATCATCGAGAACCCGATTTTGTCGAACTTTAAAGAAGGACTTTCGGTGTTGGAGTACTTTATCTCTACCCACGGTGCTCGTAAAGGTTTGGCGGATACCGCTTTGAAGACTGCCGATGCCGGTTATTTGACTCGTCGTCTGGTGGATGTATCACACGATGTGATTATTACAGAAGAAGACTGCGGTACACTTCGCGGATTGGTTTGTACGGACCTTAAGAATAACGATGAGGTTATTGCTACTCTGTACGAACGTATCTTAGGGCGTGTTTCCGTGCATGATATTATTCATCCTACTACAGGTGAATTGCTTGTTGCCGGTGGTGAAGAAATCACAGAAGAAGTTGCCAAGAAGATTCAGGAGTCTCCGATCGAGAGTGTTGAAATCCGTTCGGTATTGACTTGTGAAGCTAAGAAGGGTGTTTGTGCTAAATGTTACGGACGTAACCTGGCGACGAGCCGCATGGTTCAGAAGGGTGAAGCTGTCGGTGTAATCGCTGCTCAGTCTATTGGTGAGCCGGGTACACAGTTGACATTGCGTACATTCCACGCCGGTGGTACTGCTGCGAATATTGCCGCAAATGCAAGTATCGTTGCTAAAAACAGTGCACGTCTTGAATTTGAAGAATTGCGTACGGTAGATATCGTTGACGAGATGGGTGAATCAGCAAAAGTGGTAGTAGGTCGTTTGGCTGAAGTACGTTTTGTGGATGTGAATACCGGTATCGTTCTTTCTACTCATAATGTACCTTATGGTTCAACACTGTATGTAAGCGACGGTGACTTGGTAGAAAAAGGTAAGCTGATTGCTAAGTGGGACCCGTTCAACGCTGTTATTATCACAGAAGCAACTGGTAAGATCGAATTTGAGGGTGTGATTGAAAACGTTACTTATAAGGTTGAATCGGATGAAGCAACAGGTCTTCGTGAAATTATTATTATTGAATCCAAGGATAAAACCAAAGTTCCTACAGCTCATATCTTAACAGAGGACGGTGATTTGATTCGTACTTATAACTTACCGGTAGGTGGTCACGTTATCATCGAGAACGGTCAGAAGGTAAAAGCTGGTGAAGTAATCGTGAAGATTCCGCGTGCCGTAGGTAAGGCGGGTGATATCACGGGTGGTCTTCCTCGTGTTACAGAATTGTTTGAAGCTCGTAACCCGTCAAATCCGGCTGTCGTCTCTGAAATCGATGGTGAGGTGACAATGGGTAAGATCAAACGTGGTAACCGTGAAATCATCGTAACTTCTAAGACAGGTGAGGTTAAGAAATATTTGGTTGCACTGTCTAAGCAGATTCTGGTACAGGAAAATGACTATGTACGTGCTGGTACTCCGTTGTCTGACGGTGCTACTACTCCGGCAGATATCTTGGCAATCAAGGGGCCTACAGCTGTACAGGAATATATCGTGAATGAAGTTCAGGATGTATACCGCTTGCAGGGTGTGAAGATCAATGATAAACACTTTGAGATTATCGTTCGTCAGATGATGCGCAAAGTACAAATTGATGAACCGGGAGATACTCGCTTCCTCGAACAGCAAGTCGTAGACAAACTGGAATTCATGGAAGAAAATGATCGTATCTGGGGTAAGAAAGTCGTAGTGGATGCTGGTGATTCTCAAAATATGCAAGCTGGTCAGATTGTAACTGCCCGCAAGTTACGTGATGAGAACAGTATGTTGAAACGTCGTGACTTGAAACCGGTTGAGGTTCGTGACGCTGTTGCTGCTACCTCTACTCAGATCCTTCAAGGTATCACGCGTGCTGCTTTGCAAACATCAAGCTTTATGTCGGCTGCTTCCTTCCAGGAAACGACGAAAGTATTGAATGAAGCTGCTATCAACGGTAAGATCGATAAGCTTGAAGGTATGAAGGAAAATGTGATCTGTGGACACTTGATTCCTGCCGGTACCGGACAACGCGAGTTCGAAAAGCTCATCGTTGGATCAAAAGAAGAGTATGACCGTATCTTGGCTAACAAGAAAACAGTACTTGACTACAATGAAGTAGAATAAATACAATTCAATTGACTATATGAGAAGGAGCGGTTGCCAGATTGGGCAATTGCTCCTTTTTTATTTCTTTTTTACTTGCGTGTATTGCCATTAGTTTCAGGAAAAATGTGTTATTTTGCAGGATAACTTTTTAATCATATTAAATATGGAAGAACAAAATAACAACGGACAATTACAGATTGAATTGAGAGAAGAGGTAGCACAGGGAACTTATGCAAATCTTGCTATTATCACCCATTCGAGTTCTGAATTCATCCTTGACTTCGTGCGCGTAATGCCGGGCATACCGAAGGCTGGTGTGCAATCTCGCATTATTGTGGCTCCGGAGCACGCAAAACGCCTGCTGCGGGCATTAGAAGATAATATAGCAAAGTATGAGCGCGTATTCGGTCCGATTCGTACTTCAGATGAACCTTCTATTCCTCCTTTGACAGGTGTAAAAGGCGAAGCGTGAGGATGATATAAAAACATTAAAAAAGAAAAAAAAGTTGTAGCGCATTGAATATTCAAATATTATTCGTATTTTTGCAGCCCAAAATGTATAGTTACGAAATTAATATAACAATAATATAAATCAAAAAACAATTAAAATGCCTACAATTCAGCAATTAGTAAGAAAAGGACGCGAAGTGCTGGTGGAGAAAAGTAAATCTCCAGCCTTGGATTCATGTCCTCAAAGACGTGGCGTTTGCGTGAGAGTATACACTACTACTCCGAAGAAGCCGAACTCTGCAATGCGTAAAGTAGCTCGTGTACGTTTGACTAACCAAAAAGAGGTGAACTCATACATTCCGGGAGAAGGACACAACTTGCAGGAACACTCAATCGTTTTGGTACGTGGTGGTCGTGTGAAAGACCTTCCGGGTGTACGTTACCACATCGTACGTGGTACACTTGATACAGCTGGTGTTGCTGGTCGTACTCAAAGACGTTCTAAGTATGGTGCTAAGCGTCCGAAACCGGGACAAGCCGCTGCTCCTGCTAAAGGTAAGAAAAAATAAGGATTAAGACCTAATTAAAATTAAAGTAATAACTTACGTTTTAGTTTGTTGGAAATGCTAAAGGTTGAGTAAATTCTCCGGAGGGAGAGTTGAAGAAGTCAAGAAGTAGACAACCAAAAACAAAAACATTATTTTTCAAACAAATGAGAAAAGCAAAACCAAAAAAACGCCTGATTCTTCCGGATCCTGTGTTTAATGACCAAAAGGTTTCCAAGTTTGTGAACCACTTGATGTATGATGGAAAGAAAAATACATCTTATGAAATCTTTTATGCCGCTTTGGAAACGGTGAAAGCAAAACTTCCTAACGAAGAAAAATCTGCTCTCGAAATCTGGAAAAAGGCTTTGGATAATGTAACTCCGCAAGTGGAAGTGAAGTCTCGCCGTGTAGGTGGTGCTACTTTCCAAGTTCCTACTGAAATCCGTCCGGATCGTAAAGAATCAATCTCTATGAAGAATCTGATTCTGTTTGCTCGCAAAAGAGGTGGTAAATCAATGGCTGATAAGTTGGCTGCTGAAATTATGGATGCCTTCAATGAACAAGGCGGTGCATACAAGCGTAAAGAAGATATGCACAGAATGGCAGAAGCTAACCGTGCATTTGCTCATTTTAGATTCTAATACTGTAAGAAACCTAATATAAACTTAAAGTAAAGGAATTAGAAGATGGCTAAACATGATTTACATTTAACTCGTAATATCGGTATCATGGCTCACATTGATGCCGGAAAAACAACTACTTCTGAACGTATCCTGTTCTACACTGGGTTGACTCACAAAATTGGTGAAGTTCATGATGGTGCTGCTACTATGGACTGGATGGAACAGGAGCAAGAACGTGGTATCACTATTACATCTGCTGCTACAACAACAAGGTGGAAATATGCTGGTGATACTTATAAAATTAACTTAATTGACACTCCGGGACACGTTGACTTTACTGCAGAGGTGGAACGTTCATTGCGCATCCTTGATGGAGCTGTGGCTGCTTACTGTGCTGTTGGTGGCGTTGAGCCTCAATCGGAAACTGTATGGCGTCAGGCTGATAAATATAATGTTCCTCGTATTGCTTATGTAAATAAGATGGACCGCTCTGGTGCAGACTTTTTTGAGGTCGTTCGCCAGATGAAAGATGTCCTTGGAGCTAATCCATGTCCTATTGTTGTTCCTATCGGTGCTGAAGAGTCTTTCAAAGGTCTTGTTGATCTTATCAAAATGAAAGCTATCTATTGGCATGACGAAACAATGGGAGCGGATTATACTGTGGAAGAAATCCCTGCAGAACTTGTCGATGAAGCTAATGAATGGAGAGATAAGATGCTCGAAAAAGTAGCTGAATTTGATGATGCTTTGATGGAGAAATATTTCGATGATCCTTCTACTATTACTGAAGATGAAGTGTTGAGAGCTCTTCGCAATGCAACAGTTCAAATGGCTGTAGTTCCTATGCTTTGTGGATCTTCTTTTAAAAACAAAGGCGTTCAGACATTGCTTGATTATGTTTGTGCTTTCTTGCCTTCTCCACTTGATACAGAGAACGTAATAGGTACAAATCCTAATACGGGAGCTGAAGAAGATCGTAAGCCAAGTGATGATGAAAAAACATCAGCTTTGGCGTTTAAGATCGCAACTGACCCATATGTAGGTCGTTTGACTTTCTTCCGTGTTTATTCAGGTAAAATTGAGGCTGGATCTTATATTTACAACTCTCGTTCTGGTAAGAAAGAACGTGTTTCTCGTCTGTTCCAGATGCATTCTAATAAACAGAATCCGGTTGAAGTGATCGGTGCTGGTGATATAGGTGCAGGTGTAGGTTTCAAAGATATTCATACAGGGGATACTTTGTGTGATGAAACAGCTCCGATAGTTCTTGAATCTATGGACTTCCCGGAACCGGTTATTGGTATCGCTGTAGAACCCAAGACTCAGAAAGATATGGATAAACTGTCTAACGGTTTGGCTAAATTGGCTGAAGAGGATCCGACGTTTACAGTGAAAACTGATGAACAAACAGGACAGACTGTGATTTCTGGTATGGGCGAGTTGCACTTGGATATTATCATCGATCGTCTGAAGCGTGAGTTTAAAGTAGAGTGTAATCAAGGTAAACCACAGGTTAATTATAAGGAAGCTATCACTAAGACAGTTGATCTTCGTGAAGTGTATAAGAAACAGTCTGGTGGTCGTGGTAAATTTGCTGATATCATTGTTAAGATTGGTCCGGTTGATGAAGACTTTAAAGAAGGAGGTTTGCAGTTTATCGATGAAGTGAAGGGTGGTAATATTCCTAAGGAATTTATTCCTGCAGTTCAGAAAGGTTTCACAAATGCCATGAAGAATGGTGTTTTGGCTGGTTATCCGCTTGATTCATTGAAAGTTACTTTGGTTGATGGGTCATTCCACCCGGTTGACTCTGACCAGTTGTCATTCGAAATCTGTGCAATGCAAGCTTATAAGAATGCATGCGCTAAGGCAGGTCCTGTTTTGATGGAACCTATCATGAAACTGGAAGTTGTAACTCCGGAAGAAAATATGGGTGATGTTATCGGTGACTTGAATAAACGTCGTGGACAGGTTGAAGGTATGGAGTCTAGCCGTTCTGGTGCTCGTATTGTGAAAGCAATGGTTCCACTGGCAGAAATGTTTGGTTATGTAACGGCTTTACGTACTATCACTTCTGGTCGTGCAACTTCATCAATGACATACTCTCATCACGCTCAGCTTTCTTCTTCTATTGCTAAGGCTGTATTGGATGAAGTAAAAGGACGTGCTGATTTACTCTAAAATATCTAAAGTAGCAGGCTAGCGAATGACTCTTAGTCTGCTGCTTTATCTTATTATAAATGTATTAATTAAAAAAAAGTAATGAGTCAGAAAATTAGAATTAAATTGAAATCTTACGACCACAACTTGGTTGATAAATCAGCTGAGAAAATTGTAAGAACTGTAAAGGCTACAGGTGCTATTGTTAGCGGTCCAATACCTTTGCCTACGCATAAGCGTATCTTTACTGTGAACCGTTCGACTTTCGTAAACAAAAAGTCTCGTGAGCAATTTGAGCTCTCTTCTTATAAGAGATTGATCGACATCTATAGTTCAACAGCTAAGACAGTAGATGCTCTGATGAAGTTGGAATTGCCAAGTGGTGTGGAAGTAGAAATTAAAGTTTGATAATTAAAAATTAGTGAAATGCCAGGATTATTAGGAAAAAAAATCGGAATGACATCCGTTTTCAGTGCCGATGGTAAAAATGTACCATGCACTGTTATCGAAGCAGGTCCTTGTGTTGTTACTCAAGTTAAGACTGTAGAAAAAGATGGCTATGCAGCTGTTCAGTTGGGTTTCCAGGACAAAAAGGAAAAGCATACAACTAAACCGTTGATGGGACATTTTAAAAGAGCAGGAGTAACGCCGAAGAGACACTTGGCTGAGTTCAAAGAATTTGAAACAGAGTTGAATCTGGGTGATACCATTACTGTAGAACTGTTTAACGACGCTAGCTTTGTTGACGTTGTTGGTACTTCTAAAGGTAAAGGGTTTCAGGGTGTAGTAAAAAGACATGGTTTTGGTGGTGTGGGGCAAGCTACTCACGGTCAGCATAACCGCGCTCGTAAGCCGGGTTCTATCGGTGCTTGTTCTTACCCTGCAAAAGTATTCAAAGGAATGCGCATGGGTGGACAACTTGGAGGTGACAGAGTCACTGTACAAAACTTACAGGTATTAAAAGTAATCGCGGATCATAACCTTCTTTTGATTAAAGGTTCTATCCCGGGTTGCAAAGGTTCAATCGTATTAATTGAGAAATAATGGAAGTTAACGTATATAACATTAAAGGTGAAGACACTGGGAGAAAGGTTACGTTAAACGAATCTATCTTCGGAATTGAGCCCAACGACCACGCTATCTATTTGGACGTAAAACAATTTATGGCTAATCAGCGTCAGGGTACTCATAAGTCAAAAGAAAGAAGTGAAATCAGTGGTTCAACTCGTAAGATCGGTCGTCAGAAAGGTGGCGGTGGAGCACGTCGTGGTGATATGAATTCACCGGTTCTTGTGGGAGGTGCCCGCGTTTTCGGTCCGAAACCAAGAGACTACTTCTTTAAGTTGAATAAAAAAGTTAAGACACTGGCTCGTAAGTCAGCTTTGTCTTATAAAGCTCAAAACGATGCAATCGTTGTCGTTGAGGATTTCACATTTGAAGCTCCTAAGACAAAAGATTTCGTTGCAATGACAAAAAATCTTAAAGTTTCCGATAAAAAGCTACTTGTGATTTTACCGGAAGCAAATAAAAACGTATATTTGTCAGCTCGTAACATCGAGGGTGCTAATGTGCAGACTATCTCAGGATTAAATACTTACAGAGTATTGAATGCTGGGGTTATTGTGCTTACAGAAAACTCTTTGAAGGCTATTGACAATATCTTAATTTAAAAAGGAGGCTTAAATAATGGGAATTATTATTAAACCGTTGGTGACAGAGAAAATGACTGCAATTACAGATAAGCTGAATCGTTTCGGCTTTGTTGTACGTCCTGAAGCTAACAAACTGGAAATTAAGAAGGAAATTGAAGCTCTTTATAATGTTACTGTAGTTGATGTGAATACTGTGAAGTATGCTGGCAAGAATAAGAGCCGTTATACCAAAGCAGGTATCATCAATGGTCGTACGAATGCTTTCAAAAAAGCAATCGTGACATTGAAAGAAGGAGATACTATTGATTTTTATAGCAATATTTAATAAAAATGGCAGTACGTAAATTTAAGCCCACAACACCGGGGCAAAGACATAAAATTATTGGTACTTTCGAAGAAATTACTGCATCAGTACCAGAAAAGTCTCTTGTATATGGTAAGAAATCATCTGGTGGTCGTAACAACGAAGGTAAGATGACTATGCGCTACATTGGTGGCGGTCATAGAAAGGTGATTAGAATTGTTGATTTCAAGAGAAATAAGGACGGTGTTCCAGCAGTAGTTAAAACTATTGAATATGATCCGAATCGTTCGGCTCGTATCGCTTTGTTATTTTATGCTGATGGAGAAAAAAGATATATTATTGCTCCCAATGGATTGCAAGTTGGTGCGACTTTGATGTCAGGTGAAACAGCAGCGCCAGAGATTGGTAATGCTCTTCCTCTTCAAAACATTCCGGTGGGTACTGTGATTCACAATATCGAATTACGTCCGGGACAGGGTGCAGCTCTGGTTCGTTCAGCTGGAAACTTTGCTCAGTTGACTTCTCGTGAGGGTAAGTATTGTGTAATTAAGTTGCCTTCAGGTGAAGTTAGACAGATTCTTAGCACTTGTAAAGCTACTATCGGTAGTGTAGGTAACTCTGATCATGGATTGGAAAGTTCAGGTAAAGCTGGACGTTCTCGTTGGCAAGGACGTCGTCCTCGTAACCGTGGTGTTGTAATGAACCCGGTTGATCACCCGATGGGTGGTGGTGAAGGACGTGCTTCCGGAGGTCACCCAAGATCACGTAAGGGATTGTACGCTAAGGGACTTAAGACTAGAGCTCCTAAGAAACAATCGTCTAAGTACATTATTGAGAGAAGAAAAAAGTAATCTGATTAATTGAGTAAACTATGAGTCGTTCATTAAAAAAAGGTCCATATATTAACGTTAAGCTTGAAAAGAGAATTCTTGCCATGAATGAATCAGGTAAGAAAGTCGTAGTAAAGACTTGGGCCAGAGCTTCAATGATTTCGCCTGATTTTGTAGGCCATACAGTTGCAGTTCACAATGGAAATAAATTTATTCCTGTTTATGTTACCGAGAATATGGTAGGACACAAGTTGGGCGAATTTGCTCCAACTCGTACATTCAGAGGACACGCTGGTAACAAGAAAAAATAACAGGATTTATTTGAAATAATAAAGTAATAAATAATAATGGGAGCAAGAAAAAAAATATCGGCTGAAAAAAGAAAAGAAGCCCTTAAGACCATGTATTTTGCAAAATTGCAAAATGTTCCTACTTCTCCACGTAAGATGCGTCTGGTTGCAGATATGATCCGTGGTATGGAAGTGAACAGAGCACTTGGTGTTTTGAAATTTTCTTCAAAAGAAGCTGCTGCAAGAGTGGAAAAATTGCTTCGCTCTGCAATTGCTAACTGGGAACAGAAAAACGAACGTAAAGCAGAAAGCGGTGAGCTGTTCGTAACACAGATTTTTGTTGATGGTGGAGCTACACTCAAAAGAATGAGACCAGCACCACAGGGTAGAGGTTATAGAATTCGCAAACGTTCAAATCACGTAACATTGTTCGTTGGTGCTAAAAGTAATAACGAAGATCAAAATTAAGGTAGATGGGACAAAAAGTTAATCCAATAAGCAACCGTTTAGGAATTATCAGAGGATGGGATTCTAACTGGTATGGTGGAAATGATTACGGTGATTCTTTGCTGGAAGATAGCAAAATCCGTAAATATCTTAATGCAAGACTTGCAAAAGCAAGTGTATCAAGAATCGTAATTGAACGTACGCTGAAGCTCGTTACTATTACTGTTTGTACTGCTCGCCCGGGTATTATTATCGGTAAAGGTGGCCAAGAAGTTGATAAGTTAAAAGAGGAGTTGAAGAAGGTTACCGACAAAGATATTCAAATCAATATCTTTGAAGTGAAAAGACCGGAGCTGGATGCTGTGATTGTTGCTAATAACATCGCTCGCCAGGTTGAAGGTAAAATTGCCTATCGCCGTGCCATCAAGATGGCTATCGCAAACACAATGCGTATGGGTGCTGAAGGTATCAAAATTCAGATTTCAGGACGTTTGAATGGAGCTGAAATGGCTCGTTCTGAAATGTATAAAGAAGGAAGAACTCCGTTGCACACTTTCAGAGCTGATATCGACTACTGTCATGCAGAAGCATTGACTAAAGTAGGTCTTCTTGGTATCAAAGTTTGGATTTGTAGAGGTGAAGTGTTTGGTAAGAAAGAATTGGCTCCGAACTTTACACAAAGCAAAGAAAGTGGTCGTGGAAACAATAGTGGAAACAACGGCGGAAAGAACTTCAAAAGAAAGAAAAATAATCGCTAAACGAATTTGAATTTTAGGAAACTATGTTACAACCGAAAAAGACAAAATTCAGAAGACAACAAAAAGGCCGTCAGAAAGGTAATGCCCAGAGAGGTAACCAGCTGGCCTTTGGTTCTTTTGGCATAAAGGCTTTGGAGACTAAGTGGATTACAGGCCGTCAGATCGAAGCTGCTCGTATTGCAGTAACAAGATATATGCAACGTCAAGGACAGATCTGGATCCGTATATTCCCGGATAAACCGATCACTAGAAAACCTGCCGATGTACGTATGGGTAAAGGTAAAGGTGCTCCAGAGGGATTTGTGGCTCCTGTGACTCCGGGTAGAATCATTATTGAAGCTGAAGGAGTATCTTACGAAATCGCGAAAGAAGCATTGCGCTTAGCTGCTCAAAAGCTTCCTATTACAACGAAGTTTGTCGTAAGACGTGATTATGATATTCAAAATCAAAATGCGTAAGTGTTATGAAAATTGCAGAAATTAAAGAAATGACTACTAATGATTTAGTAGAAAGAGTAGAGGCGGAAACAGCTAATTATAACCAAATGGTTATTAATCATTCTATTTCTCCTTTGGAAAATCCTGCTCAAATCAAACAATTACGCAGGACTATTGCGCGTATGAAAACAGAATTGCGCGAAAGAGAACTTAACAATAAATGATCAGCTTGATGGAAGCAAGAAATTTAAGAAAAGAAAGAACAGGGGTTGTATTGAGCAATAAGATGGATAAGACCATCACAGTTGCTGCCAAATTTAAGGAAAAACACCCTATATATGGTAAGTTCGTTAGTAAAACGAAGAAGTACCATGCTCACGATGAAAAGAATGAATGCAATATCGGTGATACTGTAAGCATCATGGAAACTCGTCCTTTGAGCAAGACTAAAAGATGGAGATTAGTAGAAATAATTGAAAGAGCTAAGTAATTATGATACAAGTAGAATCCAGACTTACAGTATGTGATAACAGTGGAGCGAAAGAGGCGTTGTGTATCCGCGTTTTGGGTGGTACAGGCCGTCGTTATGCTTCAGTGGGGGATGTCATTGTAGTTTCAGTGAAGAGTGTTATCCCTTCTAGTGATGTTAAAAAAGGTGCAGTATCAAAGGCTTTGATTGTACGTACAAAGAAAGAAATCCGTCGTCCTGATGGTTCTTATATACGTTTTGATGATAATGCTTGCGTGTTGTTGAATAATGCAGGTGAAATTAGAGGTAGTCGTATTTTCGGTCCTGTAGCAAGAGAACTTCGTGCTACAAACATGAAAGTTGTGTCACTTGCGCCTGAGGTACTTTAATTTGTAAAAGATTTAAGTAATGAGTAAATTACATATTAAAAAAGGCGATACAGTTTACGTAAATGCTGGCGAAGATAAGGGCAAAACTGGTCGTGTATTGAAGGTTCTTGTTAAAGAAGGACGTGCGTTTGTAGAAGGTATCAATATGGTATCTAAAAGCACAAAACCGAATGCTAAGAATCCGCAAGGTGGTATTGTGAAGCAGGAAGCTTCTATCCACATTTCAAACTTGAACCCGGTTGATCCAAAAACTGGTAAAGCAACGCGTATTGGGAGAAAAAAGAGTTCGGAAGGAACTTTAGTGCGTTATTCTAAAAAATCAGGAGAGGAGATTAAGTAATGAGTAATACTGCTAGTCTTAAGAAAGAATATGCAGAGCGTATAGCACCTGCATTGAAATCACAGTTCCAGTATTCTTCTACAATGCAGGTACCCGTACTTAAGAAGATTGTTATCAATCAAGGGTTAGGTATGGCTGTTGCTGATAAGAAGATTATCGAAGTTGCAATCAATGAAATGACAGCTATCACAGGTCAGAAAGCTGTAGCTACCATTTCTCGTAAAGATATTGCAAACTTTAAGTTACGTAAAAAAATGCCGATTGGTGTTATGGTAACTTTACGTCGTGAAAGAATGTACGAATTCCTTGAAAAATTGGTTCGTGTAGCTCTTCCTCGTATTCGTGACTTCAAAGGTATCGAAAGTAAGTTTGATGGTAAAGGTAACTATACCCTTGGTATTCAGGAGCAAATCATTTTCCCTGAAATAAATATCGATAGTATTACAAGAATTCTCGGAATGAATATTACCTTTGTAACTTCTGCGGAAACAGATGAAGAAGGTTATGCTTTGCTGAAGGAATTCGGTTTACCTTTTAAAAACGCTAAAAAAGACTAATAGATATGGCAAAGGAATCAATGAAAGCACGTGAAGTAAAACGTGCTAAATTAGTAGCCAAATACGCCGAAAGAAGAGCTGCTTTGAAGCAAATCGTAAGAACAGGTGATCCTGCTGATGCTTTTGAAGCTGCACAGAAGTTGCAAGAGTTGCCAAAGAATTCTAATCCGATTCGTATGCACAACCGTTGCAAACTGACTGGACGTCCTAAAGGTTATATTCGTCAATTCGGAATTTCGAGAATTCAATTCCGTGAGATGGCATCTAACGGACTGATCCCAGGCGTAAAAAAAGCAAGCTGGTAATTATTGTTTAAATATTGTCAGGGTAGTCCTGATTAATTTAATTTATTTTTATATGACTGATCCAATAGCAGATTATTTAACGAGGTTGCGGAACGCGATTGGTGCAAAGCACAGAGTTGTTGAAGTTCCCGCTTCGAATTTGAAAAAAGAAATCACTAAGATTCTTTTTGAAAAAGGCTACATCCTTAATTATAAGTTTGTAGAAGATGGTCCTCAAGGAACTATTAAGGTTGCCTTGAAGTATGATTCTGTTAACAAAGTTAACGCAATCAAAAAGTTAGAAAGAATATCTTCTCCGGGTATGCGTAAGTATACTGGTTACAAAGATATGCCGCGTGTTATTAATGGGCTGGGTATTGCTATAATATCTACTTCCAAAGGTGTTATGACTAACAAAGAGGCTGCAGAACTGAAGATCGGTGGTGAAGTCTTGTGTTATGTATATTAATTAGGAGGAATTAGAATGTCAAGAATAGGAAAATTACCCATTAGTATCCCTGCTGGAGTGACGGTCACTCTGAAGGATAATGTGGTTACCGTAAAGGGACCCAAAGGCGAAATGAGCCAATATGTGAATCCTGCTATCAATGTTGCTATTGAAGACGGACACGTAACTTTAACAGAAAACGATAAAGAAATGCTTGATAACCCGAAGCAAAAACATGCTTTCCACGGTTTGTATCGTTCATTGGTTCACAACATGGTTGTGGGTGTATCTGAAGGATACAAGAAAGAACTGGAACTTGTTGGTGTAGGTTATCGTGCTTCTAACCAAGGTAACATCATTGAGCTTGCTTTAGGTTATACACACAATATTTTCATTCAATTACCTGCTGAGGTAAAAGTTGAAACGAAATCTGAAAGAAATAAGAACCCTCTTATTATATTGGAATCGTGTGACAAACAATTGCTTGGTCAAGTTTGCTCTAAAATACGTTCTTTCCGTAAGCCTGAACCATACAAGGGTAAAGGTATTAAGTTTGTTGGCGAAGTAATTCGTAGAAAGTCTGGTAAATCAGCCGGCGCTAAGTAATTCATATAAAATTAGATTATTATGACAACAAAAATAGAAAGACGAGTTAAGATCAAATATAGAGTACGCAACAAGATTTCAGGTACTACTGAATGTCCGCGTATGAGTGTATTTAGAAGTAACAAGCAAATTTATGTCCAGATTATCGATGATCTTTCTGGTAAGACACTGGTTGCTGCTTCTTCTTTAGGTTTGACTGAGAAAGTCGCTAAAAAAGAACAAGCTGCTAAAGTTGGTGAAATGATTGCTAAAAAGGCTCAGGAAGCAGGTATAACTACTGTTGTTTTCGACCGTAATGGTTACTTGTATCATGGGAGAGTAAAAGAAGTGGCTGATGCTGCTCGTAACGGTGGACTTAAATTTTAATCATTATGGCAGGAGTTAATAATAGAGTTAAGATTACTAACGATATAGAACTGAAAGATAGATTGGTTGCTATTAATCGTGTTACTAAAGTTACCAAAGGTGGTAGAACTTTTAGTTTCTCTGCAATCGTTGTTGTAGGTAACGAAGAAGGTATCATTGGTTGGGGACTTGGTAAAGCAGGTGAAGTAACAGCTGCTATCGCTAAAGGTGTTGAGTCAGCTAAAAAGAACCTGGTGAAAGTGCCTATTTTGAAAGGTACTGTTCCTCATGAACAATCAGCTAGATTTGGTGGTGCTGAAGTATTCATCAAACCTGCATCTCACGGAACCGGTGTTGTAGCTGGTGGTGCTATGCGTGCTGTATTGGAAAGTGTTGGTGTTACTGACGTTTTGGCTAAATCTAAAGGTTCTTCAAATCCGCACAACCTTGTTAAAGCTACAATCGAAGCTTTGAGTGAAATGCGTGATGCAAGGATGGTTGCTCAGAACAGAGGTATTAGTGTTGAAAAAGTATTTAGAGGATAAGGAGGAGATATGTCAACTATAAAGATTAAACAAGTTAAAAGTAGAATTGGTGCTCCAGCTGATCAGAAAAGAACTCTTGATGCACTGGGACTTCGTAAACTGAACCGTGTGGTTGAACACGAAAGCACTCCTTCAATTCTTGGAATGGTAGATAAAGTAAAACACTTGGTTGCCATTGTTAAGTAATTATTTGTTGAATAATAAAACGAAATTACAATATGAACTTAAGTAATTTAAAACCTGCAGAGGGATCTACTAAGACAAGAAAAAGAATTGGACGTGGAACTGGTTCTGGCTTAGGCGGTACTTCTACAAGAGGTCATAAGGGAGCTAAATCAAGATCTGGATACTCTAAGAAGATCGGTTTTGAAGGTGGTCAGATGCCTCTTCAACGTCGAGTTCCTAAATTTGGTTTCAAGAATATCAATCGTGTAGAATATAAAGCCATCAATCTGGATACTATCCAGAAACTTGCTGAAGCTAAGAGTTTGGCAAAAGTTGGTGTAAACGACTTTATCGAAGCAGGATTTATTTCTTCAAATCAGTTGGTAAAAGTATTGGGTAACGGAACTCTGACTAACAAGCTGGAAGTAGAAGCTCATGCATTCTCTAAGACTGCAACTGCTGCTATTGAAGCTGCTGGTGGAACTGTAGTAAAACTCTGATTCAATGAGAAAAGCTATTGAAACATTAAAGAATATATGGAAGATTGAGGATCTGAGACAACGGATCCTCATCACCATATTGTTTGTGGCAATTTACCGTTTCGGATCATATGTCGTATTACCGGGTATCAATCCGGCAATGCTGGCAAAATTGCACGAACAAACAAGTGAAGGCCTTTTAGCCTTGTTAAATATGTTCTCTGGAGGAGCATTTTCTAATGCCTCTATTTTTGCATTAGGAATCATGCCTTATATCTCTGCATCTATCGTAATTCAGTTATTGGGAATCGCTGTACCGTATTTCCAGAAGTTGCAACGCGAGGGTGAGAGCGGCAGAAGAAAGATGAATCAATATACTCGTTACTTGACGATTGCTATATTGTTAGTTCAGGCCCCTTCTTATTTGCTCAATCTTAAAATGCAGGCTGGCCCTTCCTTAAATGCTTCATTAGATTGGACTCTGTTTATGGTTACCTCTACCATTATTTTGGCAGCAGGTAGTATGTTTATTTTGTGGCTTGGTGAAAGAATTACTGATAAAGGTATTGGTAACGGTATTTCATTTATCATCTTGATTGGTATTATCGCTCGTTTCCCTGATGCTTTGTTGCAGGAAGTTGTATCCAGAGTAGCAAATAAGAGTGGTGGTCTGATTATGTTTATAATTGAAATCGTATTCTTATTGTTAGTGATTGGTGCTGCTATTCTTTTGGTGCAAGGTACAAGAAAGATTCCTGTACAGTATGCAAAAAGAATCGTTGGTAACAAGCAATATGGTGGTGCTAGACAGTATATCCCTTTAAAGGTGAATGCTGCCGGTGTTATGCCTATCATCTTTGCTCAGGCAATCATGTTTATTCCAATTACGTTTATCGGCTTTTCAAATGTAAATGATGCAGGCGGTTTCTTGCATGCGTTTACAGATCATACAAGTTTCTGGTATAATTTTGTCTTTGCGGTAATGATTATATTATTTACGTATTTCTATACTGCAATTACAATTAATCCGACTCAGATGGCTGAGGATATGAAGAGAAATAATGGTTTCATCCCTGGTATTAAACCGGGAAAGAAAACAGCAGAGTATATTGATGATATAATGTCTCGTATCACTTTGCCGGGTTCTTTCTTCTTGGCTTTAGTTGCTATTATGCCTGCTTTTGCCGGTATATTCGGAGTGCAAGCAGGATTCGCTCAATTCTTCGGCGGTACATCTTTGTTAATTCTTGTAGGTGTTGTTCTTGATACTCTGCAACAGGTTGAAAGTCATTTGTTGATGAGACATTATGATGGTCTGTTGAAATCGGGTCGTATTAAAGGACGCGCTGGTGTAGCGGCATATTAATTCTTTAGATTAGAAATGATATTTCTTAAAACAGAAGATGAAATAGAATTGCTCCGTCAGAGTAACCTGCTTGTTGGTAAAACTCTTGCAGAGGTTGCCAAATTGGTGAAGCCTGGTGTAACTACACGTGAGTTGGATAAAGTTGCTGAAGAGTTCATTAGAGATCATGGGGCAACTCCAACTTTCAAAGGATTTCCGAATCAATACGGAGAACCGTTTCCCGCATCTCTCTGTACTTCTGTTAATGAACAGGTGGTACATGGAATCCCGGGGGATATCGTACTGAAAGATGGCGATATCGTATCAGTGGATTGCGGAACTTACATGAATGGTTTTTGTGGTGATTCTGCTTATACCTTTTGTGTAGGAGAGGTAGACGAAGAAATTCGTAACTTGTTGAAGGTAACTAAAGAAGCGTTATATATTGGCATTCAGAACGCAGTGCAAGGCAAAAGAATCGGAGATATCGGATATGCTATTCAGCAATATTGTGAATCTCATTCTTATGGTGTAGTGCGTGAGTTTGTTGGTCATGGCATTGGTAAGGAGATGCACGAAGATCCTCAGGTTCCTAATTATGGTAAAAGAGGATATGGACCTTTGATGAAAAGAGGCCTTTGCATAGCGATAGAGCCGATGATAACATTGGGAGACCGACAAGTGATTATGGAACGTGACGGATGGACTGTGAGGACCAGAGATCGTAAATGTGCTGCACATTTTGAACATACGATAGCTGTTGGAGCTGGTGAAGCTGATATTTTGTCTTCATTCAAATTCATAGAAGAAGTTTTAGGAGATAAAGCAATATAATATGGCAAAGCAATCTGCAATAGAACAAGATGGAGTTATAGTTGAAGCATTGTCAAATGCAATGTTTCGTGTTGAATTAGAAAACGGACATGAGATTACTGCACATATTTCAGGTAAGATGAGGATGCATTACATCAAGATCCTGCCGGGAGATAAAGTGAGAGTCGAAATGTCTCCTTACGACTTATCGAAAGGAAGAATTGTGTTTAGATATAAATAAAATAAGATATGAAAGTAAGAGCATCATTAAAGAAACGCACGCCAGAATGTAAGATCGTTAGACGTAATGGCCGTTTGTATGTTATTAACAAGAAAAATCCTAAGTATAAACAACGTCAAGGATAATTTGTTATTTTTGCAAAAAAAATAATTTAGTATATGGCTATAAGAATAGTTGGTGTAGATTTACCTCAGAACAAAAGAGGTGAAATTGCGTTGACCTATGTATATGGAATAGGTCGCAGTAGTTCAGCAAAAATTTTAGATAAAGCTGGTGTAGATAAAGATCTGAAGGTTAAAGACTGGACAGATGATCAGGCTGCTAAGATTCGTGAGATTATCGGTGCAGAGTATAAAGTAGAAGGTGATCTTCGTTCTGAAATCCAATTGAACATTAAGCGATTAATGGATATTGGTTGCTATCGTGGTGTACGTCACCGTATTGGTCTGCCTGTTAGAGGTCAGAGCACTAAGAACAATGCACGTACTCGTAAGGGTAGAAAGAAAACCGTTGCTAATAAGAAAAAAGCTACTAAATAATAATTGTTGATATGGCAAAAAAAACAGTTGCAGCTAAAAAGAGAAATGTGAAAGTAGACGCTAATGGACAGTTGCATGTTCATTCATCTTTCAACAATATTATTGTTTCTCTTGCAAATAGTGAAGGGCAGATTATCTCTTGGTCATCTGCTGGTAAAATGGGATTTAGAGGTTCTAAAAAGAATACTCCTTATGCAGCTCAGATGGCTGCCCAGGATTGTGCAAAGATTGCATTCGATCTTGGCCTGAGAAAGGTAAAAGCATATGTGAAGGGTCCAGGTAACGGACGTGAGTCTGCTATTAGAACTATCCACGGTGCTGGTATCGAAGTTACTGAAATCATTGACGTGACTCCGCTTCCACATAATGGTTGTCGTCCTCCGAAAAGACGTAGAGTTTAATTTACCTTTAACTTACACAATGATCTTGATTTTGTTTTTGGATTACATTAATTTCTCTCTGTAATCGCGGCTGCAACAAATTGAGTTCATGAATAAACAATTAAATATTTAAAAGAAATGGCTAGATATACTGGACCAAAATCAAGAATCGCCCGTAAATTCGGTGAAGGAATCTTTGGAGCTGACAAAGTTTTGTCAAAGAAGAACTATCCTCCCGGACAACATGGTAATTCAAGAAAAAGAAAAACTTCTGAATATGGTGTGCAACTTCGTGAAAAACAGAAAGCTAAATACACCTATGGAGTTTTAGAGAAACAATTCCGCAATTTGTTTGAAAAAGCAGCTACTGCTAAAGGTATTACCGGTGAGGTACTCCTTCAATTGCTGGAAGCCCGTCTTGACAACGTAGTATTCCGTTTGGGTATTGCTCCTACACGCGCTGCTGCTCGTCAGTTGGTTAGTCACAAGCACATCACTGTAGATGGTGAAGTAGTAAACATTCCTTCATTTGCAGTAAAACCAGGACAATTGATTGGTGTTCGTGAAAGATCTAAGTCTTTGGAAGTAATTGCTAATTCTCTTGCAGGTTTCAATCACAGCAAGTATGCTTGGTTGGAATGGGACGAGGCTTCAAAGGTTGGTAAAATGTTGCACATACCTGAAAGAGCAGACATTCCTGAGAACATTAAAGAACATTTGATCGTTGAATTGTATTCTAAATAATAATTAATTTCATGGCGATATTAGCATTTCAAAAACCTGATAAAGTATTAATGTTGGAGGCGGACTCCAGATTCGGTAAATTCGAATTCCGTCCGTTGGAACCGGGTTTTGGTATTACTGTAGGTAATGCATTACGCCGTATCCTTCTTTCTTCATTAGAGGGTTTTGCTATCACTACTATCAGAATCGATGGTGTGGAGCATGAATTTTCTAGTGTACCTGGAGTAAAAGAGGATGTTACCAACATTATCTTGAATCTGAAACAAGTGAGATTCAAGCAAGTAGTTGAAGAGTTCGAGAGCGAAAAAGTGAGCATCACTGTCGAGAATTCCAGTGAATTTAAAGCAGGTGACATAGGTAAGTATTTGACTGGATTTGAAGTGTTAAATCCGGAATTAGTTATTTGTCATTTAGATTCTAAGTCAACTATGCAGATTGATATTACCATTAACAAAGGCCGTGGATATGTACCTGCTGATGAAAATCGCGAGTATTGCACGGATGTTAATGTAATTCCAATCGACTCTATTTATACACCGATACGTAATGTCAAGT
This sequence comes from Bacteroides luhongzhouii, assembly GCF_009193295.2. Lineage (NCBI taxonomy): Bacteria > Pseudomonadati > Bacteroidota > Bacteroidia > Bacteroidales > Bacteroidaceae > Bacteroides > Bacteroides luhongzhouii. Next base: position 655,162 of record NZ_CP059973.1, on the reverse strand, counting down.
ATGCTGTAGAAAACTTCCGTGTAGAACAGAAGACTGACTACGAAAAGCTAGTGCTTGAAATTAGTACCGACGGTTCTATACATCCGAAAGAAGCGCTGAAAGAAGCTGCAAAGATTCTGATTTATCACTTCATGTTGTTCTCTGACGAGAAAATCACGCTTGAAAGTAATGATACTGATGGCAATGAAGAGTTTGATGAAGAAGTGTTGCATATGCGTCAGCTGTTGAAAACTAAACTCGTTGATATGGACTTGTCAGTTCGTGCCCTCAATTGCTTGAAGGCTGCTGACGTAGAAACTCTCGGCGACTTGGTACAGTTCAACAAAACTGACTTGCTGAAATTCAGAAACTTCGGAAAGAAATCGCTTACCGAGCTTGATGATTTGCTGGAAAGTCTGAATCTGTCGTTTGGAACCGACATTTCTAAATATAAATTAGATAAAGAATAAAAAATGAGACATAATAAAAAATTCAATCATTTAGGTCGTACTGCTTCTCATAGAAGCGCTATGTTATCTAACATGGCTTGCTCTTTGATCAAGCACAAAAGAATCACTACGACTGTTGCAAAGGCGAAAGCTTTGAAAAAGTTTGTTGAGCCTTTGATTACTAAGTCTAAAGAAGATACAACGAACTCTCGTCGTGTTGTATTTAGCAACTTGCAAGATAAGATTGCAGTAACAGAGTTATTCAAAGAAATCTCTGTTAAGATTGCTGATCGTCCGGGTGGTTATACTCGTATCATCAAGACTGGTAACCGTTTGGGTGACAACGCAGAAATGTGCTTCATTGAGTTGGTGGACTACAATGAAAATATGGCTAAGGAAAAAGTTGTTAAGAAAGCTACTCGTACTCGTCGTTCGAAGAAGGCTGCCGAAGCTGCTCCGGCTGCTGTTGAAGCTCCTGCAACTGAAGCTCCTAAGGCTGAAGAACCGAAAGCTGAATCAGCTGAATAATTTTACAATTATTCTTATAGATATAAAAAAGGCTACCTGTGAGGGTAGCCTTTTTTGTTTGTTTGCCGTTTACTAATACTAAGATACATTAAAATATATCCTAATTAAACTTTTCATAGAGAGAATCTGTTATATTTGCAAGTGAATATGGCAAAATTTGTAAAGGTGATATTGTTTCTGTTGCTGACAGTTGCTTTTCATAGCATAGCAGGCAATGTTTCTGCCGAAAAAACGGTGGATAAGCAGGAGTGTGATATTACATATGCTATGGGACAGCGTGGGGAAATCTGTGCACCGGACCTTCCGGGTAAGCCTGTGGCTGAATTGACCAATTTACAGAGCCATCAGATATCTGTGACACGTATTCAACGTGTGCAGCTTGGAGAATATTTCTTTTCTTTAAAGAATGTGTTACAAGGTTGTGCTGATCGTGAGAATTCACTGACACAACATTGGGGGCGGATTTATGATACAACGACTTCCTATTACTGCCAGCCATCAAGTGAATACTATGTATACACTTTGAGGCGTATAATTATTTAGAAGTATATTTATTGGTATTGCTTATTTTGTGGTTACTGGTATCTTCTGTATACTGGTGACATCACTTCTTTTATCTTTATATTTTTACTAATAAATTAAACTTTAAATATTATGGCAACTACTCAAACGATTGATGCTACTATATTTGCATCTACACACCCCGATATCGCTAAACGTATAAGTGTTTCAGGAGTTTTAATTTCTTCTGTAATGTTATTGATCGGTATTTTAGCTTTTGCTTCAACATTCGAATTGGATGACAGGTCTTCTACGGTTAGTATGGCTTTAATGGTTTTGGGAACAGGTTTATTCCTTATGGGAATTTTCCGTCTCTTTTGGAAATCAAAGGAGGTTATTTATTTGCCAACAAAAAGTGTGGCTAAAGAGCATAGTGTTTTCTTTGATTTGAAGCATATGGATGTTTTGAAGAATCTAGTGAATTCGGGCTCATTCTCTGTTGATTCGAAAATAAAAAGTGAGTCTAGTGGTAATATACGTATGGACGTGATACTTTCTGCTGATAAAAAGTTTGCAGCTGTACAGTTATTCCAATTTATACCTTACACGTATCAGCCAATAACATCGGTGCAGTATTTCACCAATGAAGAAGCTTCAGCGGTAGTAGCTTTTCTGTCAAAAAGTAAAATGCAGTAAATGTCTATCTATAAGACCTGTTTGATTTTGTTTTTTCGACACATTAAAAACCATGTAGTTTGAAACTTTATATAGAGTTTGCTGCTACTAAATAAAACAGGTTTTAGATGTTGCTGTAAAAGATAACTTTGATTTTCATACAAAAATGGGGATTAGTCGTTAATGACGGCGATTCCCATTTTTTTCATTAAGAAGCAAGCGTTCATGTTTTGAGCAACTCCGTTTTTCATTTGATATGAGAAGGTGAGCTCATTGTTTGTAATGTCAGCTTCGAAACAGTAATTCCGGATATTTTGTGGGAAAGACTCTATTAAGGTTCCTAATAACAAGTCATGGGTAGCGATGATACCATTGGCATTCATGTGCATGAATTGTTTGATAAGGGCGAAAGAGCCTTTTTGTTTATCCATGGAGTTTGTGCCTTTCAGTATTTCATCAAGAATGATGAAAAGTTCTTCTCCGGCTTCAAGTTTGTCTATGATTAATTTGAGCCGCTTAAGTTCTGCAAAGAAATAAGATTCGTTGTCAGCTAGGGAATCACTGGTTCGGAGACTGGTAACGAGGCGTGCTGGATATATTTTCATTTGCTTTGCCCAAACGGGGGCTCCAATACATGCCAGTAGATAGTTTACTCCTACGGTACGTAGATAAGTACTTTTGCCTGCCATATTGGCACCTGTGATTATAATAAAGAAAGGACGTTTCTCAATGTCTATTCCGTTGCGCACACATTTGTTGCGATCCATTAAAGGATGTCCCAGAGATTCAGCTTGTAGGTGGAAAGATTGAGCGGTGATAGTGGGGTAGATATAATCCGGATGATTATATGCGAATGTTGCCAGGGAGCAATAGGCATCTATTTCTCCGATTGTTTCTATCCAGCGGGGTAGGTCGGATGCGTGCATTTCTTTCCACTTCTCGATTCGCATCACCTGGCGTAGCTCCCAAAATATCAGTCCGTTGAGTATAGTGCTCATTAGCAGATTGCTTCGTTGGTCGAGTGCGTTCATCAGTTTAGAAAGCTGGCGGACGGCTTGAGAAGCGGTTTGATTTTGACTCGTAAGGTCCGTTTTTAACTCTTGCAGTATATGGCTGTGCATTTCTTTTTGTTCAGTGAGCAGAATTTGGTCAGCATATGTCGAAAGAATCTGCAGCTTTTCTCCGTAGATTGTTTGCAGTTTCGTGATTCCTTTAGAGAAAATAGTGCTGAATAATACAAAGCTGACAAATACTCCTCCTGCAATGTTAGCCGATATAATTCCCCCAATGGCTAGACTTATGCACAAGAAATTAATAACTGTTACCGCTATTGGAAGGATGCGCAAGAGTGTGCGTTTTCGATAATAACTCGGACTGGCTGCCCATTCTTTGATTTCGGTGGTATCGGCAGGCTTTCCTTTATAGAGTAATCCAAGTAAGCGGATTTGTTGGCGATATTCCAAATCGGTGGAGAGTTCCCGGATCGCTTCCTGACGGTGTTCAATAGCCTCCTTCTTTTCCAGATGTACATTGAACCAGTTTGCGAGATGCTGCTTGCCGATAGGAGTTGCGGTCCGGTTAATGTATTGGAAAAGAGAGAATTCGCCAAATACGTCTAAATCAAGAGTATAGAGGTGAGATGGATTTATGAACTCTTTTCCATCATCAAAATCAGAAAAATCATATTGCATGGCACGTAGTTCCTGCTCATTGATTTCTATTTTCTTTTTCAGAAAGTCTTTCCGGTAGAACCAGAAATTATGGCGTTTTACTAACCAAATGAATAAGATAAAGGGCAGGATAGCCACTGCAGAGAGACATAGCCAACCGTCAGACCAAAAGATAATGGCATTTGCTACGGCTCCTACAAATAAGATAAGTCGGAGAAGGCTTATATAATAGATACGTTTCCGTGCCTTCTGTAACTCCAGCTCTGTTTTCTGAATGATTTGCTGATATGTGGTAATGACCTGTTCTAGTTTTTCCATGACAAATTTAAATCTTTTGCACAAAGGTAATATAATTCATAACGGTCGGGATAGGAGCTTGTTTTTGTCAAGAGTAGATTTACTGTTTATTAACGGAAGTAGGAAGAAGTGCCCCTGAATTGTAACTCATCTTGATAATGTTGTTGTTAACTGGAAGAAATTTTCAATATTTCTTTTCTCATTCTTGCATTTATCCGCTAAAATTTATAACTTTCCACTCGAAAAGGCGTTAGACAGGAAAGGAGGATGCTTATGAAGAAAGGATGTATCTTATGTTTGCTGATAAGCGTGATTAGCCTTCCGTTAATTGCGCAGAATATTATTTATTCCAACCTGAAAGAGTTACTGACTCAACATGGTGATACCACTACTGTGTTGCGTGTAGAAAAACGTTCCAAAAATCAGATCGTATTAACAGGAGGGGCTGATTACCGGATCACGGCCGGTGATGACGAGTCGATGTGCCGGCGTTTGAAGAAGCGTTGTTTTGCAGTGCGTGACGAAAAAGGAAATTTATATTTGAACTGTCGTAAGTTGCGCTATAAGAAGTTGCGTTTTGGAGCATGGTATGCTCCTGCTGTTCAGTTAGGTAAAAACATTTATTTTTGTGCAATGCCTTTAGGCTCGGTTATCGGAGGTAACTTTGTGGAAGAAGATGATGTAAAACTGGGAGGGAATATAGGCGATGCTCTTGCCGCTTCAAGTCTGGTTACAAAACGTGTTTGCTATGAATTGAATGGTGAAACAGGAAAAGTCGACTTTTTGGGGAAAGACAGAATGCTGCAATTATTGAAGAATTATCCGGAACTGAGACAAGCATATTTGAAAGATGATAGTCAGGAGGCAAAGCATACTTTTAAATATCTGTTAGAGTTGCAGAATAAACAAAAGGAGTAATTCCATTCATTTCGGTTGGCATACTATGAAAGGCCCTATCAATAATACAATCACCTGTATAATGATATTATTGAGATGTGGGTTACTATCCATTTTGAGAAAACAGCCTGTCTTCGTGCTTGTATAGAAGCATAAGAGAGTTTTGGCATTGCTTGTGTCTTGTCCTACTATCAAACTGTAAATGTAACAATACCTTTCTGATAATAAATCTGTCAATTCTCTTGTCTTTTATCTTCTTTTTTTCTATCTTGCGAAGAGTTATAAGACTGTATTGCTTACAGTTTGTAATCCTTAATTCTGTTTATTATGAGAATAACTCTTGGCAACACACTACCTCCTTATCCGGATTTTGTAGAAGGTATCCGGAGAGCTCCCGACCGTGGTTATACACTTACCCCGGCGCAGGCAATCATAGCATTAAAAAATGCTTTGCGTTATATTCCTAACGAGTGGCACGAACAACTGGCTCCTGAATTTATGGAAGAGCTACGCACTCGCGGACGGATTTACGGATACCGTTTCCGTCCTGCCGGCGACTTGAAGGCAAAGCCGATTGACGAATACCGGGGACAATGCATTGAAGGCAAGGCTTTTCAAGTAATGATTGATAATAACCTTTGCTTCGATATAGCACTGTATCCTTACGAATTAGTTACTTACGGTGAAACCGGACAAGTCTGTCAAAACTGGATGCAATATCAGCTGATAAAACAATACCTCGAAGAACTTACCCAAGAACAGACGCTGGTTATTGAATCCGGACATCCATTAGGGCTTTTTCGCTCCCGTCCCGATGCTCCCCGCGTTATAATAACCAATTCAATGATGATCGGGCAATTCGACAATCAATATGATTGGCATATTGCTGCTCAGATGGGAGTTGCCAATTACGGGCAAATGACCGCAGGCGGTTGGATGTATATCGGCCCTCAAGGAATTGTACATGGAACTTTCAATACCCTCCTCAATGCCGGGCGATTGAAACTGGGTATTCCACAAGACCAGGATCTGCGGGGACATTTATTCGTATCTTCCGGTTTGGGAGGGATGAGCGGCGCACAACCTAAAGCGGCGGAGATAGCAGGAGCAGTCTCCATCATAGCCGAAGTAGATAGCTCGCGCATTGAAACACGCCACCGCCAAGGATGGGTGGGACACGTGACTGCGGATATAGCCGAAGCATACCAGATGGCATCTGAAGCAATGCGACGTCGTGAACCTTGCTCGATAGCCTATCATGGCAATGTCGTAGACCTGCTCGAATATGCCGAACGCGAAAGAATTCCTATTGAATTATTATCCGATCAAACCTCCTGCCATGCTGTTTACGAAGGCGGATATTGTCCTGCCGGATTAACCTTTGAAGAACGCACACGCCTTCTTCACGAATCACCGGAACAATTCCGTCACTTAGTCGATGTATCCCTGCGCCGTCATTTCGAAGTTATCGAGAAGCTCGTAGCCCGTGGAACTTATTTCTTTGATTATGGCAATTCCTTCATGAAAGCCATATACGATGCCGGAGTAAGAGAAATCTCCCGCAACGGTATTGATGAAAAAGACGGATTTATCTGGCCAAGCTATGTTGAAGACATTATGGGTCCTCAACTCTTTGATTATGGCTACGGCCCGTTCAGATGGGTTTGCTTGAGTGGCAAACATGAAGATCTGATAAAAACAGATCACGCGGCTATGGAATGTATCGACGTCAACCGGCGCGGGCAGGATCTTGACAACTACAACTGGATACGTGATGCCGAGAAGAATCAGCTCGTGGTGGGGACACAGGCACGTATTCTGTATCAGGATGCAGTCGGGAGAATGAACATAGCCCTCCGTTTCAATGAGATGGTCCGCCGGGGCGAAGTAGGTCCTATCATGCTGGGACGGGACCACCATGACGTAAGCGGAACGGATTCTCCTTTCCGGGAGACATCGAATATCAAAGACGGAAGCAATGTGATGGCAGATATGGCTGTGCAATGTTTTGCCGGAAATTGTGCCCGTGGAATGAGCCTGGTAGCCTTGCACAATGGCGGTGGAGTAGGTATTGGCAAAGCAATCAATGGCGGCTTCGGTATGGTATGTGACGGTAGCGAACGGGTAGATGAAATACTCCGTTCAGCAATGCTTTGGGATGTGATGGGCGGAGTAGCCCGTCGTTCATGGGCGCGTAATCCGCATGCGATGGAGACAAGTGAAGCATTTAATGAATCCCATGCAAGAGATTATCAGATAACAATGCCGTATGTAGCGGACGAAGAACTAATAAAGAAAATAGTCCCACATATTGTGGGAAAGTAGTCTCACAAAATAAGGGAAAATATTCTCATAAAATGAGGGAATAAATTCCCATAATATATGGAACTGTTTAAACATGCAGCTGTTTAGTATAAACCATGCCGTTATTCGATATGAAACTCGTGTGATCCGTGCCTGATAATATAAGGGCTATTTGGCAAGAGCACTTGTTTGATGTAAAACATATAGTTATTCAATTGAATATAACCTCTATAATAATAGATATTTGATATGAGTTGGAATAAAATTATTGAATGCGTACCCAATTTTAGCGAGGGACGCGATTTAGAGAAAATAGATCAGATAGTAGCCCCTTTCCGTATTAAGGCCGGAGTAAAACTGCTTGATTACAGTAATGATGAAGACCATAACCGTCTGGTTGTAACCCTTGTCGGTGAGCCGGAGGCTTTGTACGAAGCAATCGTTGAAGCGGTCGGTGTGGCTGTCCGTTTGATAGACCTGAATCAGCATACCGGGCAACATCCCCGTATGGGAGCGGTAGATGTTATCCCTTTTATCCCGATTAAGAATACCAGCATGGAAGAAGCCGTCGAACTATCTAAGAAAGTGGCCGCAAAAGTGGCCGAGAATTATCATCTTCCTGTCTTCCTGTATGAAAAGTCGGCAACTGCGCCGCACCGGGAAAATCTCGCTTCCGTCCGTAAAGGAGAATTTGAAGGAATGGCTGAAAAAATCAAACTACCCGAATGGCAACCTGATTTCGGACCTGCCGAACGTCACCCAACCGCAGGTACAGTCGCAATCGGAGCCCGCATGCCGCTCGTAGCCTACAATATCAATCTTAATACAGATAATCTGGAAATAGCTACCAAGATAGCAAAGAATATTCGTCATATCAACGGAGGACTCCGCTATGTGAAAGCAATGGGAGTGGAGCTAAAGGAGAGAAACATCACCCAGGTATCCATTAACATGACCGACTACACCCGTACTGCACTTTACCGCGCCTTCGAACTGGTGCGTATCGAAGCCCGCCGTTATGGTGTTACGATTGTTGGTAGTGAAATCATCGGTCTTGTACCGATGGAAGCCCTGATTGATACAGCTTCCTACTATCTTGGACTCGAAAACTTTTCCATGCAGCAAGTCTTGGAGGCCCGCATCATGGAATAGACGGTAAAGAAATATGTTAGAGAATATTCAATCCAAATCAGAACGGATGTTTTTACAGGGGAACGTACCTGATAAAAAACAACGGGACAGGAAGCAGAATGAATGAAACAAGAATAAACAAAGATAATTCGGATAATTTATGAGTGAAAACCTAATCATATTCAATGCCCGTATCGTAACCCCCATCGGCTTTTCCGCCCGTAAAGGAGAAGAAATGTCTCAACTGCAAGTCATAGAGAACGGAACCGTGGAAGTCACCAAAGGAGTCATCACCTACGTTGGTGAGAACCGTGGTGAAGACCGGGATGGTTACTATCAACACTACTGGCATTATAACGCTCGCGGACACTGCCTCTTGCCCGGCTTCGTTGATTCCCATACCCATTTTGTGTTTGGCGGAGAACGTTCCGAAGAATTCTCATGGCGTCTGAACGGCGAAAGCTATATGTCAATCATGGAGCGGGGAGGTGGAATTGCAAGTACCGTAAAAGCCACCCGACAAATGAACTTCCTAAAACTACGTTCAGCAGCCGAAGGTTTTCTGAAAAGAATGAGCACAATGGGTGTGACCACCGTAGAAGGTAAAAGCGGCTACGGGCTGGATCGTGAAACAGAATTATTACAACTAAAGGTAATGCGCAGCCTGAACAACACCGAGCATAAACGTGTCGATATAGTCTCCACCTTCCTAGGCGCTCATGCCCTTCCCGAAGAATATGCAGGAAGAAGTGACGAATACATCGACTTCCTGATTCGTGAAATGCTTCCCCTTGTTCGTGACGGCGAACTGGCAGAATGTTGTGATGTCTTTTGTGAACAAGGCGTTTTCTCTATCGAACAGTCCCGCCGCCTGCTTCAGGCAGCCAAGGAACACGGCTTTCTGTTGAAACTCCACGCTGACGAAATCGTCTCACTCGGTGGAGCCGAACTGGCAGCCGAACTGGCAGCATTGTCTGCCGATCATCTCCTGCACGCATCCGATGCCGGCATCCGTGCAATGGCCGATGCCGGAGTAGTAGCCACCCTGTTACCCTTGACCGCTTTTGCCTTGAAAGAACCCTACGCACGTGGTCGTGAAATGATTGACTCCGGCTGTGCGGTAGCACTTGCCACCGACTTGAATCCCGGCAGTTGTTTCTCCGGTTCTATCCCACTGACCATTGCTCTGGCCTGCATCTATATGAAAATGAGCATCGAAGAAACCATCACCGCCCTGACCCTGAACGGAGCTGCCGCCCTTCAGCGAGCCGACCGGATTGGAAGCATCGAAGTAGGCAAACAAGGCGATTTTATCGTCCTCAATTCCGACAACTATCATATCCTACCTTATTATATAGGTATGAATTGTGTAATCATGACTATTAAAGGTGGTATGTTATACCCCGTCGCTTAATAGTTGACCAACTCATTTATTAATCACTTAAAACAGAATATCATGTTAGCAGATTTAACCGTAAAAGATTTCTTAGATAAAGTTGCTTGCAGTGACCCTGTACCCGGTGGTGGTAGTATTGCCGCATTGAACGGAGCACTGGCTTCCGCCCTTTCCACGATGGTGGCACGGCTCACCGTCGGAAAAAAAGGATACGAAGTCAGTGAAGAAGTAATGCAACACGCACAAACAATTACTCTTCGTTTGCTGGATGAATTTATTGCGCTTATCGATAAAGACTCCGCTGCCTACGAAGAAGTTTTTGCCTGCTTCAAACTCCCTAAAACAACCGAAGAAGAGAAAGCCGCCCGAAGTGCCGCCATTCAGGAAGCAACCAAACAAGCCGCCCTCGTTCCATTGGAAGTAGCTCGCAAAGCCTTGGATATGATGTCCGTCATAGCAGATGTTGCCCGTCTGGGCAACCGCAATGCCGTCACAGATGCCTGCGTAGCCATGATGTCCGCCCGTTCTGCCGTATTGGGAGCCTTGCTGAACGTCCGTATCAACCTCGGTTCGCTCAAAGACAGAGAATTTGTCCTCCAGCTACAAACCGAAGCCGATACAATCGAGCAAACCGCCTGTCGGAGAGAAAAAGAATTGTTGGATGCCGTAAATCAAGACCTGCGCGTATGAGTAAGAATGTATATCATATCGGTTCCGGAGCATTAACCTTCGAGATCATCGAACGAATTATCAACGAAAACCTGAAACTGGAACTAGCTCCTGAAGCCAAGTTGCGCATCCAGAAATGCCGTGATTACCTCGACCACAAAATAGCTTCTTCCGATGAACCGTTATACGGTATAACAACAGGTTTCGGCTCTTTATGTACCAAAAATATTTCTCCCGACGAACTCGGAATACTCCAGGAGAACCTCATAAAAAGCCATGCTTGCAGTGTAGGCGAGGAAATCCGCCCCGTCATCATCAAACTGATGATGCTTCTCAAAGCCCACGCCCTCTCATTGGGACATAGCGGCGTACAAGTAATCACCGTACAACGCATCCTTGACTTCTTCAATAATGACGTCATGCCCATCGTCTACGACCGCGGCTCCCTTGGAGCCTCCGGTGACCTCGCACCGCTTGCCAATCTTTTCCTCCCCCTGATCGGTGTCGGCGATGTCTACTATAAAGGAAAAAAGTGCGAAGCCATCAGCGTACTCGACGAATTCGGCTGGGAACCCGTCAAACTAATGAGCAAAGAAGGACTGGCCCTGCTTAACGGTACCCAATTTATGAGCGCCAACGGTGTATTTGCCATACTGAAAGCCTTCCGCCTCTCGAAAAGGGCCGACCTCATAGCTGCCCTTTCTCTCGAAGCCTTTGACGGCCGTATCGATCCGTTTATGGACTGCATCCAGCAAATCCGCCCCCATCAGGGACAGATTGAGACAGGCGAAGCCTTCCGTAAACTACTGGCCGGCAGCGAACTTATCGAACGCCACAAAGAACACGTTCAAGATCCCTACTCCTTCCGTTGCATCCCGCAAGTACACGGTGCCACGAAAGATGCTATCCGTTACGTTGCCTCCGTATTGCTGACCGAAATCAATTCCGTCACGGACAACCCCACCATCTTCCCCGATGAAGACCGGATCATCTCCGGCGGAAATTTCCACGGACAACCGCTTGCCATCTCTTATGACTTCCTTGCCATCGCTTTGGCCGAATTGGGAAATATCTCCGAACGCCGTGTCTCCCAACTGATTATGGGACTCCGGGGGCTGCCTGAATTCCTGGTTGCCAACCCCGGTCTGAACTCCGGCTTTATGATTCCGCAATATGCCGCCGCTTCGATGGTTAGCCAGAATAAAATGTACTGCTATGCGGCTTCGAGCGACTCCATCGTCTCTTCCAACGGACAGGAAGACCACGTAAGCATGGGCGCCAACGCCGCTACCAAACTCTATAAAGTGATGGACAATCTGGAACATATCCTTGCCATCGAACTGATGAATGCCGCACAAGGCATCGACTTCCGTCGTCCGCAGAAAACTTCCCCAATCCTTGAGCGTTTCCTCCATGCTTATCGGAAAGAAGTGCCTTTTGTGAAAGATGATATCGTGATGTACAAGGAGATACATAAAACAGTTGCCTTCTTGAAGAGGACACAGATTGAATACTGACAATAAACTGACCCTTTTTCGCTTTTCGTTAATAATGGTGACTGCTGTTGCCGGGTAAGTGTTGATTCTATCGACATTTATCCGGCATTTGTCGACTGTAATCCTTCTGCCGGCGATAAAACTTTACTTCGTATTGCCTTCCTTTTTAGCTTTGCCCTATGTTTGTTCCGTATTTCCTATTAACACTTGTTTTCATTTTGCTCTATTGAATGATAATAATTCCCAAATGGATTATAAATAGATGGAAACTTGATTTGTTAATTGAGTTTTCTGCATATCTTTGTTCCGTTTTTCCTTTGGAAATGAAAAGAAAACGAAAACTGCATTTTAATAAAATAGAAAAACGGATGATGACAGAGCATGGAAAAGACGCTTCTCAACGGATAGAGTTAAGAGAACGGATCATAACGGCGGCAACAGAAGCTTTTACTTCAAAAGGCATCAAGAGCATTACAATGGACGATATTGCGGCAGCATTAGGAATATCCAAACGTACGCTCTATGAAGTCTTTTCGGATAAAGAATCGTTGTTGAAAGAATGCATACTGAAGGCGCAGGCAGAAAGAGATAAGTACTTGCAGAAAGTCTTTGAAGAGTCGCACAATGTGTTGGAAGTGATACTTGCGGTCTTTCAGAAAAGTATCGAGATGTTTCATCAGACGAACAAACGCTTTTTTGAAGACATCAAGAAATATCCGAAAGTGTATGAGATGATGAAGAACCGGCAGGACAGCGATTCGCAGAAAACGATGTCCTTCTTCAAAACAGGAGTAGAGCAGGGCATTTTTCGTCCGGATGTGAACTTCGCCATCGTCAATTTGCTGGTACGAGAGCAGTTTGATGTACTTCTGAATACGGATATCTGCAATGAATATCCTTTTATTGAAGTGTACGAATCCATCATGTTTACTTATATACGCGGCATCTCCACCGAAAAAGGAGCAAAAGTACTGGAAGACTTTATACAAGAATATCGTAAGAACCGCATCGCAGATTAGAGCAAGAGTGAGGTTCTATTGACAAACAAGTAAGATTAAATTAGAAATTCAGTTTATGAACAAGATGAAAAGATTGGCAGGTAAGAAGATTCTTCTGGTAGCCGTGGCACTTTGCGCATTTGGTTTTGCAAAGGCGCAGGACACACAGGTGGAGAAGAATATACTAACCTTGACCTTAGACAAAGCCCTGGAAATTGCATTGGATGAGAATCCGACAATAAAAGTGGCAGCAGAAGAAATCGCTTTAAAGAAAGTTGCCAGTAAGGAAGCCTGGCAAAGTCTGTTACCGGAGGCTAGTATTGCCGGTTCATTAGACCATACCATTAAAGCGGCTGAAATGAAATTGAACGATATGTCGTTCAAGATGGGGCAAGACGGTTCGAACACCGCCAATGCCGGATTGAGTATTAATCTACCACTCTTTGTGCCGGGTGTTTATCGTGCTATGTCGATGACAAAGACAGATATTGAACTGGCAGTAGAGAAGTCACGCGCTTCCAAACTGGATCTCGTGAATCAGGTGAGCAAGGCTTATTATCAGTTGATGCTTGCGCAGGACAGCTATGAAGTGCTTCAAGGCAGTTATAAACTGGCAGAAGATAATTACAATGTAGTGAATGCCAAATATCAGCAGGGAACTGTGAGCGAATATGACAAGATCAGTGCGGAAGTGCAGATGCGCAGTATTAAACCGAACTTGATTTCGGCGGCCAATGCGGTGACTTTGGCTAAGTTGCAGTTGAAAGTCCTGATGGGCATCACAGCCGATGTGGAGATCAGGATTAACGATAATCTGACCAACTATGAAACGGTCATGTTTGCCAACCAGTTGAGGGAAGAGAATGTAAATCTGGACAACAATACCACCATGAAGCAGTTGGACCTGAACATGAAGTTGCTTGAAAAGAACATAAAGTCTTTGAAAACAAACTTTATACCGACTCTTTCAATGAGTTTCTCCTACCAATATCAATCACTGTATAATCCGAATATCAATTTTTTCAATTACAACTGGAGCAACAGTTCTAATCTGATGTTCAATCTTAGCATACCTTTATATAAAGCAAGTAACTTTACGAAAGTGAAATCTGCCCGTATACAGATGCGCCAGCTCGATTGGAACCGTATTGATACGGAAAGACAGTTGAATATGCAGATTGTCAGTTGTCGCAATAACATGAGTGCCAGCACAGAGCAGGTAGTCAGCAACAAGGAAAATGTGATGCAGGCAAAGAAAGCGGTAGTGATTGCTGAAAAACGTTATGATGTAGGTAAGGGTACAGTGCTCGAACTGAACAGTTCCCAAGTGTCGCTGACACAGGCGCAACTCACCTATAATCAGTCCATATACGATTACCTGGTTGCTAAGGCAGACCTCGATCAGGTTCTGGGAAAAGAATAAAGATAGACAACTAAAAAATTACAAATAAGGAATATGAAAAGAAGTATCCAATTGGTAGCCCTGCTGTTAACTGTGTTTATGGGCTCATGTACAGGTGGAAAAGACAAAGCGGCTACGGGACACGTGGACGCGAAGCCCATTGTGAAGCTGGCAGACGTAAAAGCCCGTCCCGTAGATCAAATACAAGATTACACAGCGACGGTGGAAGCCGAAGTAAAGAATAATATAGCACCTTCGTCTCCCGTACGTATCGACCGGATTTTTGTGGAAGTGGGCGACCGCGTATCCAAAGGCCAGAAACTTGTGCAGATGGATGCAGCCAACCTGAAACAGACAAAGCTGCAACTAGATAATCAGGAAATAGAATTCAACCGTATCGACGAATTATATAAAGTGGGCGGTGCGTCCAAATCAGAGTGGGATGCTTCGAAGATGCAACTCGATGTGAAGAAAACTGCTTATAAGAATCTGCTGGAGAATACCTCTTTGCAAAGCCCTATCAATGGTGTAGTCACTGCACGCAACTATGATAATGGCGATATGTACAGCGGTGGAGAACCGGTACTTGTAGTGGAACAGATCACTCCCGTAAAACTCCTGATTAACGTGTCCGAAACTTACTTCACGAAAGTGAAGAAAGGTACTCCTGTCGACGTGAAACTCGATGTATATGGAGATGAAGTATTTACAGGAACCATCAACCTGATTTATCCTACCATAGATGCCACTACCCGTACATTCCAGGTAGAGATCAGACTGGATAATAAAGACCGGCGCGTGCGTCCGGGAATGTTTGCCCGCGCGACATTGAACTTCGGTACGGCAGAAAACGTAGTTGTTCCCGATTTGGCAATCGTTAAGCAGGCAGGTTCCGGCGACCGTTATGTATTCGTTTATAAAGACGGTAAAGTATCTTATAATAAGGTCGAACTGGGTAGACGCATGGGTACGGAGTATGAGTTGAAATCCGGTGTACCGGATAACTCACAGGTGGTAGTTGCCGGACAGTCACGTTTGGTGAACGGTATGGAAGTAGAGGTGGAAGCCTCTTCCCGGCCTTCTTCCAAATAAGAGGTGTTCAGTACCTTTCGCCCAATGCTTTTATTAATTAACCTGATTTCAAAACTATCTTCCGGCTCCTTCTTTTTGGGAGAGGAGCGGGGAGAGGCTTTTAAATAAAACAACATGAGTTTATACGAAGGTGCGGTTAAGAAACCGATTATGACCTCCCTCTGCTTCCTGGCAGTGGTGATTTTTGGTCTTTTCTCTTTGTCGAAGTTACCTATCGACTTGTATCCGGATATTGACACGAATACAATCATGGTAATGACCGCTTATCCCGGAGCAAGTGCTTCGGATATAGAAAATAATGTGACTCGCCCGCTCGAAAATACGTTGAACGCGGTGAGTAACCTGAAACATATTACCTCCCGTTCTTCCGAGAATATGTCATTGATTACATTGGAGTTCGAGTTTGGTAACGATATTGACGTTCTGACCAATGATGTACGTGATAAACTCGACATGGTAAGTTCGCAGCTTCCCGATGATGTCGAGAATCCGATCATCTTCAAATTTAGTACGGACATGATTCCGATTGTGCTGCTTTCCGTACAGGCTAATGAGAGTCAGTCAGCACTTTATAAGATATTGGACGACCGTGTGGTAAATCCGCTGGCGCGTATTCCGGGAGTCGGAACCGTGTCTATCAGTGGTGCGCCGCAACGTGAGATTCAGGTATATTGCGATCCCAATAAACTGGAAGCCTATCACCTGACCATCGAAACTATCAGTTCCATCATCGGTGCCGAGAACAAAAACATCCCCGGTGGTAACTTCGATATCGGTAGTGAAACCTATGCATTGCGTGTAGAAGGTGAGTTCGATGATTCCCGCCAATTGGCAGACGTAGTGGTAGGTACGCATAATGGGGCAAATGTCTTTCTGCGTGATGTAGCCCAAATCGTTGATACCGTGGAAGAACGCGCGCAGGAAACCTATAACAATGGTGTGCAAGGTGCTATGATTGTTGTTCAGAAACAGTCGGGAGCCAATTCGGTAGAAATCTCCAAGAAAGTAGCCGACGCACTGCCGAGGCTTCAGAAGAACCTGCCGAGTGACGTAAAGATCGGTGTCATCGTCGATACCTCCGAAAACATTTTGAACACTATCGACAGTTTGACGGAAACCGTTGCGTATGCCTTGCTCTTCGTTGTCATCGTCGTGTTCCTTTTCCTGGGACGCTGGCGTGCAACGCTGATTATCTGTATTACCATTCCGCTTTCGTTGATTGCCTCATTCATTTACCTGGCTATTAGTGGAAATACGATTAATATTATCTCGCTTTCGTCGCTTTCTATCGCTATCGGTATGGTGGTGGATGATGCGATTGTAGTACTTGAGAACGTAACGACCCATATCGAGCGTGGCTCCGATCCGAAACAGGCAGCTGTGCACGGAACAAATGAGGTGGCAATTTCTGTAATCGCTTCTACGCTGACCATGATTGCCGTGTTCTTCCCGTTGACAATGGTAAGCGGTATGTCCGGTGTACTTTTCAAACAGCTGGGTTGGATGATGTGTGCCATCATGTTTATTTCTACGGTCGCCGCACTATCCTTGACTCCGATGCTTTGTTCCCAGTTGCTTCGTTTGCAGAAGAAACCGTCGAAGATGTTCAAGCTCTTCTTTACTCCGATAGAAAAAGTGCTCGACGGACTCGATACCTGGTATGCGAAGATGCTGAACTGGGCTGTACGCCATCGTCCGATTGTCATTGTGGGATGTATTGCTTTCTTCGTTGTCAGTTTGCTGTGTGCAAAGGGCATCGGTACAGAGTTCTTCCCGGCACAAGATAATGCCCGTATTGCCGTACAGTTGGAACTTCCGATCGGTACACGAAAAGAGATAGCGCAAGAATTGTCACAGAAGCTGACCAACCAATGGCTGACGAAGTATAAAGACATCATGAAAGTCTGCAACTACACCGTTGGTCAGGCTGACTCCGATAATACTTGGGCGTCCATGCAGGACAACGGTTCGCATATTATCTCGTTCAACATCAGTTTGGTAGACCCGGGTGATCGTGACATCACTTTGGAAGCAGTTTGTGATGAGATGCGTGAAGATTTGAAAGCCTATCCGGAATTTAGTAAAGCACAGGTAATCCTTGGCGGTAGTAACACGGGTATGTCCGCACAGGCAAGTGCCGACTTTGAGGTTTACGGATACGATATGACAGTAACCGATAGCGTAGCAGCCCGTCTGAAACGTGAATTGTTGAAAGTAAAAGGCGTGACCGAGGTAAACATCAGCCGTAGTGACTACCAGCCGGAATATCAGGTAGACTTCGACCGTGAAAAACTGGCGATGCATGGTTTGAATCTTTCAACTGCCGGTAACTATCTGCGCAACCGTGTCAATGGTGCAGTAGCCTCTAAATATCGTGAAGACGGAGATGAGTACGATATCAAAGTGCGTTACGCGCCCGAATTCCGTACAAGTCTGGAAAGTCTCGAAAACATCCTCATTTACAATGCACAAGGACAACCCGTTCGTGTGAAAGATGTAGGAAAGGTAGTCGAACGTTTTGCGCCTCCAACCATCGAACGTAAAGACCGTGAACGTATCGTGACCGTTTCCGCGGTAATCTCCGGTGCTCCGCTGGGCGACGTAGTGGCTGCCGGTAATAAAGTGATAGATAAGATGGATCTTCCGGGAGATGTCACCATTCAGATTTCCGGTTCGTACGAAGACCAGCAGGACTCGTTCCGTGATTTGGGAACACTTGCCATCCTGATTGTTGTGCTCGTATTTATCGTAATGGCAGCGCAGTTCGAGTCACTGACCTATCCGTTCATTATCATGTTCTCCCTGCCGTTTGCGTTTAGCGGCGTCTTGATGGCACTATTCTTTACGAACAGTACATTGAGTGTCATGAGTTTATTGGGAGGTATCATGTTGATTGGTATTGTAGTGAAGAACGGTATTGTGCTTATCGACTACATCACCCTTTGTCGAGAACGTGGATTGGCTGTTTTGAACTCTGTGGTAACAGCCGGTAAGAGCCGTCTCCGTCCGGTATTGATGACCACTGCCACTACCGTTCTTGGTATGATTCCGATGGCTATCGGTGGCGGTCAGGGTTCTGAAATGTGGAGCCCGATGGCGATTGCCGTAATCGGTGGTTTGACGATCTCTACGGTTTTGACATTGATTCTGATCCCTACTTTGTATTGCGTATTTGCAGGAACAGGTATCAAGAACCGTCGTCGTAAACTTCGTCGTCAACGTGAATTGGATGTTTACTTCCAGGCGAATAAAGACAACATTATTAAGAAATAACAAGAAAAGAAATATGAAATCAGTATTGATAACATTCGATCAGGCTTATTACGAACGAATCATGGCGTTGCTCGACCGTTTGGGATGCCGTGGTTTTACATACCTCGAAAAAGTGCAGGGACGTGGTTCGAAAACAGGCGATCCGCATTTCGGAAGCCATGCCTGGCCAAGTATGTGCTCGGCTATCCTGACGGTAGTAGACGATAGCAAAGTCGATCCGTTGCTGGACACTTTGCATAAGATGGACTTGGAAACCGAACAATTAGGCTTGCGGGCATTTGTGTGGAACATTGAACGGACTATCTAAAAGTGATCCGGTAAATAGAAAGGAAAGGGGAATCTAATAAATAATGTAGATTCTCCTTTCTTTTTGTGGCTTTTCTCTATCTTTGCGGTCGTTTGGGATTTTAGAAACATTATGGAGATAATAAAGAATTATTTGAAATATTCGTTGTGGTTCGTACTGATTGTATTGGCAGCCTTACTCGGGCTTCATTGGCTTCCGGTACTGACTATTGACGGGCACACGATGAGGCGTGTAGACCTTTTGAGCGACCTTCGTTATCCGGAGTCGGAGACTGCCGCAGCTGATTCGGACAGCATCCCTTTGCCTCCGGTTGTAAAGCCGGCCTTTGTAGATACCTGTCGTACAGGTATGACTTGTATTGAAGATTACAGTGATTCCACTCTTCGGGGGATGGCTCCTTTTTATGAAGCACTCAATCGTATCTCTTCCAGTGATTCAGATGACTCCGATGACAAACAGGTACGTATTGCCGTATTCGGAGACTCCTTTATCGAAGCGGATATCTTTACCGCCGACTTACGCGAAATGCTTCAGAAACAATTCGGCGGTTGTGGCGTAGGTTTTGTTACTATCACTTCCATGACAAGCGGTTACCGTCCTACGGTGCGACATACGTTTGGCGGATGGTCCAGTCATGCAGTAACAGACAGCGTCTATTTCGATAAGAAGAAACAAGGCATATCCGGTCACTATTTCGTTCCCCGGAATGGAGCTTATGTAGAACTGCGCGGACAAAATAAATATGCCTCCCTGCTCGATACTTGTCAGCGGGCCTCCATCTTCTTTTATAACAAGGATTCTGTTCTTCTTTCTGCTCGTGTGAACAAAGGAGAAAACAAGAATTATTCATTAGGTCCTTCCGATGGATTGCAGCAAATTCAGGTAGGCGGGCGTATCGGCTCTATCCGTTGGACAGTAGACCGTGCAGACTCTACATTGTTCTATGGTTTAGCAATGGATGGAAAAAAAGGAATCATTCTCGACAACTTCTCGTTGCGTGGCAGTTCCGGTCTTTCTCTGCGCGGCATTCCTTCACAGATGTTGAAACAGTTTAACCGTCAACGTCCTTACGACCTCATTATCCTCGAATATGGTTTGAATGTAGCTACCGAACGGGGGCGCAATTATGATAACTATCACAAAGGATTGCTTACGGCTATCGAGCATTTGAAAGAATGTTTCCCACAAGCAGGAATCCTGTTGTTGAGCGTCGGTGACCGTGATTATAAAAACGATAATGGCGAACTTCGTACCATGCCCGGTGTGAAGAATCTGATTCGTTATCAGCAGAACATTGCAGCCGAAAGCAATATTGCCTTTTGGAATATGTTTGAAGCAATGGGCGGAGAAGGCAGCATGGCAAAACTGGTACATGCCAAACCTTCTATGGCAAATTACGATTATACACATATAAATTTCCGTGGTGGCAAGCATTTGGCGGGACTACTTTATGAAACGATGATTTATGGTAAGGAACAATACGACAGGAGGCGTGCTTATGAACAAGAATAATCTGCAGTCTATCTTTATTTTTATTTTCGTCGCTATGTTGAGTGTTTCTTGTTTCCTTGCAGAAGCAATCGCACAAGACCGCATGCCTGTATGCCCCCCACCGGGAAAGACTGCCAAGTTGATAAAACCTTTGCGGGAAATGAACAAGGCAAAAGATACGATCACCGTACAGATAGCCTTTCCTTCAGCTTTCCGCGAAACCGGCCGGAATGAGATTATTGACAGTATTGCTCTGCTGGCTCCCGTCTTTGAACATCTCCGCCAGGTGCATGCCGGACTCTCCGAAGATACAGTCCGTATCGTTCATATTGGCGATAGTCATGTACGCGGACATATCTACCCTCAAACCACCGGTACTCGTTTGACAGAAGCTTTCGGTGCTATTTCTTATATTGATAAAGGCGTCAACGGAGCGACTTGCCTTACATTTACCCATCCGGATCGTATTGCTGAAATCGCCGCCTTGAAGCCCGAACTGCTGATTCTCTCTTTCGGAACCAATGAAAGCCATAATCGGCGTTATAATATAAATGCGCACTACAATCAGATGGATGAACTGGTGAAACTGTTGCGCGACAGTCTTCCCAACGTACCAATTCTTCTGACTACCCCTCCCGGTTCTTATGAAAGTTTCCGGCAACGAAGGCGCAGACGCACGTATGCCATCAATCCACGTACAGCAACAGCGGCGGAAACTATTCGCCGTTATGCAAAAGACCATCGTCTGCTCGTGTGGGATATGTATGATGTAGTCGGAGGAAAGCGCCGTGCCTGTACAAACTGGACGGAAGCCAACCTGATGCGTCCCGATCATGTACATTATTTACCTGAAGGATACATCCTGCAAGGAAATTTATTATACCAAGCACTTATCAAAGCATATAATGACTATGTTTCCCATTGATATAGATTTCAGTAGACTGAAAGAGATACTTACCTACGATCCGCAGGCGCCAATGATATTCAGCAGCGGTATCTTCCTTTGGTTGTTCGCTGCTTTCATGGTAGTGTATGTGTTGCTGCAACGCAAATACACTGCCCGTATCTTGTTTGTCACCCTCTTTTCCTATTATTTTTACTATAAGAGTAGTGGCACCTATTTTTTCCTGCTTGCCATAGTTACCGTTGCCGACTTTTTCCTTGCGCAGCTAATGGACCGTTCAGAGGGCTATTGGAAACGTAAAGGATTGGTTGCTTTGAGTTTGGGTATCAATTTAGGACTTCTTGTCTATTTCAAATATACCAATTTCCTGGGTGGAGTGATTGCGTCATTGATGGGAGGAGAATTTACCGCTCTCGATATATTCCTGCCGGTCGGTATCTCCTTTTTCACTTTCCAATCGTTAAGCTACACCATTGATGTTTACCGAAGAGACATAAAACCATTGACCAATCTTTTGGATTATGCCTTTTACGTATCTTTCTTCCCTCAGTTGGTGGCAGGACCTATTGTGCGTGCCCGCGACTTTATTCCGCAAATCCGGAAACCCTTATTTGTCTCGCAGGAAATGTTCGGACGCGGAATCTTTCTGATCGTTTCCGGTCTTTTCAAGAAAGCCATCATATCCGATTATATCAGTATCAACTTTGTAGAACGTATTTTTGACAATCCCACTCTCTATTCCGGTGTTGAAAATCTGATGGGAGTCTATGGTTATGCTCTGCAGATTTACTGTGACTTTTCCGGATATAGCGACATGGCTATCGGCATCGCCTTATTGTTAGGTTTCCATTTCAATCTCAACTTTAATTCACCTTATAAGTCTGCCTCTATTACGGAATTTTGGCGCCGTTGGCACATCTCTTTATCCAGTTGGTTGCGAGATTATCTGTATATCTCTTTAGGTGGAAACCGGAAAGGCAAGTTCCGTCAATACCTGAATCTCATCATTACCATGTTCTTGGGTGGATTGTGGCATGGCGCCTCCTGGAATTTTGTACTTTGGGGAACTTTTCATGGAGTAGCTTTGGCATTACATAAAATGTGGATGTCTGTCACCGGTCGCAAGAAAGGGGAGGAAAGTCACGGTTGGCGACGTGTGTTTGGAGTGATTATTACTTTCCATTTTGTCTGTTTCTGTTGGATTTTCTTCCGTAATGCTGATTTTCAGAACTCAATGGATATGTTGGGGCAGATATTCACTACTTTCCGTCCGCAACTGTTCCCGCAATTACTCGAAGGCTATTGGAAAGTATTTGCATTGATGTTACTTGGCTTCTTGCTTCATTTTGCTCCCGATAGTTGGGAAAATGCAGTTTGTCGAGGAGTAATTCGTCTGCCGTTCGTAGGAAAAGCAGTATTGATGGTAGCTTTGATTTACCTGGTTATTCAGATGAAGAGTTCGGAGATTCAGCCGTTTATTTATTTCCAGTTCTGATCGGTTGTATGGTTAATGTGACATCCAGCTTTTAATCAGAGTGTTCTTTTTAATATTCGACTAAAGTTGTATTTGGAATATTTTTCCTTACTTTGTGAAAGGAAAATATAAACATTCTGTTTTATGGAAAACTCTTTCAGTTATCAGCCGGTAGCCGGACGCTACGAACGGATGCCTTATAAATATTGTGGTAAGAGCGGCTTGCAGTTACCTTTAATCTCTTTGGGATTGTGGCACAACTTCGGTAGTGTGGACAATTTCGATGTAGCAACCGACATGATTAAGTATGCTTTCGATCACGGTATTACTCATTTCGATCTGGCAAACAACTATGGTCCTGTTCCCGGAAGTGCCGAAATTAATTTCGGACGAATCTTGCGAGAGAACTTCCAAGGTTATCGGGATGAAATGATCATCTCTTCCAAAGCTGGTCATGACATGTGGGCTGGTCCTTATGGTGGAAATAGCTCCCGTAAGAATCTGATGGCGAGCATTGACCAAAGTCTCCGTCGGACAGGATTGGAGTATTTTGATATCTTTTATAGCCATCGTTATGATGGAATTACTCCGGTCGAAGAAACCATTCAGACATTGATTGATATCGTGAAACAAGGGAAAGCGCTGTATATCGGAATCTCTAAATATCCCCCCGAACAAGCACGTATTGCCTATGAAATGATGGCGAAAGCCGGTGTTCCCTGTCTCATCAGCCAGTATCGGTATAATATGTTTGACCGTGCAGTGGAGGCGGAAACACTTCCATTGGCAGCCGAGTTTGGTTCCGGTTTTATTGCCTTTTCTCCTTTGGCGCAAGGACTGTTGACAGATAAATACCTGAATGGTATTCCGGAGGGCTCTCGTGCTGCACGTTCCTCGGGTTTTCTTCAGCTTTCGCAAGTGACGCCTGAAAAGGTAGAGGCAGCCCGCCGGTTGAATGAAATAGCTCTCCGACGTGGACAAACACTCGCTGAAATGGCACTAGCATGGGTGCTGAAAGACGAACGGATGACTTCGGTGATTGTAGGCGCAAGCTCTGTCAACCAGTTGACCGACAATTTGAAAGCGCTGGAATATTTGGAGTTCACGGCAGACGAATTGAAAGAGATCGAACAGATTTTACCTGAATAATTTCAGCCTGAATCGTATGCTGATTTCGCCTTATTATTGAAAATGATAAGGTGAAGTCATATATTTTAAGGATGATTCTGTCCATAAAAGAAATGAGTGCCGATATTTGCTTTAGTCGTTATGTAAAACTTTGTATAACAACTATTGCGGTGTATTCCTTAAATCTATGATGTCCGTGATTTTCCGTAACAGGGAGAATCCCACTTTCTATCCTACCATTGACCAGTTGTGTACATTTATAATTTCCTATTTATGCATCTTGTTGAATTTTTGCAAAGAAGTAGGCCCGTTCATAATTAACTTCTGTTCCAAGTTCTTGATTGTACATGAGAGCAATGTTGAATAATGTAATTCCCAATGGATATAAAGGCATTGTGTTTAACTATATCGGTTACTTTTGTGTATATATCGGTTATCTTGTATAGTTTCATAGTATTTTTGTTGTAATAAAAGAGCGTGTGCCTGCAAAGGCAAAAATACTTTTGGGAAAAGTGTGGATATATTCTATAATAACATATAGTAATTTGATTTGTCTCATGGTAATGAAGTTTCTCACTGTGCGATTATATCCTATCATTTAGACATTGCCCGATTGCTTGTATTTTGAACATGACTGCTTACTTCTGGGAAATCATTATTCCATAAGTATAAGTCTTTTTATATAAACATTTGTGAGGAGAATGGAATATTTTAGATTGTGGTAAAAAAACAGAAAAGTATTAGGAATGCTCGAAAAGAATATATACATTCGTATAATATTCACCTTAAATACTTGTGGTATGAGGCACTTAGCTGTAGTATTCGTTCTGTTGTGTATTTTTGCTTGTAGTAGCGAAGAGGTTGTAAGTACCGTTGAGGAATCTGTAAAGCCGGCTAATGAGGTGGCTATGCAAACTGTCAATTTGCTTGATAGCCTTGAAATTATGGATTATATTTATAGCATTATTGGTCCGATGGCTAAGACACGATCAAATCTACCAGAGGGAGGGTATATTTTTCCTGATAATTGTTTTGCCTATTCGTTGGGGTTTGATAATAAGTGGATAGAGTTTAGTACTTGGGATCAAGTAAGATATGGATATGAAAATGCGAGTTCCGTGTATCATGCCGCTTATGATTACATGAAAGGGGCAACCTTAATATCAGGATACTATCCTGTAGTTTGGGGTTGGGGAAATACCCCTCTGCATGCATCCCTTGGAGGTACTCCCCATTGTGAGGCACCTTATTCTAAGATGGGGCGTATGTGGTTATTGTGGCACCTTGTAAGTGTGTTTTCTAATGGAATGTATGGAGTTCCTGTGGAAACCTATGGTACGGTTTCTCCTACCCGTAGTCTAAGTGAAATGGATGCTAATGCAATGAAAAAAATAAGTGAGGATATTCACGAAAATATAATCTTCTCACCGGATGAGTTGATGATGATTGCTAGAAAAGTAAAAATATGTAGAGAAGGTTCAAGGTTTGAATCTCTGTTTAATGAATGGAAGGAAGCATGGCATTACTCGCTTAGTAATAACACTGCTACTACAAGAAATTTACCTCAATATGCCGATTTAAAGGCTATGGGAAAAGAAATCATTCCATTATTGATTGAGAAGATGGTAACAGAAGAGGATAATTTCTTTGCAATAAGATTGTATGAAGATCTACAAGATAATCCTAATCTGATAATACGATATGCGAACGATGATCCACATCAACTTGAAGGATTACAACAAACAACCAAAAAAACTATAAAAAAGTGGTTAGAATATAATTCCAATTAAAGTTACCTTGGAAATGGTAGGTTGTTGTATATTGCGTATACCTTTAAATTAAGAATATCGGCTCAAATTGGGCCGACATTTGAAAATAAATATTCAAGAAATAGGACATCAATAATAATAGAGATAAGTTTGTTTTTAGGATCTTTTGCTGGAGTGTTTCTCATTTGATTTTATTGTGAAAACTTATTTGTAGTCTTAATCGAAAAATGGATTTTTGGAGTGAAGAAAATATGAATAGTATTTCTCTGTTTTTGAAAGAACTGAATGTCATACGTGCGGATTGTGAACGTAGGGCAAAACGGAAAATAACTAACCGTTCACCCTGGAATTCAGGTTACTTACGCACTTCCCTCTGCGGCTTATTTTTCATTTTCATTTCTCATATTCTCATAAATGATACAATAATCTCCTGTAAAACAACAATATAACACTATGATAAATAAAGTATAAAATGGTATTTCTCATACTATTTCTATCATTTATCCTTAAAAATGATGCATTTCTCATAGGTTTTAAATCGTTTCTTATCTTATTCTCATACTCCTTTTATCTATTTTGCTCCTTTCTCATGCATTATGTCTGTATCTTTTCCCGGACTCTCTTCGGACTTTACGATTATTCCTTTCTTTATGTCGTTTATTAAGCAACTTCCTATTGTTTATTGCTTTCCTGTGTATCATGTACCTTATATCTTTATGCTTTTCCTTAATCATTGCTATTTTTTCCTGCTACTATCTGTATCATTGCACTCGAGTGAACAGATCTTTTCACTCGAGTAGACGGTTCTTTCTACTCTAGTGCAATGATCTGTTCACTGTAGTGGAACGATACAGATGCAGGTAGGAAAATATGCGGATGTCTACTCTGTATACTTTCAATAAGCACTGATAATATCTTGTAAAGCAGTGTCTAGTCTGGTATTCAGCTTGGTCTTTAGTTTAGGATCTGGCTCGAGAATTTATAGGATAAATAGCCAAAATACTATGAGAAATACCTTTAAAAGGAATGAGAAATGCGCCATTTCTAGCATAAAACTCCGGTAATGCTATGAGAAATACCATTTTATGTTTTATTTCTCATAGTACTATTCCAGTGATTTACAACCAATTACCCTACAATCTATGAGAATATGAGAAATGAAAAATATAAAATCGTTTTCAGGCCGCGCATTTTTTTGCTACAATCGCTTTTCATTTTCCTTTTGGCCTTCCCCGTGAATTCATCCTTTTAGTCTCCCTTTTGCAATAAGCGGAACCAGTCATTGCCCTCTTTCCTCTTTTTTTTCATCGGACAGCTCTTCATGCGGATAACTTTCCCGTTGTGCGCCCGTATGCGCCCGCGTGTGATATAATAATGTGTATTTCCCTTATCGTTTCCGACCACGAGCCACTCGTTCTTAAAAAATATGTTCTACAACATCGTTATGGATCAGCACTTTAGGGAATTCCTTCAAAAAAAGTTCGAAAAAAGAGTTTAATATATTTGGACGGTATACGAAAAGGGCGTACTTTTGCACCCGCTTTCCAAGAGAAGAAAGCCTTGCGGAATTGACTTGTTGAAAAGGCGTGATTGGTCCTGAAGAAAAGAACAAAAAAACTTCCGAAAAGTTTTGGAGGATAATAAATAAAGTTCTTATCTTTGCATTCCGATTCGCAAAGAAAAAGGCCGGAGCCTTTCTTTTATACATTCTTTCCCTTTCGCATAGAGAGCCTGAGAAATGAGTAAAGAGAAAGGTTGAAAAAAAACTTCCGAAAAAGTTTGGTGGTTAAAAATAAAGTCTTTACCTTTGCACCGCTTTTGAAACGAAAGCAGCAAGTTCTTTGAAATATTGATAAACAATACAAGTAGTACAAGTAAAAAATAGAACCGTCAATACTTGTCCGAGATTGTAGCGATACGATTTAGGATGTCAGGTATTTGAAATAAGGTCAATAAAATTACGGCGTCCTGAACAGAGCAAAAAATCATCTTAACGGATGACAAGATACTTTTACAATGAAGAGTTTGATCCTGGCTCAGGATGAACGCTAGCTACAGGCTTAACACATGCAAGTCGAGGGGCAGCATTTTAGTTTGCTTGCAAACTAAAGATGGCGACCGGCGCACGGGTGAGTAACACGTATCCAACCTGCCGATAACTCGGGGATAGCCTTTCGAAAGAAAGATTAATATCCGATGGCATATCAGTCCCGCATGAGATTGATATTAAAGAATTTCGGTTATCGATGGGGATGCGTTCCATTAGTTTGTTGGCGGGGTAACGGCCCACCAAGACTACGATGGATAGGGGTTCTGAGAGGAAGGTCCCCCACATTGGAACTGAGACACGGTCCAAACTCCTACGGGAGGCAGCAGTGAGGAATATTGGTCAATGGACGAGAGTCTGAACCAGCCAAGTAGCGTGAAGGATGACTGCCCTATGGGTTGTAAACTTCTTTTATATGGGAATAAAGTATTCCACGTGTGGAATTTTGTATGTACCATATGAATAAGGATCGGCTAACTCCGTGCCAGCAGCCGCGGTAATACGGAGGATCCGAGCGTTATCCGGATTTATTGGGTTTAAAGGGAGCGTAGGTGGATTGTTAAGTCAGTTGTGAAAGTTTGCGGCTCAACCGTAAAATTGCAGTTGAAACTGGCAGTCTTGAGTACAGTAGAGGTGGGCGGAATTCGTGGTGTAGCGGTGAAATGCTTAGATTATCACGAAGAACTCCGATTGCGAAGGCAGCTCACTAGACTGCAACTGACACTGAGGCTCGAAAGTGTGGGTATCAAACAGGATTAGATACCCTGGTAGTCCACACAGTAAACGATGAATACTCGCTGTTTGCGATATACAGCAAGCGGCCAAGCGAAAGCATTAAGTATTCCACCTGGGGAGTACGCCGGCAACGGTGAAACTCAAAGGAATTGACGGGGGCCCGCACAAGCGGAGGAACATGTGGTTTAATTCGATGATACGCGAGGAACCTTACCCGGGCTTAAATTGCACCTGAATATATTGGAAACAGTATAGCCGCAAGGCAGGTGTGAAGGTGCTGCATGGTTGTCGTCAGCTCGTGCCGTGAGGTGTCGGCTTAAGTGCCATAACGAGCGCAACCCTTATCTTTAGTTACTAACAGGTTATGCTGAGGACTCTAGAGAGACTGCCGTCGTAAGATGTGAGGAAGGTGGGGATGACGTCAAATCAGCACGGCCCTTACGTCCGGGGCTACACACGTGTTACAATGGGGGGTACAGAAGGCAGCTACCTGGTGACAGGATGCTAATCCCAAAAACCTCTCTCAGTTCGGATCGAAGTCTGCAACCCGACTTCGTGAAGCTGGATTCGCTAGTAATCGCGCATCAGCCATGGCGCGGTGAATACGTTCCCGGGCCTTGTACACACCGCCCGTCAAGCCATGAAAGCCGGGGGTAC
The DNA here is from genome assembly GCF_009193295.2 of Bacteroides luhongzhouii. Classification (NCBI taxonomy): domain Bacteria; kingdom Pseudomonadati; phylum Bacteroidota; class Bacteroidia; order Bacteroidales; family Bacteroidaceae; genus Bacteroides; species Bacteroides luhongzhouii. Next base: position 625,893 of record NZ_CP059973.1, on the reverse strand, counting down.
CTGAAGTACGTAACCGCGAGGAGCGTCCTAGGGTAAAACTGGTAATTGGGGCTAAGTCGTAACAAGGTAGCCGTACCGGAAGGTGCGGCTGGAACACCTCCTTTCTGGAGTGATGTCGTAAGACGATGCAACTCTACATGAATAATGTAAAACGGCCATCGTTAAAAATAATGACTTTAAAGGTTCTGTTTTTTGTACTACTGGTACTTGTTTATTTATAATATATAGATCAACCATCTATAGAAGTATAGATAGAGATAAACAAGAGAAAAAAGAAGCCGAGTCTAACGCACAGGTAGACAAGGTTGAACTAGTCCTATAGCTCAGTTGGTTAGAGCGCTACACTGATAATGTAGAGGTCGGCAGTTCAACTCTGCCTGGGACTACCAAGCTCAAGAATGAGGAACAGCGAAAGCTGAAAGCTGAAAGCTAAAAAACGATATTCTTGAACAACCTCTTGGGGGATTAGCTCAGCTGGCTAGAGCATCTGCCTTGCACGCAGAGGGTCAACGGTTCGAATCCGTTATTCTCCACTCTCTCTGAAAAGAGAAAACGATCTTTGACATGATGTACAAAAAGTAAAATTAAAAGTAAGAGCTAAAAGTATATATCAAACCGTACGTGTTCGAGTATGCAATATTGATAGCTGGGAGCAATTCCAACGTCAGTACCAATACAAGAATAAAACGTTTGAAAGAAAGTAAGCAAGGGCGCATGGCGGATGCCTTGGCTCTCGGAGGCGATGAAGGACGTGATAAGCTGCGATAAGCTTCGGGTAGGTGCAAATAACCTTTGATCCGAAGATTTCCGAATGGGACAACCCGTCATTCTGAAGGAATGACATCTTGCATAGCAAGAGGCTAACGCAGGGAACTGAAACATCTTAGTACCTGCAGGAAAAGAAAATAATAATGATTCCCCTAGTAGTGGCGAGCGAACGGGGATTAGCCCAAACCAATGTTGTTACGGCAATATTGGGGTTGTAGGACCACGATATCGCAAGACATTTAGTGAGAAGAATTCTTTGGAAAATGAAACCATAGACGGTGATAGTCCGGTATTCGAAGCTAAACGAAGCGTAGTGGTATCCTGAGTAGCGCGGGACACGAGGAATCTTGCGTGAATCTGCCGGGACCATCCGGTAAGGCTAAATACTCCCGAGAGACCGATAGCGAACCAGTACTGTGAAGGAAAGGTGAAAAGCACTTCGAATAGAAGAGTGAAATAGTCCCTGAAACCGTGCGCCTACAAGCGGTCGGAGCTTCGTAAGAAGTGACGGCGTGCCTTTTGCATAATGAACCTACGAGTTACTTTTTCCGGCAAGGTTAAGCATTTCAAAATGTGTAGCCGAAGCGAAAGCGAGTCTGAACAGGGCGACTAGTCGGAAGGAGTAGACGCGAAACCAAGTGATCTACCCTTGGTCAGGTTGAAGGTTAGGTAACACTAACTGGAGGACCGAACCGATAAGCGTTGAAAAGCTTCCGGATGAACTGAGGGTGGGGGTGAAAGGCTAATCAAACTTGGAGATAGCTCGTACTCCCCGAAATGCATTTAGGTGCAGCCTTGGGAATTACTACTGTGAGGTAGAGCGACTGATAAGATGCGAGGGCTTCACCGCCTATCAAGTCTTGATAAACTCCGAATGCGCAGTAGTTCGATCACAGGAGTGAGGGCATGGGTGCTAAGGTCCATGTCCTAAAGGAGAAGAATCCAGACCATCAGCTAAGGTCCCGAAATAATTGCTAAGTTGAACTAACGAAGTCAGATTGCTAAGACAGCTAGGATGTTGGCTTGGAAGCAGCCATTCATTTAAAGAGTGCGTAACAGCTCACTAGTCGAGGAGTTTGGCGTGGATAATAATCGGGCATCAAGCAATTTACCGAAGCTATGGGATCAGTAATGATCGGTAGGGGAGCATTCCACTCTGCGTCGAAGGTGAAGCGTGAGCTTTGCTGGAGCGTGTGGAAAAGCAAATGTAGGTATAAGTAACGATAAAGGGGGTGAGAAACCCCCTCGCCGAAAGACTAAGGTTTCCTGATCAACGCTAATCGGATCAGGGTTAGTCGGGTCCTAAGGCTCAGCCGAACGGTGAGGCCGATGGCAGAACAGGTTAATATTCCTGTACTACCTTAAGGAGTGACGTGGAGACGGAGTCGTGACAACGCCGCGGACTGACGGAATAGTCCGTTGAAGGGTGTAGATGTTGATCTTTGCAGGCAAATCCACAAAGAGAGTCGAACCTGATAGTATACCAATTCCTTCGGGAAACGGTAATAGTGCGTGTAAGCATACTCCCAAGAAAATCCGCTAAACTTAATCTTTAAGGTACCCGTACCGCAAACGGACACACGTAGTCGGGTTGAATATACTAAGGCGCTTGAGTGATTCACGGTTAAGGAACTAGGCAAATTGACCCTGTAACTTCGGGATAAAGGGTCCCAACGAGAGTTGGGCGCAGAGAATAGGTCCAGGCAACTGTTTAACAAAAACACAGGGCTGTGCTAAATTGAAAGATTACGTATACAGCCTGACACCTGCCCGGTGCTGGAAGGTTAAGAGGAGATGTCATCGCAAGAGAAGCATTGAATTGAAGCCCCAGTAAACGGCGGCCGTAACTATAACGGTCCTAAGGTAGCGAAATTCCTTGTCGGGTAAGTTCCGACCTGCACGAATGGTGTAATGATCTGGACACTGTCTCAACCGTGAGCTCAGTGAAATTGTAGTATCGGTGAAGATGCCGATTACCCGCGATGGGACGAAAAGACCCCGTGAACCTTTACTATAGCTTAACATTGAATTTGGGTAATTGATGTGTAGGATAGGCCGGAGACTTCGAAGCAGGTACGCCAGTATTTGTGGAGTCGCTGTTGAAATACGGCCCTTTGATTATTTGAGTTCTAACCCGTGGTTGCGGGGACACTGTTTGGTGGGTAGTTTGACTGGGGTGGTCGCCTCCAAAAGTGTAACGGAGGCTTCTAAAGGTGCCCTCAGGACGATTGGTAACCGTCCGTAGAGTGTAATGGCATAAGGGCGCTTGACTGGGAGACAGACAAGTCGATCAGGTAGGAAACTAGAGCATAGTGATCCGGTGTTTCCGTATGGAAGGGACATCGCTCAAAGGATAAAAGGTACTCCGGGGATAACAGGCTGATCCCTCCCAAGAGCTCATATCGACGGAGGGGTTTGGCACCTCGATGTCGGCTCGTCACATCCTGGGGCTGGAGAAGGTCCCAAGGGTTGGGCTGTTCGCCCATTAAAGTGGCACGCGAGCTGGGTTCAGAACGTCGTGAGACAGTTCGGTCTCTATCTATCGTGGGCGTATGAAATTTGCGTGGCTCTGACACTAGTACGAGAGGACCGTGTTGGACTGACCGCTGGTTTACCAGTTGTGCCGCCAGGTGCATTGCTGGGTATCTAAGTCGGGATTGGATAAGTGCTGAAAGCATCTAAGTACGAAGCCAGCCACAAGATTAGATTTCTTAGGGTCGTCAAAGACGATGACGTTGATAGGATGCAGGTGTAAAGGTGGTAACATCAAAGCCGAGCATTACTAATTGCCCGTTCACTTTCTTTCAAATATGTACCGGTTGGGTATATACGTTTAGCGGATTACTGATACGGAAACTGGAAACAGCAAACAGAAACATAATAGTAATACTTTCGATTTTACTTTTCATCATGTCATAACCTTATTCAGGTGGTTATAGCACGAGGGTTCCACCTCTTCCCATTCCGAACAGAGAAGTTAAGCCTCGTCACGCCGATGGTACTGCGTAACAGTGGGAGAGTAGGTAGCCGCCGTTTTTAAGAAGCCCCTTGATTCAACTAAGAATCAAGGGGCTTTCTGTTTTTAAACCAGAAGAGAAGATAACCTCTGGTATTTATACCGTCCTTTTTAGCAGATGCAAACCTCATAATCGTTTGTTCAATAGAGATGCTTTTTTTAACAAATTAAAATAATGTTCCCTAGAACAAAACACTTTGCAACTTGTTCTTAATAGTAGAGACAAATTTTTATGTTTAAATGATGTAAACAATGATATATGTATGCATTTAATTGCTACATTTGTTGCTGAATCTATAATGGACGAATAAAACAACTAAAAATACAATGAAACTTTCGCCGAAATTCATATTAGCTTTTGTTCTGCTGATGCTATCTTTTAGCATGGGTGGAAATGCTATGAATTTTTCGGCTTATGCTTCAAACAGTGAGGCCTCTTGTCAACTGTCAGAATCATCTTCTGATGTTAATCGTAATTCTTTTGTAGATAATCAGTCGGTCAGTTATGATAACTCGCAGTCATTAACTATTTCTGATGTAGAATTAGGATTTAAATTAGTAACTGAATCAAACTCTAATAATTATCGCCTGCGTAGAATCATTGAAATCAATGACTCCTTAAAAGACGTTATACATAAGTTTCTCGTGTTAAGAGAAAATTCTTTAGTATTAGATCAAAGTAAATCATTTTATTCGGATAAGGATCCACATTACTCCATTACGTGTAGCGACTACTACGTGTTCGCTCTAAGACGTATCCTTATTTAGTTTATTTCCCCTATTATCCGTTTTTTTTCGTACTCTGTATGAACTGTGTGACTTTTTCCTTTTAAAAGTTGCAGGGTCTGTAGCGCAGTGTGTCTAATCGAAATTTTTACTTCCTAAATAACTAAAATTAATTTCTTAACAAAAAACTTATTATGGAAACTACTAAAAAAACTCAAGTTGTAGGTATAAAGAATGCCGGTATCGTAATCATCTGCTGTTTAGTAATAGCTGTGTGTATCTATCAGTTCCTATTAGGGAATCCATCCAACTTTATGAACAATGACCCGAACAATCATCCGTTGAATATGTTGGGTACTATTTACAAAGGTGGGGTTATCGTGCCTATTATCCAGACATTGTTGTTAACCGTTCTTGCTCTGAGCATTGAGCGTTATTTCGCTCTTCGTTCTGCTTTCGGTAAAGGCTCATTGTCTAAGTTTGTAGCTAACATCAAAGATGCTTTAGCTGCTGGTGACATGAAGAAAGCACAGGAGATCTGTGATAAACAACGTGGTTCTGTTGCTAACGTAGTAACTTCTACTTTGCGCAAGTATGAGGAAATGGAAAAGAATACCTCTCTTCCTAAAGAACAGAAGCTGCTAGCTATCCAGAAAGAACTTGAAGAAGCTACAGCTTTAGAAATGCCTATGATGCAACAAAATCTTCCAATTATCGCTACCATCACTACCTTGGGTACATTGATGGGATTGCTTGGTACTGTAATCGGTATGATCCGTTCATTTGCTGCTTTGTCTGCTGGTGGTGGTGCTGACTCTATGGCTTTGTCTCAAGGTATCTCTGAAGCTTTGATCAACACAGCTTTCGGTATCTTGACTGGTGCATTGGCTGTTATCTCTTACAACTATTACACTAACAAAATTGATAAATTGACTTACGGACTTGACGAAGTCGGATTCTCTATCGTGCAAACTTTTGCTGCTACTCACTAATTCTGCGAACCCTTATAAAATCTATTATTAATCATGGGTAGAGCGCAAATTAAAAAGAAAAGTACGTTCATAGATATGACCGCTATGAGTGACGTTACTGTATTGCTTCTGACTTTCTTTATGTTGACATCAACATTTGTGAAAAAGGAACCGGTACAAGTTACCACTCCGGCTTCCGTATCGGAAATCAAGATTCCGGAGACTAATGTACTCCAGATTCTGGTTGATCCGGAAGGAAAAATATTTATGAGCCTCGACAAGCAGCAGGATATGCAGGCTGTCTTGGAGAGCATGGGTGAAGAGTATGGCATTAAGTTTACTCCGGAGCAAGAGAAGAGATTTATGTTGTCTTCTACTTTTGGAGTGCCTATCAGAAGTATGCAGAAATATCTTGATCTCCCCGAAGATCAACGGGATAAGATCCTTAAGAATGAAGGCATTCCATGTGATAGTGTTGATAATCAGTTTAAGTCGTGGGTGCGTAATGCACGTACTGCCAATGCTGATCTACGTATTGCTATCAAGGCAGACGCTAAGACTCCATACTCAGTGATAAAGAACGTTATGAACTCACTTCAGGATCTGCGGGAAAATCGGTATAATCTGATTACTTCTCTCAAAGCAGAATCTGAAAATTAAAAAGGAGGAAATACAATGAGTGCTGAAGTACAAGAGAGCGGTGGAAAAAGAGGAAAAAGCAAACAAAAGAAAATATCTGTCCGAGTGGACTTTACACCGATGGTGGATATGAACATGTTGCTGATTACTTTCTTTATGCTTTGTACCACACTGAGCAAACCTCAGACGATGGAAATAAGTATGCCGAGTAATGACAAAGATTTAACTGAAAATCAGAAGAGTATGGTGAAGGCTTCACAAGCAATTACATTATTGCTAGGGGCTGATAATAAACTTTATTATTATGAGGGAGAGCCTAACTACAAGGATTATACCTCCTTGAAAGAAACTAGTTACGGCGCAGATGGACTACGTGCCGTACTCCTTCAGAAAAATGCTGTTGCTGTCAATAAAGTAAGAGAATTGAAACAACAGAAACTGGATCTTAAGATAACGGAGGATGAATTTAAGAAGCAGGTTGCTGAGATAAAGAGCGGAAAGGATACACCGACCGTAATTATCAAAGCTACGGATGATGCTTCTTATATGAATCTGATTGACGCGCTGGACGAAATGCAGATATGTAATATTGGTAAATATGTGATAACAGACATTGCAGAAGCTGATGAATTCTTGATGAAGAATTACGATGCGAAAGGTGAATTGTCACAGAACTTAGCCGGTAATTGATGTAACACCCAAAAAAGAAAAGTAAAATGGCAAAATTAGATTTAGCTTCTTCGGAATGGTGTCAACTGATTTTTGAAGGCAAGAACCAAGCATATGGCGCATATAAAATGCGTGCCAATTCGACAAAACGACACAATGTCGCAATGTTGATTGTGGTAATCATAGCAGCAGTTGGATTTAGCATCCCTACGTTGCTTAAGTTGGCTACTCCGGAACAGAAAGAAGTGATGACAGAGGTTACTACTTTGTCGAAATTGGAAGAACCGGAAATTAAACAGGAAGAGATGAAACGGGTTGAACCGGTTGCGCCTCCTCCTCCTGCGTTGAAAAGTTCTATTAAGTTTACTGCCCCTGTCATTAAGAAAGATGAAGAGGTGCATGAGGATGATGAGATCAAGAGCCAGGAAGATTTGAATGCTACTAAAGTATCTATCTCTATTGCCGACGTAAAAGGTAATGACGAGGCAAATGGTAAAGATATCGCTGACCTTAAGCAGGTGGTAACACAGGCTGCACCGGAACCGGAAAAGGTTTTCGATATGGTAGAACAGATGCCGACGTTTCCTGGTGGTCAACAGGAGTTGATGGCATATCTGGGTAAGAACATCAAATATCCGACTATTGCACAGGAGAATGGAACACAAGGTCGCGTTATCATACAGTTCGTTGTTGAACGTGATGGTTCTATTTCTGATGTACGTGTGGCGCGTGGTGTAGACCCTTATCTGGATAAGGAAGCTGTGCGCGTGGTAAAAAGCATGCCGAAATGGCTCCCTGGTAAACAGAATGGAAAAGCGGTACGTGTGAAGTTCACCGTTCCGGTAATGTTTAAACTACAATAAAAAATGATGAAGAGACAATTTAGGCTGATAGGAATCGTTGCGCTGGTGCTGTTGAGTGCTTGTAACTCGAAATCGAAAGGGCCGACGGATACTTATTCTTCCGGCGTGGTAACGATCGCGGCGGATGAAAGTTTCGAACCTATCATACAAGAAGAGATAGAGGTGTTTGAAAACCTGTACCCTTTGGCCGGGATTGTCCCTCGCTACACTACTGAAGTGGAAGCGATAAATTTACTTCTGAAAGACAGTGTCCGGTTGGCTATTGCAACCCGGACACTGACTAAGGAAGAAATGAATTCATTCCACAGCCGTAAATTTTTCCCTCGCGAGATAAAATTGGCTACGGATGGTTTGGCATTGATTGTGAATCGTGCTAATCCGGATTCTTTGTTGAGTGTACGTGATTTCCGCCGCATCCTCACCGGTGAGGTGAAAAACTGGAAAGATGTAAATCCGGATTCCCGGTTGAAAGGGATTCAGGTGGTGTTCGATAATAAGAACTCCAGTACCGTACGTTTTGCAATAGACTCAATCTGTAGTGGAAAACCGTTGGCAGAAGGTAACGTCAGTGCCTTGAAAACCAACCAGCAAGTGATAGATTATGTAGCGAAAAATCCCGATGCTATGGGAGTTATTGGAGTTAACTGGTTGGGGAACCGCAGTGATACAACCAATCTTTCTTTTCGCGAAGAGATCAAAGTGATGTCAGTGAGTGCAGAGGATATAGCAACTCCGGCTAACAGTTATAAACCTTATCAGGCTTACCTGTTCTATGGTAATTATCCGTTGGCACGATCTATTTATGCATTACTGAATGATCCTCGCAGTGGGCTGCCTTGGGGATTTGCTTCTTTTATGACATCCGACAAGGGGCAGCGGATTATATTAAAATCCGGACTTGTTCCGGCTACACAGCCGGTGCGTATTGTCCACGTGAAAGACGAATAATAACTAAAATTAGAGACTATCATGAAACGAGTACAAATGTTTTTAGCTGGAGCGTTTATAGCAGTAGGGTCGCTCTGTGCGCAATCAACCGATGCCGAATGGCAGGCGGAAGTTGCAAAATTGAAAGGAACTATTCAGACGAATCCGGCACAGGCTGCTGAAGAAGCCGAACATCTGATTAAAGGAAAGAATAAAAAGAATGTGGAACTTTTGGTAGCTATCGGAAACGCATATCTGGATGCTGACAAACTTCCCGAAGCGCAAGAATATGCAACTCTTGCCAGAAAAGCGAATGGTAAATCAGCTCTTGCTTCTGTATTGGAGGGAAATATCGCCATGAAACAGAAAAACGGAGGTCTTGCTTCTCAAAAATATGAAGAGGCGATTTATTTCGATCCGAAATGTACGGAAGCTTATCTGAAATATGCAGATGTTTATAAGTCAGCCAATGCAAATCTTGCCATTGAAAAGCTGAACCAATTGAAGGCCCTGGAACCGTCCAACACAGCCGTAGACAAAAAACTAGCCGAGATTTATTATTTAAAAAATGATTTTAGCAAAGCGGTGGAATCTTATGCGAATTTTGCAATGGGACCTACTGCCACAGAAGAAGACTTAGTGAAGTATGCGTTTGCTTTATTTTTGAACCATGATTTTGAGAAATCGCTCGAAGTGGCTAATATGGGATTACAAAAGAATGTCCATCATGCTGCGTTCAATCGTCTGGCAATGTATAACTATACTGACTTGAAGCGTTTTGATGAAGCGATAAAAGCAGCGAACATCTTCTTCAATGAATGTGAAAAAGCCGATTATTCTTATTTGGATTATATGTATTATGGACACTTGTTGGAAAGTCTGAAAAAATATGATGACGCAGTAATACAATATGAGAAAGCGGTGAAGATGGAGCCGACAAAGACGGATTTATATAAAAATATCTCTTCAGCTTACGAACAGAAAAATGATTATAAAAAAGCAATCAGTGCTTACCAGAAATATTATTCATCTCTTGATAAAGAAAAACAGACTCCGGACTTACAATTCCAGTTTGGTAGACTTTATTACGGTGCTGGTACGCAACCTGATTCATTGACAATCACTGTTGAAGAACGCAAGCAGGCATTGATGTCCGCTGATTCTGTTTTCCATGCAATTGCGGAAGCAGCACCGGACAGCTATTTGGGTAACTTCTGGAGAGCACGTGCCAATTCCGCACTTGACCCTGAAACCACTCAAGGACTTGCGAAACCTTTCTATGAGGAAGTGGCTGCTTTATTGGAAAGCAAAAACGATCCTCATTACAATTCAGCTTTGGTTGAATGCTACAGTTATCTTGGATATTACTATTTGTTAGCGATCGAGAATCCGGCATTGAAGGCCGAAGCAAGGGCTAATAAAGATAAATCCATAGAATACTGGAATAAAATTCTGGCTATAGACCCCGCTAATGCTACTGCTAAAAGGGCATTGGACGGCATCAAATAGTGAATAATTTTAGTTGTTTGTCGTGACAGGAGGAGTGGAGAGTGATCTTAGCTCCTCCTTTTTTTGGCACTTTTTTTCCCTTTTCTATTGGAATATTCAAAAGATTATCTACTTTTGTGGTGTACTATTACACTAATACACTAAAAGATCATTATTCATTAAACAGAAATACTATGATTACAGTAGAAAATCTTTCATTTACTTATCGTAAATCGAAGCGTGCGGTACTACATGATTTTTCGCTTTCATTCGAGTCCGGCAGGGTATATGGCCTGTTGGGAAAGAATGGCGCGGGAAAGTCTACTCTTCTCTATCTGATGTCCGGGTTATTGACTCCTAAAAACGGCAAAGTGGTGTTTCACGATACAGATGTGCGCCGTCGGTTACCGATTACTTTACAGGATATGTTTTTAGTCCCCGAAGAGTTTGAATTACCTTCAGTCTCTTTGGTCAGCTATGTGGAGTTGAACAGTCCTTTTTATCCCCGTTTCAGCAAGGAAGAGATGATTAAATATCTCCATTATTTTGAGATGGATATAGATATTGATCTCGGATCACTTTCTATGGGACAGAAAAAGAAAGTATTCATGAGCTTTGCGCTTGCTACAAACACTTCTCTTTTGTTGATGGACGAGCCGACCAACGGATTGGACATTCCCGGCAAAAGTCAGTTCCGTAAGTTTATCGCATCGGGTATGTCGGATGATAAGACGATTGTAATTTCTACGCATCAGGTTCGTGACATCGATAAGGTGCTCGATCATGTATTGATTATGGACGACAGCTGTGTATTGCTGGATGAATCTACAAGTAATATTTGCGACAAGCTTTTCTTTGTGGAGAGTGACGATCGGGAATTGGCGAAAAGTGCTCTTTTCGCAATCCCTACTATCCAGGGAAATTACCTGATACTTCCTAACGAAGAACAGGAAGAATCGGAATTAAACCTGGAACTTCTTTTTAATGCTACGCTGGCGGCTCCTGAAGAGATAGCCCGATTGTTTCACACTCAAAAATAAAAGACGATGATAAAAGATACTTTTTTCAGTTTGCCTCGTTTTATGAATCTTTGCCGTAAGGAGATGGTAGAGAATTGGAGATCGAATGTGCTTCGTATGGTGTTGATGTATGGAGTGATGGCAGTGGTATTGGTTTGGAACGGATATTTTCAATACAGGTATCACGATTCTGCTTATTTTATTCGTCATACAAATGCAAATGCCGATCCTGCATGGGGATTTATATTGATGGCTTTTTTGTGGTTTCTATTTGTTTTCGGGTGCTTAAGTGCATCGCTGGTGATGGAGAAGATGAAGAATAAGACTAGTCGGCTATCCACATTAATGACACCGTCCACTCCTTTCGAGAAGTTTTTTTCCCGTTGGCTGGTATCAACTATCGTATTTTTAGTTGTTTTTTTGATTGCTTTTAAATTGGCTGATTATACAAGAGTAATGGTTTATTCGCTTATCTATCCGGAGGTAAAAGAGGTGATACTCCCTGTCAATCTGGGAGATTTAGTCGGTAGCGGGAAACGGTGGTTTTTATTCAATGAAACGTATCAGTTGATATTAGTCCTTTCTATATATTGCTTTGTGCAGTCATTGTTCGTATTAGGTAGTTCTGTTTGGCCGAAGAACTCTTTTCTTAAAACTTTTGTTTCGGTTACAATCATTGTTCTGATTTATGTATTGATGGGAATGTTGACGGGTAATATGCTATTTCATGGAAACAACAATAAAGATTACGGCTATATTTTTTCTTTTTTCACGGAGCAACAAGTTTTCACTCTGGGAACCATAGCCTTTATGTTTTTTGCATTGGTTAATTGGGTACTTGCCTTTTTTCGTTTTAAGGAGTCCGAGATTATTCAACGTATGTAATACTCTAGCCTATGAATTTTAAAGAAAGTAAAGCTATTTATCTGCAGATCGCTGATAGGATCTGTGATGAGATACTTCTGGGGCAATTTGGGGAAGAGGAACGCATCCCTTCTGTCAGAGAATATGCCGCTATTGTGGAAGTAAATGCCAATACAGTGATGCGCTCATTTGATTATCTCCAGTCACAGAATATTATTTATAATAAACGCGGCATTGGTTATTTTGTCTCTACCGGTGCAAGGGAACTGATTCATTCTTTGCGAAAGAATACTTTTTTGAAAGAAGAACTGGATTATTTTTTCAAGCAGATTAAGACACTGGATATTCCTATCAAAGAGATAACCGATATGTACCGGGAATTTTGTAAAAAAGAAAAGTAAAACAAATATTATGAAACGTACAACTTATATATTAATTGGGCTTTTTGTAGCCGGACTTTGTGTGCTGGTAGGCGGAATGTTTGTGATGTATTGTCTGGGGAGGCCGCACTTTTCCAATCAAATAAATCTGCAAGGAGAGCAGCTAACCAAAGAAATCCCGGCTTGCCGGGTAATATGGCTTGCTCAAACGGAGATGCATACAGAAGAATGTAGTGTCTGGCTGGCAAATTCTTTTTTGCGAGTGCTGCCTTCAAAAGGAGAGAAAAATGAATTTTCCTGTTCGCAGAAAGTAAATGACTATCTGAAAATGACCGTCATGGGGGATACGTTGAAAATTCTTTTGGACTATCCGCTGGATAAACTCCTGCAAGAGTTAAAGGAATCCAGATATGTGGCGATGATAACGGGAGACATGCAACTGAATCTGACGCAAGAGGTGGAATGTATTATCAATGATATTTACATGCAGGATATAGCTCTTAAAAATTTGACAAAGGATTCTCTTTCCATTAATACTTCTAATTCTATGCAAGTGGATTCGTGCGATCTTAGAGCTTTGCATGTTGCTAGGAGTGGCAGGAATGTGGAATTTCAGAGTGGTAAGATCAATAATCTGCATTTGAATCTGAATATGATGGATAATTGGTCTGTAAATGTGCAAGAATGTCGGATTGATACGGAATACTTGACAGGTCACAATGGGAATGTGAAACTTCAAAAAGGAGAGTGCAAACGTATGTTTTGGATTCCTGAAAAGGATGATGCCAAATTACAGGTAACTTTGACCGAAAAAGCCTGTGTGACGATGATAGAATAAACTAGCATATAGATTAAAAAAGGAGTAAAGATGTATTTATCATATTTTACTCCTTTTTTATATGGTTATTATAATGCTTTTGTCAAAGTGAAGCAATCGATATCCGGTGCCCAGTTGTAACTATTACCCATGCGAATGGTGTTGTAACCGGCTTTTAGCTCAACGGGAACTGTGATTTCGTTGTGGTTATTATCCTCACCCAAAGAATCGATTTTGGTAATAATACCGTTGACATCCAATTCTATCTGGCGACCTTTACCGTAGGAGTAATGAATAGTCATGTTATAGCGTCCGCCATCTCCGCTGTACACTTCCTTCCATTCGGCATAATTTTCCGGTTGTCCACCCAGGAAACCTACTTTCATTTTGCCGGAAGCTTCCTTGTCATTGGCATAAAGAATACCTTTAGGATTTTTACCAAGGTCGTTGAAAAGAGGCAAGTAAGCCCATTCCGCTTCGTACAAAGTCGGTTCCAGACGTGTTTCGCCTTCCATGCGGAGGAACATGGCGCTGTGTGCCGGAAGCGTTTGTTCGAAAGCATCGGAGAAGTTGCCTAAATCGCTGTGTTTTACGAGATCACGTACTTTTACGTTTCCTCCAAATTCCAATGAAGAGAACGGGACGGAGAAACTGCATACGGTATCGGAAGGATTGTAGAGAGCCACAGCACGTACGTTTCCACGTTTCTGCTCAATATCTTTCACAAGTACATAACCTTCATTTTCATGTTGCGCTACGTAGGCCTGCAAGCCCAGCGGGTCTTGGTTGAGGGCAATCAATTCTTTATTTTTCAGCAGTTCGAGAGAAGAGTCTGGTATGTTTTCCAGGTTACATCCGATAAGCAAAGGAGAGCTCATGATACACCATAAACCGAAATGAGCTTCTTCTTCTGTCGGGGTAAGACCTTGTCCGCCCACTTTGCTGTCGTTACGGAATCCGATAACCATCATATCCATGTCATTGTAATGTCCGTTGCCGGCATAGGCAGACAGGTAAAGATTCTTGCCGACTACATATTTTAATGAGCCCCAATGTGCGTTAATATCCCCGCTGATACGCCAGGAGGTTGCTGCATCTTTAGCCCAAGTGCCCGGGAAGGCCCATCGGCAGATATTGATGGAAACATCTTTGTTTACTTTGTCTATACTGTTCCGGATTGAGGTGTAGCGTTCCTTTTCATTGAGTCCCAGCGCGTCTCCTCCGCAATAATCAATTTTGATAAAATCGAACCCCCAATCGCCAAAGTATAATTGGGCGTCTTGCAGTTCGTGTCCATAGATGCCTGCTCCTATACCAGCTGTGTCATTGTCCCACATGGAACCGCACGTACTATTACCTGCATCGGTATAAAGGCCGGCTTTCATTCCCAGGCTGTGAATATGATCCGCTACCGGTTTCATGCCGTTCGGGAACCGTTTTTCATTTCCAAGCATAATTCCGTTGTCGTCACGTTTTCCGAAATAGCCGTCATCGATATTGACATAATGATATCCGGCATCTTTCAGACCTTTTTTCACCATCAGGTCAGCCTGATTTTTGATAATGTCTTCACTGATGTCTACACGAAACGCATTCCATGAACTCCATCCCATGATAGGAGGATTGACTGCCTTTTCATTTTCCGAAAGAGTGGTTTGAGTCTTTGTGCAGCTGATGCACATAAAAGAAGTTACTGCTACTGTAAAGAGATAAATACTGTTTTTCATGATATAATAGGTTGGTGTTTTCTTTTGTATAGCCGTCCCGATTTCGTCCCGGTGAGTAAATAGAAATAAAGGGCAACTTACTGTATTCCAGAAAGCTACCCTTTATTTTGTCGGAATGAGGCGACTCGAACGCCCGACCCCTACGTCCCGAACGTAGTGCGCTACCAACTGCGCTACATTCCGATTGCTTACGAAGTGGTGCCACCAGGAATCGAACCGGGGACACAAGGATTTTCAGTCCTTTGCTCTACCAACTGAGCTATGGCACCTTTCTCGTTTGCGGGTGCAAAGATAAGTATATTTTTTAATACCGCAATAACTTAGCGGGAAAATTTCGCCAAATTCTGACCGGTGAAAATATAAATGTATTTTTGTTGGAATAAATATGTAGATAACCCATTATTTATGCAACATATTTTATAAATTTACGCACTGAAACTATCAAAACATTATAAACACTCTAATCCTATGTCATCACTGGCAATTATTATTATAATAGTTCTATTAGCTGCCTTTATTTATGTGTGGGCAAAGTGCCAGTCACTCCAAAAAGAGGTACATTCGAAAGAAAACAAAGAGAATGAACTTAAAAAATTGGCTTTGGTTTTGCAGAACATCAATGCCTACTTCTTATTGATTGATAAGGATTTGGTAGTCTGTGACACTAATTATTATTCTTTGAACCGTCTGCCTGTTCAGGTAGGTGGAGTTACAAAAAGAGTGGGGGATTTGTTGCATTGTAGAAACGCGATTACAGCCGGTGAATGTGGTCAGCATGAACAGTGTAAACTATGTTGTATTCGTGCGTCTATCGGTAAGGCTTTTTACAAGAAAGCAAGCTTTAAAAATCTGGAGGCTTCGATGAAGCTGTTGAGTGAGGATGAGACGACAGTAACTCCTTGCGATGTATCGGTATCGGGTACTTATCTGAAGATTCATGGCGAAGATTATATGGTGTTGACTGTTTATAATGTGACGGAACTGAAGAATGCGCAAAGGTTACTGACCATTGAAAGAGAACATTCCATTTCTGCCGATAAATTGAAATCAGCCTTCATCGCTAATATGAGCCACGAGGTTCGTACGCCATTAAATGCTATTGTCGGATTTTCCGGTTTGATGGTGTCGGCATCCAGTGAAGAGGAGAGAAAAATGTATGCTGATATTATTGTAGAGAATAACGAACGGTTGTTGCGCTTGGTGAATGATATTTTCGATCTTTCTCAAATAGAATCGGGGACAGTTGATTTTGTTTATACGGAGTTTGATGTCAATGATTTATTGAGAGAGTTGGACGGAATATTTAAGATGAAATTGAATGACTCGTCGGTGGAATTGATTTGTGAGGCACATGTAGAACCTATTATGATGTATTCGGAACGGGAACGCATCATTCAGGTATTGTCTAACCTCTTGCATAATGCGATGAAATTCACCACGTCGGGTGAAATTCGTTTTGGTTGCCGCCTGGAAAGCACGGACGAGATTTACTTTTTTGTGTCCGACACCGGCATTGGTATACCGGAAGAAGAACAGAAAAAGATATTCTCACGTTTCATAAAACTCGATCGTGAAATGCAGGGGACGGGACTTGGACTGACTCTTTCGCAAACAATTATCCAAAACCTGGGCGGAAATCTTGAACTCGATTCGGAAATTAACCGGGGATCCACTTTCAGCTTTGTGTTGCCACGGGTGATTAAGCCGGAATTGATTAAGCCCGGCCTATAAAGTAAATCGCCCTTACTACAGTTGTAAAGTGTATCTCAAAAGTGTTAAATCTGACTTTTGGGGTGCAGTTCACTTGACTGTAGTGAGGGTGATTTTATAAATTCAAGGCTTTTCGAATTGTCTTGAACTTCTTGATGAACAAGATGAATGTTTAGTCTTTACGACTTAGGTACATCCTTATCTTTGTCTCCGGTTCCCGGAGATGCTTTGCTGGCAGAGGAACTTCCACCGGAAGCGGTTGCGCCGGGTTTAGCTGTACTTGCCCCGGTTGCTCCTCCTGTATGTGCAGAAGTTGCATTGGCAGGACGGGGAGCATTAACGCTGCTTGCACTAACGTTTGCGGTGGCAGGTTGAGCCTGAACTTCCCAATGGAACGGTTCGAAATTGGAATTCGGGTCTACCCAAGACGGTTTCTTGGAAGCGTAGATGATGAACGGAGCAATAACGACGATAATTGCACCGATAATCAGTACGGAGAACCAAACGGTGTTGCTACCGGTAGAGATTTGGCTGGGCGGGATGAAGCTAAGGATGAAAGCAAGCAATGATCCGCAGAAACCAAGACCGCCAACAAACCACATCAGACCGTTGCCGGACTTACCGATACGGAACGGACGGTTAAGTTTCTTCATCTTATAACGCAATGCGATAGCTCCGGAGAACATCAACAAATACATAATCAGATAAAGAATAACTGTCAACTGTGACAGAATCTGATAGAAACTCTGTACGGAAGGCATAACGACAAACAGCAAACTTAAGATGGTTACAGCGATACCCTGCACGAGTAAGATGTTTTTCTGTACACCCAGTTTGTTTGTTTTCTGAAAGAACGGAGGCATATAACCAGCTTTACCTACGGCAAATATACCTTTTGACGGACCGGCAACCCATGTCAATACGCCAGCCAATACACCGAAAGCAAGGGCAACGGCAATGATTGGTGACAACCAGGAAGCATGAATATATTTGAAATAATTGTCGAAACCGACGAGCAGGCTTTGAGTCAGGTTGATATCTTTAGCAGGGATAATCACACCTAATGCAAAAGTACCTAGAACGAAGATCAGCACTGTGATCAGCGCACCGATGAATACGGCTTTCGGATAGTTTTTAGAAGGGTTCTCTACGTCTTTTACGTGGATACCGCCCATTTCCATACCAGCATAAAACAAGAAGATACTGGCAGCAAGAACGACATTATCAAAGTTGGTAAAGTCGGGGATGAAGCTACTGTGGAAATCCATATTGGATTGTCCGCCGGTTGCCAGGTAAATGATTCCTAAGATAATCAACAGACCAGCCGGAATAATGGTACCAACCATACCACCGACTTTGGCTACTTTACCTACCCAGCTCATACCTTTCAGAGAAATGAAAGTGGCCAGCCAGTAGATGATCAGTACTACAATAAGCGTATAATACTTATTGTTTGCCAGTGACATGTCATGTACGTCGTTCATCCCGATAAAAGCGATAGATACGGCACCAAACGTTAATACTGTCGGATACCAGATCGTACTTTCAATCCATTGCACCCAGATGGCGAGGAATCCCAGTTTCTTGCCGTAGGCCTCGCCTACCCACCGGAACACACCACCCTGCTTATCCTGAAACATCGCCGCCAGCTCGGCTGCAACGAGCGATGTAGGGATTAGAAAGACAATAGCCGCAAAAAGATAATAGAAGGCCGAGCTCATTCCATATACGGCCTCGGCTGGTAGTCCACGCAAGGATACTACTGCCGTAACATTCATGATAGCAAGGGTAAACACACCCAGCTTCACTGCATTTTTAATATTTGCCATAAGTTAAGGTTTTAAGTGAAAAATATTTTAAAGTCAGTGTTATAACAACATTTTGCGTGAGATGTTTCCGCAATCTCTTTCAAAGTTCGTTAATTAACATCGTCGGAACGGGATATTGTAACCTTGGATTTACCTGTTTTGAAACAATTACTTTTCTCGATTGTTTCTAAACAATCTAAATTATATATGAACCATTTTATTATAAACTAAGTAGTTATGAAATCAGCACTTTCAGATTTTATTTTCGGAAAAAAGGGGATCTACGGTATTCTTCACATTATTATATTAGTGATGTCCCTGTTTCTGGTCATCAGTATCTCGGTGGATACTTTTAAGGGAATTCCTTTCTATACACAGTCTTCTTACATGAAGGTACAGCTATGTATCTGTCTTTGGTTTCTTTTCGATTTTGTGTTGGAGTTCTTCTTGGCAAAACATAAAGGACGCTATCTGCGGACACATTTTATCTTTTTATTGGTGGCCATTCCTTATCAGAATATTATCGCATATTATGGATGGACGTTTTCGGATGAGATCACCTATATGCTTCGTTTCATTCCTTTATTAAGAGGCGGTTATGCGCTTGCTATTGTGGTCGGCTGGCTGACTTACAATCGGGCTTCGAGTTTGTTCGTCTCTTATCTGACGATGCTGCTGGCAACAGTTTATTTCTCCAGTCTGGCATTTTTTGTGCTCGAACATCGGGTGAATCCATTGGTGAATGATTATGGAGATGCCTTGTGGTGGGCTTTTATGGATGTCACTACCGTAGGGTCGAATATCGTAGCGCAGACTGTGACCGGGCGCGTGCTTTCTGTTTTGCTGGCTGCCTTGGGTATGATGATGTTCCCTATCTTTACAGTTTATATTACAAATTTGATTCAGCAATCCAACAAGCGTAGAAAACAATATTATGAAGAGGAGGAACAACAGAAAAAGGCTTCCGCTCAAAAGGAATCGGCAGAAAAAGCTGCCGTACAGAAAGCAAATACATAATATGCTTGTGTGTGGATAAAGACTGATGGAGCGACGTCGGGCGTAAAATGTTGAAAACCAATAGGAGATTACTTTTCTTAAAGAAAAAGGTTACTATCGGGAGATAGTAACCTTTACCTACTTATAAAAGAGATCGAGAGAGAGTTTTAGTCAACAACG